>JANMAX010000280.1:0-36276 GCA_031360075.1 bacterium | reverse complement strand
GATCGCGGACCTGCGCTTCACGCCCGGGCCGCTCGGTGCGCGCCTGGTGGCCGTCTCGGCACCGCGACACGCACCGTCACCCGACACCGTGGGCCGGGGGCTGGCGAACGCCGGTGGGTTCCCGCTGGCGCCGCCCGCGAGCGCGCTTCCCGGCGTCACCGCCGCTGTGGTCGCCGAGGCCGACGTGCCCGCCGCCACACGCGCATTGCACGCGTTGGTGGTGGGCGGCGCCGAGTCGCGTGTCGATGTCGTGCTGGCCGGGGCGCGCGGCCGCGTCGGCCGTGCGCTGCTGGTACGGCTGTCGCGCGACACACGCGCGCGCGGACCGCGCCTGCGCTTGGTGGCGGCATTCGACACGCGCGGCCACGTCACCGATTCGCGCGGGCTCGAACCCGCGCAGGTCGCGCGGCTCCTGGAGACCGCCCCGCCGCGCCCGCTGGCCGTGGTGCTCGGGGAGCTCCGCGCGGATGGCGCGCCATTGCTGTTCATCGACTGCACCGCGAGCGAGGCCGTGGCGGCCCGTCATGCCAGCCTGCTGACGCGCGGCATCGCGGTCGTGACCGCGAACAAGCACGGCCTCGCAGCACCCGGCGCGAGATGGCGGGCGCTGCAACAGGCCGCACGGTACGCGCCCTTGCGCGCCTCGACCACGGTGGGAGCCGGCATGCCCGTGCTGTCCACCGTTCGGGCACTGCGGCGCCGTGGCGACGCGTTGGTGTCCGTGCGCGCCTCACTGTCCGGCACGCTGGCCTGGGTGCTCGCCAGCGCGCACGCCGGAGTGCCGCTGTCGCGAGCGGTGGAGCAGGCGCACGCACTCGGGTTCACCGAACCGAATCCCGCCGCCGACTTATCCGGGGCTGATGTCGCCCGCAAACTGGTGATCGTCCTGCGCGCCGCGGGCATCGCGATCGAGCCCGGGGAGATTCACGTCGAGCCGCTTGTGGGTCCGGCCGTGTTGCGTGCCACGGACGTCGCGACGCTCGTGGCGCAGCTCGTGCCCGGCGACGAGGCGTTCGCGCAGCGCATCGAGTCGGCATGCGCCGCCGGCAAGCGCTGGGTGTACACCGCCTCCTATGACGGCACCCACGCGCGTGTCGGGCTCACGCAAGTCGACGAGCACGACGCGCTGGCGCTGGCACGGCCCGGCGAGAACGTGGTCCGCCTGCGCACCGCGTTGCACGACCGAGTGCCGCTGGTGATCTCCGGCCCGGGGGCAGGCGTGGCGGTCACCGCGGCCGGCGTGCATGGCGACGTGCTGTCTGCGGCCCGTGCGCTCATCGCGCGTTCCAGGCGCGGACCCGTGAGCGGACCTGCACTGGCCGGTGGTGCGTGGGCGGGAGGCGCGCGGCATCACCCCGCATGGGCGTAGCGCGGCGACGGCCGGGGCCGGCTCGCGCGCTGGCCCGCCGCCACCGTCAGCGCTAACGTCCGCGCTGTGACCTCCGGCCCAGGGACTCCAGCCAGCGGCACCGCGCCCACGGGCAAGCCGCGTTTCTCGCCGCTCGAATATCGCGACCCAACGCCTGCGCCATGGCTCATCCATCTCATGAGCATGGTCAACCGCTACGGCATCCTTGGCGCGCTCATGAAACTGCGCGGCCTGGACCTGCCCTCGGCCGATCTCGACCGGCTGCGCGCCGCGGTCAACCCCGGAACCGTGGCGTTCCTGGGACCCGCGCACCCCGAGTTCCTCACCGACTGGATGGTCGACAAGGAACTCTCACGCCGGGTGTCGCCGTTGATGGCGCATTGGGCGAGCTACGAGATCGTCAACGCGTCGCCCCTGGTGCGTTCGTTCTGGCTCGCGAACAACCTCATCGCGAACGTCCCGGGCGGCGGCGGCAAGGCCTACTCCGTCGCGTGGGCCGAGCGCGGCCATGGCGTGCTGCTGCATCCAGAGGGCACGGCCACGTGGCAGGGTGAACGCGTCGGCACGCTGCTGCCCGGGATCGCCGACATGGCGTGGGACGCCGCAGCCCGGCTGAAGGCACGCGGCGACCCCCGGCCCGTCTGGCTCGTGCCGGTGGTCTGGCAGTTGGAATTCACGGGCGATGCCAGCGCCGGCCTGCTGCGCGAGATCGCGCGCATCGAGCGCGGGCTGGCACTGCCCCCGGGCCGCGGCGCGCTGGCGCAGCGCTTCGCGGCGTTGATGCGAGCACTGCTCGTGCGCCAGTGCGAACGACTGGGGCTCGCCGCACCCAGGCTGGCCGCGGGGAACGATGGTGGCGATTACTTCGCCGCGCAGGCCGGCGCGATCGACGAGCTGCGCGGCACGCTGGCGGAGCGCTATGGCGCGCTCGATCCCGACCTGACGCGGGCGCAGTTCCAGCTCCGGAAGGCCATGCGCGAGCGCACCACCACCGATCCCGACGGCGTGCGGCGCGACCGCGGCTGTCTGCTCGAGCTCGTGCGCCTCGCGGGCTTCGACCGCGCGCTCTATGACCGCCCACGGCTCACCCAGGAACGCCTTGCAGAGGTGCTGAAACGCACGCGCTCGAGCCTGCTGACGCGCGGGTTCGGCAACGCGCTCCACAATACCGTCCCGGTCGCGGTCGCCCCGCGGGTGGTGCATGTGCGTGCGCCCGAGCCCATCGCCGTGCACGACGTGCTGGCCTCGGCAACGCCGGACGGCGGGTCGCGGGCGCGCGTGGCACTGCTCGCCGATCACCGGAGCCGGCTCCAGGGCGCGCTGGATTCGCTGAGCCGCGAGCGGGCGCCCAGGACAGCCGCCAGAGCGGTCGAGAACCCGCTCTGGAGCGGCTCCAGACTTCACTGAAGCTCCTGCGGCAGGCGCCGATAACCCCAACTGCCCGCCCGGCGGTGTCCGCCGTTGGCGCGGCCGCGGGGGGTTGCTCATATGGGCAGTCGTGGTGCTTGACCCCCTGAGAGTGCGTATCTAGTCTCCCCGGCGGTTCAGTGCGCGGGCAGTGTCCCGCGAAGCAGACCAGCACACCGGGCCCACCCGGGGTGCTCGAAACGACGGGCGGGGGATTCAGGCCCCGATACCGTCGTGATCCGGCCCCGTCGGCCGGTTCACCCAGGGGTGGATCATCCCCCACCCCGCTCAAGGAGGGATACTTTGAAGAAGCTGATCGTATGGGCTGCTGCTGCGATGATGCTGTTCGGTGCCTTCTCGGCGCAGGCGGCCGAGGGCATGAAGGGCGGTCTGGGCTTCCACGTCGGCGAGTCGGCCACGTCCAACTTTCTGGGATTCATCCAGCCTCTGGCCCCCAAGTCCGGCCCGACTTTGGGTGGCCGCCAGTGGTTCAACGATGCCGTGGGCGCCGACTTCGGCGTCGGCTACAACTCGCTCAAGGCCGAGCAGGGCGCGCTCGTGGAAACCTGGACTGGTTTCTCGTTCGACATTGGTCTACCCATAGTCGTCAAGAAGTTCGATAAGGTGAACTTGATCTTCCGCCCCGGCTTCCAGTGGGGTTCGCTTGAAGACAAGGACGAAACGGGGAGCCCGACAATTACGACCAAGTACACGATGACAGGCTTCTCGGGCACGCTTGAGGCGGAATGGATGCTCGCCGACAACTTGAGCATCTCGGCGTCGCACGGCTTGGCCTGGGCCTCGCTCAAGAACGACGACACGCCTGCATTCAAGGTCACGTCAATCGGCTCGACTGGCAACAACTTCACGCAGCTAGGATTCAACATCTATCTCTGGTAGTCGTTCGCCGCCCACGCCGCGATGTGGTTCGTACAGCCCCCCGGTGCTTCGGCGCCGGGGGGGTTGTGTTGAGAATCGTGACGGGCGCTCCCCTAAATGCGGTTCGCTTCTGGACTCCTCTCCACCCGACCACTGAACAGGACTGGTCATGACATTCCGCTCGAGCACGCCCTTCGAATCCACGCTGGACCGGATTGACCCCATCCGCTTCAGAGAAGTGCCCCACCGAGTGTGCCAGCGGCGTCAAGAGGACAAAGGACCGCCGACGATGAACTACGGACACGGTGCGTAGAAGACAAGGTCCTGGCTTGAGTTGTTTGCTCCATAGATTGAAAGCCAGATCGACATGTCGTTGACTCCAACGGTTCCGCTGGCGTCATAGTCCGCGTGCGCTACTTGACCGAGGCACCCCAAATCCCCAAGAAAGAGACTCAGGTCGTTGATGCCAACGCCACGGCCGTCGTGATCGAAGCACGCAGGATTGAAGTGGATTTGAGTATTCCCACCCACGACGGAGATCGTACCGTCGGATCCCGAACCACCGTGGCAGTCCGGCCCGTGTGTGGCATACCCAGTGATCCTGAATACGGCGTAGCCATCCGGGCCGACTGACGTTGTAGCGCTATTGGCATGTTGGCATACATGATGGATAGCCAGGGCGGGATCAAACCAGGTCGTCTTAGCCTCATAGAAGTGCACATCCCCGCCGGCGGGAATTGTCGCGGTGACAGCCAGCCCGGCAGGGGCGGGCTGCCCAGTGCTTGCGCTGGTGACGTATACGGCAAACTCACCCGCAGGGTCCGGCGTGTTGTTCAGAGCCCCAACGACGTACACCGTCGTTCCTCCGATGAAGCCACGCGGCGATATGTTCCATACTGGCTGTTGCGCACTTGTCCGCGAAGGGGTCAATAGACAGAACGCACCGATTGCGCAGACTGCAATCAGGATCATTCTCGACTTGGGACACGTGGTCATCGCCGTCCTCCTTGCTGAGTGATACCGCGTTGATAAACCGAGATATGAACGCACATCGGAGTGATGTGTATTAGCTCCTGGATGTTGGGGCAAGACACTCTTTGGTATACCCAAGTACTCGCGCGCCGCTTGGCACCAGAACGGACTGCGGGCAGTTCCTCTCTTCAGAGAACATCTATCTCTTGTCCGACATGATCTCTGTGTAGTTCGGGCAACATACCAACCCTATGGTTCTGGAAATCCCGCCATGCCTACGTCGTACCAAACGGGCGGTTGGCTTACTTCGCGGCGAACGCGCTTGAGTTCACGACACCCTTGCCACGCAAATCGGCCAGAGCAGACCGCCTTCCAGTTGGAAGCGGCCGGACTCAGACAAGCGCTAGGCGATCCAGCTCACCCCTCATTTTGACATTCAGCATGGCTGTATCGTGAATCAGCCTTGGATGACGTTTGCCCACCTGACCGGGGGGTTCGCACAAGGAATCGCACGGCGTCACACGGCGTCGCACGGCCTGGCCTGGGCTTCGCTCGAGGACGACGGCACGCCGAAGGTGAAGTTCACGTCCATGGGCACCACGGGCAACAACTTCACGCAGCTCGGCTTCAACATCTATCTCTGGTAAATCGCTCGGGGCTCCGGCCGCGATCGCTCCCCACCGCCCCCCGGTGCTTCGGCGCCGGGGGGTTCGTGTTGCCGGCGACCAGTCCGAAACGGCCCGCAACGCGGTTGACGCGGCTTTGCCGCACCCCTAGCTTCGCTGCATGCCGCTCATCCAGATCGAGGACACGCGCCGTCGGGAGCGCCGTCAGAGCGTGGTGTGCCACGTCGGCCACGTGCCGGTGGGTGGCGCATACCCCGTGGTCGTCCAGTCCATGACCAACACCGACACGGCGGACGCCGCGGGCACGGCCGAACAGAGCGCGCTGCTGGCGGCCGCGGGCAGCGAGCTGGTGCGCGTCACGGTCAACACGCGCGAGGCCGCCGCCGCGGTGCCCGAGCTGGTGAAGCGCCTGCGCGACCGGGGCGTGAACGTGCCGATCGTGGGCGACTTCCACTACAACGGCCACACGCTGCTCACGGAATACCCCGAGTGCGCGCGCCTGCTCGACAAGTACCGCATCAACCCGGGCAACGTCGGTGTGGGCGAGAAACACGACGACAATTTCAAGCGCATGATCGATGTCGCCGTGGCCAACGGCAAGCCGGTGCGCATCGGCGTCAACTGGGGCTCGCTCGATCGCGCGCTGCTCACCACGCTCATGGACGCAAACTCCAAACGGCCGGAACCGCTCACCGACCGCGAAGTGGTGCTCGAGGCCATGCGCGAGAGCGCGCTGCGCTCGGCCGAACTCGCCGAGCGCGCCGGTCAGCCGCACGACAAGATCATCCTGTCGGCGAAGGTCTCCGACGTGCGCGACCTGATCCAGGTCTACCGCGCGCTGGCCGCGTCGTGCGACTACCCGCTGCATCTGGGGCTGACCGAGGCCGGGCTCGGCACCAAGGGCATCGTCGCCACGACGGCGGCGCTCTCGGTGCTGTTGTTCGAGGGCATCGGAGACACCATCCGCACCAGCCTCACGCCCGCGCCGGGCGGCGACCGCGCCGAGGAGGTCCGCGTCTGCCAGCAGGTACTGCAGTCGCTGGGCTTGCGGCACTTCGCCCCGCAGGTCACGAGCTGCCCGGGTTGCGGGCGCACCACGAGCACGTTCTTCCAGGAACTGGCGACGCGCGTCACGGGCCACATCCAGTCGCGCCTCGCGATGTGGCGCGAGCACTACCCCGGCGTCGAACAGCTGAATGTGGCCGTCATGGGTTGCGTGGTGAACGGCCCCGGCGAGAGCAAGCACGCCGACATCGGCATCTCGCTGCCCGGCACGGGCGAAGACCCGCGCGCCCCTGTCTACGTGGACGGCAAGCTCACGGTGACGCTCAAGGGCGACGCCATCGCCGACGACTTCGCGAAGCTGCTAGACGACTACGTGGTGAAGCGCTTCGCGACGAAGTGACTCGCTATCGGTGATTCGTCCACGGCCGTCGACGCGGCAGCCCCGAAGCGCACGCGGGCGCCGGGGTGAGTCCGAAGCCGAATATCTGGAAGCTGCTTCGTAAAAAGCATTCGTTCGACAGCCTTCCTGAGGTGCACGGGCCCCGCCGCGCGTCCAAGCTGCCGGCGGCGGCGCTGACTGGCGAGGCAGCTGAGGCCGCACAATGTCGCCTCGCTGTTGGCGCAAGCGACGCACAGGCGCAAGGCCTGAGGTAGCGCTGGTCCCCGCACGCCAGTTCCTCAGGCGCGACGTTCCGAAATCGGTGCGCCCAGTGACCGATCCAAACACCGTCTCGTCGCCAACCACGCAAGTCGTTGCGAACATTGCGGCCCAATTGTCACCGGCGACAGTTGTCCCAGTGACTCCGAACGAAACCGCGAAGTCGAGGGAACCACTTTGCGCCGGTGACGAGTCGCGTGCGTTGCATCAGGCCGTCTCGCTGGTGGCCGCCGCGGCCGCCGCAGATTCGTTGAATGCCCCCGGCCTTACTCCCGGGCGAAGCGCAGGACCTGCTTGTCCTCGCCGAGCGGTGAACGTGACTCGCGCTCCATGGTCAGCGTTCGGCCATCCGCGGACAGCGTCCAGCGCTCGGCCACGAGCAGCGAGATCAGCAACAACTTGGCCTCGGAGTCGAAGTGCTGCGTGCCGCCCTCACGGTGACCGCGCGTCTTCACTTCCTGGCCCATGAGCTTGTTCACGGCGTCGCCATCGGTGCAGTAGCGATACGCCAGACGCAGCGTGTCAGCACCCTCGCGGACCGACATGGACTGCACGCTCAGCCACCGCCCTTCGAGCGCGATGACATCCTCGCGCGAAACGGGGACACGGCGGCTCTTGCCGAGTTTGCTGCGAGTGGGATCCAACCGCCAGCGCCCGGCGAAGTTCGGGGCGCTCGCCCCTGGCGCCGTGGCCGGTGCGGGCGCGGGGGCAGACGTCCCGGCCCGGACCGGTGCCGGGCCGAGCACCGACACCAGGACCAGCGCCAGCGCCAGCGCCAGCCCACGCCGCGGTATCGTCACGCTCCGGACTGCAACGCCGCGAGAATGTCGCGCGCGAACGTGGTCAACGATGGATCGCGCGCGCCCATCACCAGCACGACATCGCCCGGCACCGCAACTTCGGCGATGCGCTTGATGAGCCAGTCGCGCGACGGCGCGAACTCGGCCTCGCGCCCGCGCTTGGCGATATCCGCCACCAGGTCGGCGGCCGAGAAGTCGCGCGTCGCGGTGCCGCCGGCGTAGAAGATCTCGAGCAGCCATACGCGGTCGCCGGGCGCGGTGTCGGTGGCGAACGTCTCGACGAAGCCGTCGCGCAGGAAGCGCGTCGGGCCGTAGCCGTGCGGTTGGTAGATCGCCAGCACACGCTTGGCGCGCAGCCGGGCCGTGGCCAGCGAGGCCGCGATCTTGGCCGGGTTGTGGCCGAAGTCGTCGATCACTTCGACCCCGCGTGCCGTCCCCAACGACTGGAAGCGTCGCGCCACTCCCCGGAACCGCGACAGCGGCTCGACCATCTCGGCGTAGCCCACGCCCAGCGCCTTGCACGCCGCGATCGCACCCAGCGCGTTCTCGACGTTGTGCCGGCCCGGCACCGGCAGCGTGAACGCGACGCCGTCCACCTGGAACCGGCTCGACGCCGGCCCCAGTTCGAGCGCCGCGCCGCGCACCGCCGCGCCGTCGCCGAAGCCGAACACCAGCGCGCCGTCGCGCAGGTCGGCCGGGATGCCGTCCTCGCCACACACGAATGCGTCGCGCGTGCGGCGCTTCAGCACGCGGAACATGGCCGCGACCTCGTCCTCGCTCTTGTGGTCCCTGGACAGGTTCAGGCACACCGCCACCGACGGCTGATAGCGCACCAGCGAACCGTCACTCTCGTCGGCCTCCAGCACCAACGGGCCCTTGCCCGCCCAGCCGTTGCCCCAGTAGCCCGCTTCCTGAAGTGTCACCAGGTCGCCGCCGGTGATCACCGACGGATCGCGTGCAGCACCGCGCAGGATCTCGAACACCATGGCCGTCGTGGTCGACTTGCCACTCGTGCCGGACACCGCCACGGAGGTGAACTCGCTCACCCAGTACGCCAGCATCTCGGAGCGGTGCACGATCGGCAGCGCGCGCGCCTTGGCCGCCGCCACATCGGGCACGGAGTCCTCCACCGCGGTGCTCACCACCAGCGCGCCGCAGTCTCCGGCGAGGGCGCTGCCATCCTGCGGCCACACCTGCACGCCCAGCCTCTCCAGTTGTGCGCGCGCCTCGGGTCGCTCGCCCTTGTCGAAGCCGCGGTCGCTGCCGCTGGCCCGACCGCCGACCATGGCCTGGAACTGCGCCAGCGCACTCATGCCGCTGCCACCCACGCCGGCGTAGTGAAACCGTGCGGCACCGCGCGGATCGGGCATGTCATGGCCCGGGTCGGCGATCACCACGTGGTCGCCCTCGCGCACGCGATCGAACAGCTCGACCATGCGCGTGTTCTCGAGCCGGATGCAGCCGATCGACACGGCCTGGCCCAGCAGCTGAGGCGCATTCGTGCCATGCAGGTAGATGTAGCGCTCAAGCGAGTCGCAACCCGGACCTTTGTTGATGCCGAACTCCAACCCGTCCAACTGCAGGATCCGCGTCAGCACCAGGTCCTCAGCACGCGCTTCCCCGCGCCAGACATCGCCCGTGGGCACGCGGCTCGAGAACACCGCGCCCAGTTCGGCGCCATCCCCGATGCGGGCGTGGATGCGATGCCAGCCGGGCGGCGTCCTGTAGGAGCCCTCTTCGCCGCCGATGCCCTTGGCGGACGTCGAGATGGCCGCCGTGAACGTCACCCGGCCGTCCTCGATGAGACTCGTGGTCTGCTGGGCAGGATCGACCAGCACGAGCCGGGCGGGCAGCTTGCGGAGGGGCGCGCGGGCACGCGTCAACGCACGCTCCGCGAGCGCCAGGACATCCTTGTCAGCGGGCGGATTCGTCATGGGGCGCAGATTGCCACAGCCAGAGCCGCGCCGCACACCACTGCTGGCGGCCATCCGAGCCCCATGCGCACACGGCGTGGCGCGCCGGGCTCCGGACGCGAGCCGGCGACGCGGGAATCGCGCGCCCCCTCGCGGCATGCGCAAAGGGCCGGTCACCGAAGTGACCGGCCCCTGCATCCGCGCGCGGCCCGCGCGGAACCGAAGTGGCGTCCGGGTCGCGCGACGAGCGAGGCTCGCGCCCGGAACGACGCACACCATGGCAGAGCGAGGCTTGACGAATCAAGGACAATCCCACGGGCCCGCCGCTGGGGGCGATCCCGACTGTGGGCCGGGCGCCCGTTTCACGAGCAGGGGGTCCGCCGCGCGGGGGCAGGGCTGTCAGTGACGCCGGAAGCCCATGGCCAGCATGACCCAGCCGGTCATGAACGCCACGCCACCGACCGGCGTGATGGCACCCACGAGTCGCGGGCCGCCGAGCGCGAGCACGTACAGGCTGCCCGAGAACAGCGCGATGCCGACGAGGAACGCGGTCGCGGCGCGCGCGGAGCCGGCCCCCCCATCTCGGGTGGCGCGGTCGGCCGCGAATGCCGCGGCGAGTGCGTGGACCAGCTGATAGCGCGCGGCGGTCTCGAACGTCGCCAGCGAGCCCGGGTCGAGCCGGTCCCGCAGCGCATGCGCGCCGAACGCTCCCGCCGCCACCGCGACTCCTGCCAGCAAGCTGGCCACTGTTCCTGTGCGCATGGCATCCAGGCTAGGCCATGTCGAGCGAAGTTTCCATCTGGGCCGCGTTTCATGGACCGGCTCAATGCTTAACTTATCTCTAAGTCTTGAGCATGAACATTCAACTGGTCCTCATGGCCGTTTGCGACGAACATCCCGCTGTCACCGCTTTCCCGATCCCTCCGGAGGAACCCCCGTTGACCTCAGTCGCCAGTCCGCTCCACTGGGCACTGTTCGCCCTCGTCGTCGCCGGCTTGCTCGCGCTGGACCTCGGCGTATTCCACCGCAAGCCGCACGCCATGTCGTTCCGCGAGGCCGCGGGCTGGAGCGTGTTCTGGATCGGCCTCGCCATGGCGTTCAACGCCTTCGTGTGGATGCAGTTCGGCCCGACCGCGGGCACGGAGTTCATGGCCGGGTACTTGATCGAGAAGGCGCTGTCGGTCGACAACGTCTTCGTGTTCCTGGTGTTGTTCTCGATGTTCGCGGTGCCGCCCCAGCTCCAGCACCGGCTGTTGTTCTGGGGCGTTGTCGGTGCGGTCCTCCTGCGCACCGTGTTCGTGTTCGCGGGGGTGGCGGCGCTCGAGGCTTTCCACGCGCTCACCTGGGTGTTCGCCGTGATCCTGTTCGTGACCGGCATCAAGCTGCTGAGAAGCACTGGCCACGACATGCACCCCGAGAAGAACCCGGTGTTCCGCTTGTTCCAGCGCCTCGTGCCGACGACGCCCGTGTGGCACGGCGCCGCATTCTGGGTGCGCGATGGCGGGCGCTGGCTGGCCACGCCCATGATGACCGTGCTCGTGCTGGTCGAGCTCACCGACCTGGTGTTCGCGATCGATTCGATCCCCGCCATCTTCGCGATCACGCGCGACCCGTTCCTGGTGCTGACTTCGAACGTCTTCGCCATGCTGGGGCTGCGCGCACTGACGTTCTGCCTGTCGGGCCTGCTCGAACGGCTCACCTACCTGCGGCCGGCACTCGCCTACGTGCTGATGTTCGTGGCCGTGAAGATGGCGATGGCCGAGTGGTACAAGCTGCCGGTCGGCGTGTCGCTCGCCGTGGTGGCGGGCATCCTCGCGGTGGGCGTCATGCTGTCGCTGATCCGTGCGCCGCGGCGCGACCCGGGGAACCCGGGCGCCGAGAAGCCGGCGCCCGGCCCGCTGCACTGAGCCCGCACCCGGGCAGGTGCCGCCGCTCGACAAGCCGAACCCCCGCGCCGGTCGCCCGGTGCGGGGGTTCGGATACTGGCTCCTCGGGTAGGATTCGAACCTACAACCCTTCGGTTAACAGCCGAATGCTCTACCATTGAGCTACCGAGGAACGAAATCGGGCCCGGTACGCAGCCGGACCGGGGCAAGCAGCGGCCGAAAAGACTAAACGCCTACCGCACAAGGGTCAAGGTGGCGGCGCTGGCGTGCCCCGCGGCCTCCGGGTCCCCACCTGGCGCATGGGCCGCCGTGGCTCAGCGCTCGAGGCGTTCCACCAGCGCCAGCTCGTGTGCCCGGTGCGCGTAACCCGGGTGGGACTCCGCCGGCGGGCCCGTCAGGTGAGCGCGCACCACACTCGGAAGATAGTCCCCGGGCCCGCGCGTGCGGAACCCGAGTGCTGCGAACGCGGCCGAGGGATCGGGACGCGAACACCAGCGCCCCCAGTAGGTCGCACACGTGTCGGCAAGCCCGGCCTGCACCAACTGTTCGCCACTCACCGGCACGAACCGCGGGCTCACACCGGCCAGCCGCGCGACGCGCTCGACGAACGTCCGCAGTGGCTCTTCGTCGGGCTGCGCGAGGTTGAGCGCGGGTGCCACGGGCCAGCCCGACATATCCGCCAGTTGCAGCAGGGCCTGTGCGGCGTCGCCGGCGTACACGAACCGCACAGGCTGCACGCCGTCATCCGGCATCAGCACCGGACCGCCATCGCGCAAGCGTTCGATCCACGCCCACAGCCGGGCGGAATTGCCACCATCGGCTTCGCCCTGCACGACCGGCAGGCGCAGCGCGAGCACGGGCACGTCGCGCGCCGCACCCTCGCGAGCGAGTACCGCTTCGGCCGCGCGCTTGCCCATGCCGTACACCCAGTTGTGCCAGTCGCGCGAACCCTGCTCGGGCTCGGGCATCACGGGCGCGTCGGCGTCGGCTTCACGGAACGGCGGCCGCGGATCGGCGGTGACCAGATACACCTGCCCGGTCGAGATCATCGCAAGCCGGCCCGGCGCGAAGCCGCGTACCGCTAAGAGGCGCAGGACGTCGTCCGCATCGAACGCCAGGAAGTCGGCGGTGAAATCGAAGCGCTCGCCCGCGAGAGCGGCGGTGAGCGAGGTCACATCGCGGCGATCCGCCCGCAGCGAACGCAGGCGCGCATGGGCAGGCACGGCGCGCTCGCCGCGCGACAGCACCGTGACGTCGTGGCCCGCGGCCAGGAACGCCTCACGCGCCGCACCGCTCAGGAGGCCCGCTGCACCAA
The DNA here is from genome assembly GCA_031360075.1 of bacterium. Lineage (GTDB taxonomy): Bacteria > Eisenbacteria > RBG-16-71-46 > RBG-16-71-46 > RBG-16-71-46 > JAIOPA01. The sequence continues at coordinate 23,446 of JANMAX010000280.1, read as the reverse complement.
GCAGGAGGATACGCATGCGATCGCACTCCGTCTCGGGCACAGGAATCACGCGCAGCCCGGGTCGCGTCACGCCGCGAGAGTGCGGCGCACCGGCAGCCTACCTTGCGCGGGCGGGGCGATGGAAACCACGGGCAGCGATCGCACCAACGCCAGGCACCCTCGCACGGGTTGTGCCCAACGGGCACGTCAGGCGGCGCGATCGCCGCCGTTCCGCGTGCCATCGGGTGCATCCTGCGCGCCCGGCACCTCGGGCCACGCGATGCCACGAGCGCCGAGCTCCACACGCACGCGCTTCACGTCAGCCTGCAACTGTCTCAATTCGACCACGGCCTTCCGCAGCTGCTGCGTCAGGAGCACGATCCGCAGGCCGGCGCGGATACGCGCCATGAGTTCGCCCTGGTCGCAGGGCTTCACCAGATAGTCGTCCGCACCGGTATCCAGCGCGAGCAGCTTATCGCTGATCTCGCCCTTGGCGGTAAGCAGGATGAAGTAAGGCGCCGCGGCCCCGAGTCCGGTCTTCACCGACTGACACAGCTCGAGCCCGTCGACCTGCGGCATCATCCAGTCCGAGATCACCAGGTCCGGCTCGAACGTCACGATGGCCTTCATGCCTTCGCGGCCGTCGCAGGCCGCCTGCACCTGATAGCCCTCCGCGGCCATGCGTTTCAGGAGCACGCGCTGGAAGAACGGGTCGTCCTCGACGATAAGGACCTTGATCTCGGCGTTCGACTTCACGCGGCACGCTCCATCATGCCGATCGCCAGTTCCGCGAACTGGGCGTGGTCCACGATGGGCTTGGAGACGTAGTGGTCCGCGCCGCTTTCCGCCAGCAGGCGCTCCGCATCACCCCGCATGGCATGCGCGGTCGCCAGGAGCACGGGAATGTGCCGGCGTGATTCCGCCCGGATGAGCCGGCAGATCTCGACCCCCCCGACCGGCTGGCCCTGCCAATGCGAACACCGGAGCGAGACATCCAGCACGATGAGCGACAGGTTCCCGGAACGCACCAGTTCCAGCACCTCCGCCGGGTCCTCGGTGAGCGAGACCTGAGCGCCGGCGCGCTTCTCGAGGATCTTGCGGAACAGCGTCGCGTTGTGGGTGTCGTCCTCGACCACCAGCACGTGCCTCATGCCGCCCTCCGATCCGCCGGCTCGTCCGCGACCCCGGACCCGCCGCGAGCCACCTGGAGATGCCAGTCGAGCACGTGGGGCAGCAACTGCGGGCTGTCGTGCACCGCGCTCTTGGCGATGACGTCGACTACCAGCCCCTGCTCGAGCAGGCGGCGTTCCTCCAGGTTGCGCGGCTCGGGGAAGTTCGTGAGCACCATGACCGGCAGGTCGGGACACAGACCGGCCAGCGTCATCTCGCGCAGCACGTCATAGCCGCTGACTTCGGGCATCATCAGATCGAGCAGCAGGATGTCGTAGGCGTTGGCCTGGAGTCGCAGCAGATGCAGGCATTCCTCACCGTTGGTCGCGACATCGACAATGAAGCGGTCGGGTGCCAGCACTTTGCGGACGTACGTGGCGACGGTGGGATCGTCGTCGGCCATCAGCACGCGCAGGATCCGGCCCGCCTCCGGCACGCCGGCCAGCTCGGTGATCCGGGCGAGGAGCGTGCTGGCCTCCACGGGTTTTACCAAGTGCTCGGGCCGGCGCGCGAAAGCCGTGGACTGCAGGCGCTGCTTCAACTCACCATCGAAGCCCGTGACGAACACCACCGGGATGTGCCGAGTCTCCGGGTCGCCGGTCATGCGCTTGGCCAGGTCCCAGCCCGTGCGCAGCGACGCGCCCTCATGGCACGACAGGGCGTAGTCCAATAGCACCACCGCGGGCCGCAGACGGCGGACGACCTCCCACCCAGCCTCGGCGTGGTCCGCCTCGACCGTTCGATAGCCGCCCCGCTGCAACACCGCAGTGACGAAGCGGCGGAACACGGGGTCGTCCTCGACCACGAGCACGAGCGGGTCGCCCGTGGCGCCCTCGACGTGGTCGGCGATGGCTTCCAGAGCGGGCGCGGCGGGGTGGGACGCATCGCGCCACAGGGGAAGCGAGAAGTACACCTTCGTGCCCTGGCTCTCGCCGTCGCTGTGCACGCCGATGATGCCGCCCATCAGCTCGATCAGGCTCTTCGAGATCGACAGTCCGAGGCCGGTGCCGCCAAACCGCCGGGTCGTGCTGCCGTCGCCTTGCACGAACTTCTCGAATACCGCCTTCTGGCGCTCGGCCGGGATCCCGATCCCGGTGTCCTCGACCTCGATGAGAAGGTGCCCCAGGTCCGGATGCGCCCTGGCGCACACGCGGATGCCGCCCTTCGCCGTGAACTTGAGGCTGTTGCCGATCAGGTTGATGAGCACCTGCTTGATCTTGCCGAAGTCGCCCCGGGCCGCCACACCCTCCGGAACCTGGTCTTCGAACTTGAGCGTCAGTCCCTTCTGGGCCGCCTGCACATGCGTGAGCGTGTAGACCTCGTCGAACATCTGCTCAAGGTCGAGACGCCCGATGTCGAGCGACAGCTTGCCGGCTTCGATCTTGGCGATGTCGAGCACGTCGTTGATGAGCCCGAGCAGGTGGCGTGAACACTGCAGGGCCTGACGCTGGAACTCCTGCTCTTCCTCGCGCGAGTCGCACATGCCGTCGAGCACCAGCTGCAGGAAGCCGATCATGCCGTTCAATGGTGTGCGCAACTCGTGCGAAGTGTTGGCGAGGAACTCGCTCTTCAGGCGCGAAGCTTCCTCGAGCTGTGCGTTCATCTCCTCGAGCCGCCGGTTGGAGTGTTCGAGCCCATCGGCGAACTCGCGGATGCGGCGCTCGGCCTCGACGCGGTCGCGGACGTCGCGCACGATCGCGGTGTAGACCAGCTCGTCCCCCTCACCCGAACGCCCCATCGAGAACTCGACCGGGATGCGGCCGCCATCCTTGGAGAGTGCGTGCCCGCCGACCACGGCGCCGGTCTGCGGGAGCGCCAGGGGCTTGCCGGCCACACCCCAGACCAGGATGCGCTGGATCGGCTGGTGCTCGAGCGCCGAGAGCGGCACACCCACGAGCGCCTCGGCGGCGCGGTTTGCCGAGCGCACGTGCCCGAGACGGTCGAACGTGAAGATGGCATCGAATGCGGTGTCGAGGATGGACTGCAGGCGCCGGGCGTGCCGTTCGGTGATCTCGATCTCGCGTCGCTCCAATCCGACCGTGTACGACCGCCGCCACACGAGCACGAGGGCGAAGAACACGCCCGCGAGGATGAGATCGAGCGACACGAGCGTCTGGCGCGCCGACGACATGCCGGACATCATCTCGGCGCGGCTCGCCTGCGCCACCAGTCCCCAGTTCGCGTTCTTGAGCGATCTTGTGACCGCCCACACCGGCTCACCGCGCACCGGAAGTTCGACGTGCGAGGCGACTCCCGTCGCCGCCATGGCGGAGGCCATCGCCGCGGGGTCGGACATCGCCAGCCGGCTGCCGGTGGCCTCACCGTGACCGCCCGATTCTGGCGTCAGGAGTTCGACCTCGTCGCCGTCGGCCCGCACCAGGTGAGCTCCACTCGAGGCACTGAACCCCGGCCAGTTCTGCAGCAACGGGGAGATGGTGGTCCCGCCGTCACCATGCAGAACGATGGCATGAGGGGGAGCGCCAGCGGCGAGGACCGGCACCGCGATGGCAAGGCTCGGCCCATCGAAGCCCGCCCACGCGGGAACACCGCTGGTGATCGCCTGCAGTGCCGCCCGCACGTCCTGCCGCGTGAGCTGCTGACGACCGCTGGGCATCGCCACGAGCAGATTGCCCGCGGCATCGGTCACCATGACATCGGCGAAAGCGAACTCGCCCGCGCGCGTATAGAGCCCGGCGAGCGCGCGGTGCTGGGCGCCGGCGTCGGGCAGTGCCGCCAGCGAACGGACCGCGGCGACGGCGGCCGGATCCGCGCTGATGCTCACGGCCTCGCGCCGGAACACGTGCAGCATCTGGTCGATGTCCGCCTGCCGCACGTCGGTGGCGGCCTCGAGCCTCGCCCAGGATTCGGCCTCGATGCGGCGGCTGGCGTTGTGCCACAGCGTGACATTGAGCGCGACGACGCCGAGCATCACCAGCAGTGCGAAGCCGGCGATGATGCGGAAGCCCTCGCGCTTCACATCGAGACCCCGGGTCAGCAGGAACGATGACACGGAACCGGCAGCCGCATGCGCTGGCACACGGAATCGGGGTGACATCGGCGCAACCTGCGCGGGCTTCGATGGGGTATCCATCTGCATCCTGTCGGGGGGGGGTGCTCAGCCGTCGGACTGGACCTCCCCGGTAGCATCGGCCGCCACGGGGGTCACGTGAGGCAAAAAAACAGCGGGGCCACCGGGGGAGGTACGGTCGGACTTCGACCGTACCTTCCGTGGGGGCCCCGGACGCCGCGAGAGGGGCTTCTCAGCCGCCCTGGCTCTGCCAGTAGCGCGGCCGCATGTTGGCCTGCAGGACGCGTTTGCGCAGCCGCAGCGAGGTCGGCGTGATCTCGAGCAGCTCGTCCTCGCGAATCCACTCCAGCGCCTGTTCCAGCGAGAGCTTGCGGCTCGGCACCAGTCGCACCCCGTCCTCGCCCTGCGAACGCATGTTCGTGAGCTTCTTCGGCCGGACCATGTTGACGTCCATGTCCTGTTCGCGCGAGTTCTCACCCACGATCATGCCTTCATAGACCTTGTCGTTCGGCTCGACGAAGATCTCGCCGCGGTCCTGGACGTGCTCGATCGCGTACGGCGTCACGATACCCTGACGGTCGGCCACCAGCGCACCGGTGGTGCGGTGCGGGATGTCACCCTGCCAGTCCGCCCAACCGTCGAACAAGTGGTTCAGAAGACCCGTGCCGCGCGTGTCGGTGAGGAACTGGCTGCGGAAGCCGATGAGCCCGCGCGCCGGGATGCGGAACTCGAGCCGCACTCGCCCGGTGCCGTGGTTGACCATGTTCGTCATGCGGCCGCGGCGAGTGCCGATCTTCTGCGTGACCACACCCACGAACTCCTCGGGACAGTCGATGACCAGGCGTTCCATCGGCTCCTGCTTCCGGCCCTCCTCGACGCGCGTGATGACCTCGGGCTTGCCGACCAGCAGTTCGAAGCCCTCGCGACGCATCATCTCGATCAGGATGGCCATCTGCAGTTCACCCCGGCCCGAGACCACGAATGCGTCCGGCGTGTCGCCCGGCTCGACCTTGAGGCTGACGTTCGTGAGCAGTTCACGCTCGAACCGGTCGCGCAGGTTGCGGGACGTGACGTACTTGCCTTCGGTGCCGGCGAACGGCGAGGCATTGACGCTGAATACCATGTTCACGGTCGGCTCATCCACGGTCACCGGAGGCAGCGGCCGCGGGTCCTCGGGATCGGTCACGGTCTCACCGATGTGCACTTCGGAGAAACCCGCGAGCGCGACGATCTCGCCCGGCAGGGCCTCCTGCACCTCGGTGCGCTCGAGCCCCTCATAGACGTACAGGTTCGTGACCCTCGACTTCACCTGTGTGCCGTCGTGGCGAACGAGCATGACATCCTGCCGCGGCTTCAAGGCGCCGCTGATGACACGGCCGATCGCGAGCCGGCCGACGTAATCCGAGTAGGCGAGGTTCAGGATCAGCATCTGCAGCGGCATCGTGGGGTCGTACGTCGGGGCCGGGATGGTCTCGATGATGGCGTCGAACAACGGTTTCAGCTTGTGGTCCTCGCCGTCCGGCGTCAGCCGGCAGATGCCTTCGCGCGCGATGGTATAGAGCACCGGGAAGTCCAGCTGGTCCTCGTGCGCGTCAAGATCGATGAACAGGTCGTAGATCTCGTTCAGCACTTCCTGCGGGCGCGCATCCTTGCGGTCGATCTTGTTGATGACCACGATCGGCTTCAAGCCCAGTTCCAGCGCCTTGCGCAGGACAAAGCGCGTCTGCGGCAGCGGGCCCTCGCTGGCGTCCACCAGCAGCAGCACGCCATCGACCATCTTCAGCGTGCGCTCGACCTCGCCGCCGAAGTCAGCGTGACCCGGCGTGTCGACGACGTTGATCTTGACGTCCCCGAAGCGGATGGCCGTGTTCTTCGCGAGAATCGTGATGCCCTTCTCGCGTTCGAGGTCATTCGAATCCATGACGCGTTCGGCGACTTCCTGGTTCTCACGGAAGATGCCGCTCTGCCACAGCATGGCATCGACCAGCGTGGTCTTGCCGTGATCGACGTGCGCGATGATCGCGATGTTGCGCATGTTCTCGCGGACGGCGGTGGGCTTGACGGTGTGCGGGCTCACGGGTGGACCTCCAAAGGATCACGCGCGGCGAGGAAAGCGAGCAGGCGCTCCCAGCTCCCCGGGCGTTCGTAGAGCGAATCGTAGGAATACAGTGCGACCGACGGGAACCCGAGGGCTCGCGCGGCTTTCAGCTTCACGGCCGCAGTGGCCAGCGGCGTGTTGTAGATGGCGATCCCGGGCACGAGCCGGTCCGCGCGCGCTCCGCCGCTGACGGCGGCGAGCTGGGCGAGGACGACTGGAATCGAAGGTGCGTAGCACATGAGGAAGGCCCGGTCGAGCAGACCATCGCGGATCCAGCGCACCCACGGCTGTTTGCGGCCACGCAGCGCTTCGGTGGTGTCCGCGAGCACGGCGGCGCTCAGCTGCGTGCCGGGGCGGACGGCGGTCAGTGAATCACGCACCGCGCGGACGATGGCGGTCACCTGTTCCTGCTGGAACACCGCCCATTCCGATTCCAGCCGCGCCCGCTCGGCCGCCGGCCGGCGGCGGAATGTCAGCGGATCGGCACCCGATTCCAGCGCGAAGCGCGCGCGTGACGTCGGGTCGAAGCCGATGGCGACGCCGGGCTGGCGGATGTAATCCAGATGGATGCCATCGAGCGGATAACGGGTGATCAACTCGGTGACGTTCTGCGCCAACCAGCGCCGCACGCCGGGATGCGCGGGTGACAGGAACACGCCCTCGAGCTGGAGCCGTGCGCGCTGGCGCTGCGTGAGCCGAGTCATGGGACGGCCGTCGGCCATGCGGGCCACCCACTCGGGATGCGCGTTCAGGACGTGCCGCGGATCGCGCGGCCGCTGCGGGCTCGACCACACCAGGCAGCAATTGACCCAGGCGTGCACCTCGAGTCCGGCGGCGTGCGCCAACGGCAGCAGTTCGCCCAATGGGTCGCGTCCACTCCCACGCAGGATCTCCGGCGCAGGCAGCCGGTCGGAGCGGTACCAGGCGTCGCCACGGCCCACGACCTGCACGAGCAGCCCCTTCACCCCCATGGCCTTGGCGCGCTCGATGACGACCGGGATGTCCTCCGCGCGCACGAGCGAAGTGCGCAGGACCCACAGGTAGTCGACCGGCCGGGATGCCGCGGCCACGGGAGCCTCGGGGACGACCGGGACCTGTGCGCGAACGCGGTCCGCGGGCACCAGCCCGACGAACAACACCAGCACCAGCGCGACGGCGGCGTGCACTCCGCCGAGGCCCGCGAGAACAGCGGAGCCCTGAACGCGCGAACGCGGGCGGAAGTGGTCCCTCCCGCCCGCGTCGCGAACCAGCTTGGCCTGCCGGAGAGCCAGTCTCAGCCCCCACCGACCTTGCGCGGTCCGCCGCGGCGCTTGGCGCCACCGCCACCGCCGCCGCCAACGCCGGCACCTGCTTTCTGCTTGCCGCGCTTCGGCTTGTCCTCGGCAGCGGCAGCCTCGGCCTCGGCTTCGGCCTTCTTCTTCTTCTCGGGCTTCTCGCCTGCCTGAGCCAGGGCCTTGGCCTCGGCGACCGCCTGGCGCGCAGCCTGATCCTGCTCCTTTTGCGCCTCGGACTTCACGAGCTCGAGGTAGGCGGTCTCGCCCGCATCACCAAGACGGCGACCGATACGCACGATGCGCGTGTAACCACCGTTGCGCTCCGCATACCACGGCGCGATCGTCGTGAACAGCTTGGCGACGATCTCCGGCTTCATGATGTAGGCGGCCACGTGACGGCGAGCGGCGAGATCGCCCTTCTTGCCGAACGTGATCATGCGCTCGGCGAAGCGGCGCGTCTCCTTCGCCTTCGCCACGGTCGTCTCGATGCGCTCGTACTGGAACAGCGCCGTCACCAAGTTGCGCAACAGCGCGCGACGGTGCTCGCTCTTGCGTCCCAGCCGGCGGTGATCTTTACGGTGTCTCATGGGTCTGCTCGTCCTCTCGTCGCCTCGGCGTCTCCGGTTCCGCGCGCGTCACCGCGTGCGGACCGGGATCAGACCTCGGCTCTCGCCGAAGGCTTCGTATCGTAGTACGGGCTCACGTCCATGCCGAAGTGCAGTCCCATCTCGGCGAGGATGTCCTGGATCTCCTTGAGCGACTTGCGGCCGAAGTTGCGGAACTTCAGCATCTCGGCCTCGCCCTTCTGCACCAGTTCGCCGATGGACTTGAGCTCCGCAGCGCGCAGGCAGTTGCTGGAACGAACCGACAGCTCCAGCTCTTCGACACTCTTGTCGAGCATCTTGCGGATGCGGACCTTGTCCTCGTCGACAGCCGCCTCTTCCTCCTGCTGCGGCTCCTCTTCGAAGCTGATGAGCAGGCTGAAGTGGTCGCGCAGGATCTTCGCCGACATCGAGACGGCATCGTTCGGCAGGATGCTGCCGTCCGTCCACAACTCGAGCGTCAGCTTGTCGTAGTCGATGCGCTGACCCAGACGCGTTGCCTCGACCGTGTAGTTGACCTTCGTCACGGGCGAGAACAGCGAGTCGATCGGGATGACTCCGATCGGCCTGTCGGTCGACGAGTGCTGGTCGGCCGAGACGTAACCGCGGCCGCCATTGATCTCGACTTCCATGCGCAGATCGCCGTCACGGTTCAGCGTGGCGATGTGGAGGTCTTTGTTCAGCACCTCGATCTCGGCGTCGACCTGGAGGTCGCCCGCACGGACTTCACCCTTGCCGCGCATCTCGAAGACGCCCTTCTTCGGGCCGTCTCCGAACAGCTTGAGGCGAACCTGCTTCAGGTTGAGCACGATCTCGGTAACGTCTTCGATGACACCCGGCAGCGTCGAGAACTCATGCAGCACGCCCTCGATACGCACCGACGTGATCGCGGCGCCCTGCAACGACGACAGCAGCACTCGGCGCAGCGAGTTGCCCAGCGTCGTGCCGAAACCGCGCTCAAGCGGATCGAGTGTGAACTTGCCGTACCGATCCGAGTTGGCGGCGTCGGCCTGCAGGCCCTTCGGCATCTGGAGATTCTTCCACTTCATCTTCAAGCCTCCCGTATTGGAAAGGCGATCGTCACTTCGAGTAGAGCTCGACGATCAGCTGTTCGTTGATCGGCACGCCGATCGAGGCGCGCGACGGCACGTGTAGGACCCGGCCCGCCATCTTCTCGGGATTCAACTCGAGCCAGTCCGGCACGCCCTGTCCCTTGCGGGAGTCGAGCGAGTTCTTGATCACCACCATCTCGCGGCTCTTGGCGCGAACCGCAATCTCGTCGCCAGGACGAACCTGGAACGAAGGGATGTCGACGCTGCGGCCATTCACCGTGAAGTGTCCGTGCCGGACAATCTGACGCGCCGCACTGCGCGACGCCGCCAGACCCAGACGGAACACGACATTGTCCATGCGCCGCTCCAGCATCTGCAGCAGCACTTCGCCCGTGACGCCCTTCGCCTCGCTCGCCTTGGCGAACGTGTGGCGGAACTGGCGCTCGAGCAGTCCGTAGATGCGGCGAGCCTTCTGCTTCTCGCGCAGCTGCGTACCATAGTTCGTTTCCTTGGCGCGCCGGCTCTTGCCGTGCTCGCCCGGGGCGTAGCCGCGTCGTTCGAAGGCGCACTTGTCCGTGAGACAACGTGAGCCCTTGAGGAACAGCTTCATACCCTCACGCCGGCAGAGCCGGCAACGTGCATCGTGATAAACCGCCATGCTCGGGTTCTCCTAGACGCGACGCCGCTTGGGAGGGCGGCAGCCGTTGTGCGGGATAGGCGTGACGTCCCTGATGGCGGAGCTCACGAGCCCCGCGACCCGCACGGACCGGATGGCTGCTTCGCGGCCGGCGCCGCGGCCCTTGACCCACACCTCGACGCGCTTGAGACCCATGTGGATGGCATCGCGCGCAGTCGCTTCAGCAGCCACCTGGGCCGCAAACGGCGTGCTCTTGCGCGAGCCCTTGAATCCGGCTTTGCCGGCGCTCGCCCAGCTGATCACGTTGCCGTCGGTGTCGGTGATGGTGATGATCGTGTTGTTGAAGCTCGCCTGCACGTGGGCCACGCCATTGGTGCCCACTTTGCGGTCGCGCTTCTTGGCCTTCTTGACGTCTGCCACGCGAAACCTCCTGGCCGGGCGCTACGCGCCCCGCTCGGTCAACCCTTCTTGCCAGCCTTCGGCTTCTTGCCGCCGACCGCCATCTTCTTCGGACCCTTACGCGTCCGAGCGTTCGTCTTCGTACGCTGCCCGTGCACCGGCAGCCCGCGGCGATGACGCAGGCCCCGGTAAGCGCCGATGTCCATGAGGCGCTTGATGTTCATGGCGTGCTCGCTACGGAGCGCGCCCTCCACCTTGCACTCGCGCTCGATGAGGCTGCGCAGTTTACCGGCATCCTCGTCACTCAGCGCCTTCACACGGGTGTTCGGATTGACACCTGCTTTTTCGAGCAGGCGTTTCGCCGTGGTGGGGCCGATGCCGAAGATGTAGGTCAGCGCGACTTCGATGCGCTTCTCCACCGGGAGATCGATGCCTGCGATGCGTGCCACCGTTATTCTCCTCTCAGCCCTGACGCTGCTTGTGCCGCGGGTTGCGGCTGCAGATCACACGAATAACGCCCTTGCGACGCACCACTTTGCAGTGCTCGCAGATCTTCTTAACGGACGCGCGAACCTTCATGACCGCTTCTCCCTTCGCCGCGGCGGGACTACTTGTACCGATAGACGATGCGGCCGCGAGACAAGTCGTACGGCGACATCTCGACCGTCACCTTGTCCCCCGGCAGGATCTTGATGAAGTGCATCCGCATCTTGCCCGAGATGTGGGCCAGCAACCGGTGGCCATTCTCCAGCTCCACGCGGAACGTCGCGTTCGGGAGCGCCTCGACCACGGTGCCTTCGACCTGGATGCCCTCTTCTTTTGCCAAACGAGTCCTTTCCTACAGCTCGCCCGGGAGGACCGAGAGAATCTCGGGGCCTTCTGGACCCACTGCCACGGTGTGCTCGAAGTGCGCCGACCACCGGCCATCCTTCGTCGCCACCGTCCAACCGTCGGGCCGCGTGACGACCGCGTACCCGCCGATATTCACCATCGGTTCGATCGCCAGCACCTGCCCGGTGACCAACCGCGGCCCCCTGCCCGGCGGCCCGAAGTTGGGGATCGCCGGTTCTTCGTGCATCTCGCGTCCGATACCGTGCCCGACGAGATCGCGAACGATCGAGAATCCGTTCTGCTCGACGTGCACCTGGACCGCGTTGGAGATGTCCCCTACCCGGTTCCCCGCGCGGGCCTGCTGAAGCCCCAGATGAAGGGCTTCCTGAGTCACCCGCATGAGGCGGCTGGCTTCCTCGGATACCGCGCCGACCGCGTAGGTCCGCGCCGCATCTCCGTACCAACCGTTCAGCTCTGCTCCCACGTCGACCCCGATGATGTCGCCTTCCTCAAGCGCCCTCTTGCCGGGGATGCCATGGACCACTTCTTCATTCACTGACGGACAGATCGAAGCGGGAAAGCCGCGGTACCCTTTGAACGCCGGCCGCGCGCCACAGTCGCGGATGATCGTCTCCGCGAGACGATCCAGCTCGGCGGTCGTGATGCCCGGGCGCACCGCCCGGCCCATCTCCCCCAGCACCCGGGCGACAATCTGCGCCGCTGCCCGGATCCCTTCGATCGGTTCCTGTTCGTGGGCGTGTCCCACCCCGTCAGTCCGGGACGGCAGCGACGAGCGCGCCGTACACCTGATCCAACGGTCCGGTCCCGACCACTTCCTTCATCTTGCCCAGCCCGCGGTAGTGATCCACGAGCGGGGCGGTCTGCCTCCGGTACACCTCCAGGCGCCGTTTCACCGTTTCCACAGTGTCATCGACCCGCTGGTGCAGCGCCGTCTGGGGATGGTCGTCACAATGACGGCCGTCCCTGGACGGGGCACTGATCGCATTATAGACGCGACGGCAAACCGGACATTCCCATCTTGCACTCAAACGTCGAACCAGCTCCTCATCCGGCGCCGTGAGCGCCACCACCACTCCCACGGGCCGCCCACGTTCCTGCAGGAACGCATCCAGCGCGTCGGCCTGCGGGATGGTCCGCGGGAAGCCGTCGAGCACGAACCCCTCGCGGGCGTCGGACTCGAGCGTACGTTCGCGAACCAGCCCGATCATCACGGGATCGGGCACCAGCAGTCCATGGTCCATCAACTTTTTCGCTTCATTCCCCAGTGGCGTCCCCCGCGCGATTGCGTCGCGCAGGATCTCACCCGTGGAGATCAGAGCCCACCCGCGATCACTCGCGAGCCGGCGCCCCTGGGTTCCCTTACCCACACCGGGCGGTCCCAGCAGCACCACTTGCATATCACATCCGCGACCGGCCGCGAATGCGGCCACGCTTCACGAACCCTTCGTAGTGGCGCATGAGCAGGTGCGACTCGACCTGCTGCAGGGTGTCGAGCGCGACACCCACCACGATGAGCACACTGGTTCCGCCGAAACCGAGCGCCGGAACCTTGAACCAAGCGATGATCACGTCCGGCAACACCGCCACGGCAGCGAGGAAGAACGCGCCAGGGAGCGTGATGCGCGACAATACTCGATCGATGTACTCCGCCGTATGGCGGCCCGGCCGGATTCCCGGGATGAAGCCGCTGGACTTCCTCATGTTCTCCGCCAGGTCGTTCGGGTTCAGCACGACGGCGGTATAGAAGTACGTGAAGAAGATGATGATGACCGCGTACAGGACGTTGTAGAGCACGCCGTACGGGTTGAACCACTGCGACAGTCCCGCCAGCGGACTGTCGGGCGGCACGAAGCCGGCAACCGTCGTGGGCAGGATCATGATGCTGGATGCGAAGATGATCGGGATCACGCCCGCCGTGTTGACGCGCAGCGGGATGTGCGTGCTCTGACCGCCGATCATCTTGCGGCCGACCATGCGCTTCGCGTACTGGACCGGGATCTTGCGCGTCGCCTGCGTCATGATGATGACCGCGGCGATCACCGCCACCATGATGGCCATGATCAGGACGATCTGGATGACGCCGAGGCTGCCGGCGCGCACGCTGTCGACGGCCTGCATGATGCGGTTCGGCATGCCGCCGATGATGTTCACGAAGATGATGAGCGAGATGCCGTTGCCGATGCCGAACTCGGTGATCTTCTCACCCAGCCACATGACGAGGATGGTGCCCGTCGTCTGCGTGACGATGGTCGAGAAGAAGAACGCGAAACCGGGATCGGGAACGACCGTGAGACCCTGCGACGTGCCGAGATTCACGAGGAAGATGCTGTAGGCGTACGACTGCACGATCGAGATCAGCACCGTGCCGTAGCGCGTCCACTGCGTGATCTTCTTCTGGCCCTCTTCGCCTTCCTTGCGGAGCTTCTCGAAGTACGGCACCACCGCGCCCAGGAGCTGCAGGATGATGGACGCCGAGATGTACGGCATGATGCCCAGTGCGAACACCGTCGCCCGCGAGAACGCGCCGCCCACGAACATGTCGTAAAGGCCGAACAGCGTGTTCGCTTGACTCCGGAACGCACCCGCCAGCGCCGCGGCATTGACGCCGGGCGTGGGCATGTGTTCACCGAGCCGGTACACCACGAACAACGACAGCGTGAATAAGATACGCCGCCGCAGTTCAGGTACCTGGAAGATGGTGCGGAGCTTCTCGAGCATGGTCCGGTCAGGCCTTCGGGTTCGGGGTTTCCACCTTGCCACCGGCCGTCTCAACGGCCTTGCGCGCAGTGTCGCTCGCAGCGTCCACCTTCACGGTGAGCGCCACCTTGAGCTCGCCGCCCGCGAGCAGCTTGATGGGACCATTCCGGCGCACGAGCCGCTGCGCGCGGAGCCAGACCGCGTCGATGGTCGTACCGGCCGCAGCCGTGGCCAGCCTGCCCACGTTCACGACCTGGTACTCGACTCGCGTCGGGTTGGTGAAGCCACGCTTGGGCAGACGGCGCTGGATCGGCATCTGGCCGCCTTCGAACCACACCGGGATACCGCCTCCCGAGCGGGCCTTCTTGCCCTTGTGGCCCTTGCCGGCCGTACCGCCCTGGCCACTACCTGCGCCCTTGCCCAAGCGCTTCGTATCCTTCGTCGCGCCAGCGGCGGGACGGATCGTTCCGAGTCTCATGACGTCAGTTCTCCTCCACCTGGACCAGGTGGCGGACCTTGAACACCATACCCCGGATCTGGGGGGTGTCATTGTGGACGACGGTCTGCTGCATGTGACGGATGCCGAGGGCGCGCACGGTGGCACGCTGGTCCTCGGGGTGACCGCCCGCGCTCTTGGTCTGCGTGATCGTCAGCTTCTTAGCCACGTTAAGCCCTCTTTCCGAACATCTCTTCGAGCGTCCGGCCGCGCATCGCCGCGACGTCCGAAGGGCGGCGCAGACGCTTCAAGCCGTCGATCGTCGCCTTCACCATGTTGTGCGGATTGCGCGTGCCAAGGCACTTCGTGAGCACGTTCTGGACGCCTGCCACTTCAAGTACGGCACGCACGCCGGCGCCGGCGATGACGCCGGTACCTGGCGACGCCGGCTTGAGCAGCACTTCGCCAGCCCCGAAGTGACCGATGATCATGTGCGGAATCGAGCCGCTCTTCGTGACCGGCACCTGGAACATGTTCTTCTTGGCCGACTCACCGGCCTTACGGATGGCGTCCGCGACCTCATTCGCCTTGCCGAGGCCGACACCGACGCGTCCGTTCTGGTCGCCCATTGCCACGATCGCGTTGAACGAGAACCGGCGGCCACCCTTGACGACCTTGGCGCAACGATTCACGACGATGACGCGTTCCTGGAACTCACTCTTGGCCTGATCTTCACGCGGCTGACGCCGCTCCCGCTGGGGTCCCGCCATGACGGCGCCTCCTAGAAGTTGAGACCGCCGGCGCGAGCGCCGTCGGCGAGCGCCTTGACGCGCCCATGGTAGAGGTAGCCGCCGCGATCGAAAGCCACCGCCGAGACGCCCGCATCCTTCGCGCGCTGCGCGAGGAGCTTGCCGACGGCCGTGCTCATGCTGACCTTGCCCTTGCCCTCGAGCAGCGACTTGACGTCGTCCCGGCTCGAGGCCGCGACCAGCGTGACGCCCTTGGCGTCGTCGATGATCTGGGCATAGATGTGGATCGAACTGCGGAACACGGACAGACGCGGACGTGCCGCCGAACCCGTGACCTTGTTACGGATGCGATAGCGACGGATCTGCCGCCGCTCGTACTTATTGTGTTGTCCGCTCGCCATTATGCCGACCCCGCAGCCTTTCCGGCCTTACGACGGATGTACTCGCCTTCGTACTTCACGCCCTTGCCCTTGTAGGGCTCCGGCGGGCGATAGCCGCGGATGTCCGCCGCCACCTGACCGACCTGAGCCTTGTTCGCGCCGCTGATGGTGAGGCGCGTGGGGGTTTCGACTTTGATCGTGATGCCTTCCGGTGTCATGAACTCGACCGGATGCGAGAAGCCGAGCTGGAGCACGAGCTTCTTGCCGTCCATGTTCGCACGGTATCCAGTGCCGACGATCTCGAGCGTCTTGGAGAAACCCGTCGTCACGCCGGTGACCATGTTCGCGATCTGGGCACGCATGGTGCCGAACGCGGGATTACGCGAGATCTTCTCCGCGCTGACCTGGACCTCATTGCCTTCGATGGCAACGGAAGTGCCGGTCATCACGATGTGCTGCAGCTCGACCTTCGGTCCCTTCACCTTCACGTACCCATCAGCGATCGTCACGGTGACACCGGACGGGATCGGGACGGGCTTCTTACCGACGCGCGACATCTGCGATGCCCTCCCTTACCAGACCTGGCAGACGAGTTCGCCGCCAAGACCCGCTTCGCGGGCCTCGCGGTCGGTCATGAGACCGCGCGACGTGGACACGACCGAGCAGCCGAGACCGCCCATGACACGCGGGATGCGCGTCTTGGGAACGTAGACACGGCGACCGGGTTTGCTCAAGCGCTTCACACCGGTGATGACGCACTGGTCGTCGGCGGTGTACTTGAGGTACACGCGCAGGACGCCCTGCTTGGTGTCCTCGATGACCTTGAAGTTGTTGATGAACCGCTCGCGCAACAGCACCTTGGCGAGTTCCTGCTTCAGCCGCGACGACGGCACATCCAGCTTGCGATGCTTCGCGCCGATGGCGTTGCGGATGCAGGTGAGGAAGTCCGCCACGGGATCACTGACCGACATTGAACCTCCGTGAACCAGCGTCCAAGGGGCATGTGCCCATTGCAGCCTGGTTCGTGCGTCCACAGGGGACGCGACCCTTGGGAGCCTCGCTCCCGACCACTACCAGCTCGACTTGACGACGCCCGGGATCTGTCCCGAAAGCGCCAGCTCGCGGAAGCAGATACGGCACATTCCGAAGTCCCGCAGGAACGCGCGGGGCCGGCCACAGCGGTGGCACCGGTTGTATCCGCGCACCTTGAACTTCGGGGTCCGCTTCCACTTCTCGACGATCGACTTCTTGGCCACGAAGTACCCCCTCGCCTAACGCACGCGGAACGGCATGTTCATGAGCTTGAGCAGCTCCCGGCCTTCCTCGTCGGTCTTCGCGGTCGTGACGATGGTGACATCCATCCCACGGACCTTCGTGACCTTCTCGAGGTTGATCTCCGGGAAGATGATCTGCTCGTTGAATCCGGCCGAGTAGTTGCCACGCCCGTCGAACGACCGCGGCGACAGCCCGCGGAAGTCACGGATACGCGGCGCCGCCACGTTCACGAGGCGGTCGAAGAACTCGTACATCCGCGCGCCACGCAGCGTGACCATGCAACCGATGGGCAGGCCCTGGCGCAGCTTGAAGTTCGAGATGGCCTTCTTGGCCTTGCGAACCGACGGCTTCTGGCCGCTGATCTGTGCCAGCTCGTTGGCCGCCATATCGATGTTCTTGATGTCAGTGGTCGCGTCGCCCACGCCCATGTTGATCACGATCTTCACGAAGCGTGGCGCCTGCATGACGCTCTTGTAGCCGAACTTCTGCATGAGCGCCGGTCGCACCTTCTCTTGATAGTGCGTCGCGACACGTGGCTTCTGCTTGGGCCCCGACGGCTTGCCCGTGGCGGTCTCGTAGGAGGTCGCGATGCCGCCGCGCCCGCCCTTCGAGCCTTCCTTGGGTGCCTTGGCACCCTGACTCTTGCTCTTCTTCTCGTCAGCCATGGTTCTCACTCCAGGGGTGCTTGCCGTCGGGTCCCTCACCCCTGGTGCCTGGGACCAACGTTGAACCTGATGTAGGTCTGCCGTCGCGCCGGAAGGCGCTCCGCACCGCTACTCTTTGCTGATTGCGTCCCCGGTCGCGCGCGAGATCCGCTCGCGCTTACCGTCCTTCGTCACCCGCACTCCGACGCGCACGCCACGACCCGCCTTCGGGTCGTACAGCATGACGTTCGAGATATGCAGCGGTGCTTCCTTCTCGATGATGCCGCTCTGCTGGTTCTGGCTGCGGGCCCGCGTGTGACGCTTCACGAAGTTGACCTTCTCGACGATGACGCGGCTCTTGGTCTCATCGACCGCCAGCACGCGACCGGTCTTCCCCTTGTCGTCACCCGCGATCACCATGACGGTGTCGCCCTTGCGGATCTTCAGGCCCATCAGATCACCTCCGGAGCGAGCGAGATGATCTTCATGAACTGACGCTCGCGCAGCTCCCTCGCCACCGGCCCGAAGATGCGGGTGCCGCGCGGCTCCTTCTCGTTGTTGATGAGGACGACCGCGTTCTCGTCGAACCGGATGTAGGAGCCGTCCTTACGACGGACTTCCTTCACCGCGCGCACGACCACTGCCTTCGCGACTTCGCCCTTCTTCACAGCGGCTCCCGGGATCGCATCCCTCACGGACACGACCACGATGTCGCCCAGACGTCCGTACCGCCGATGATGACCGCCGAGGACCTTGATGCACTGGGCGCGCTTCGCTCCCGAGTTGTCCGCCACGGTGACCATCGTTCGCAACTGGATCATGGCATCGCTCCCGGGCTACTTCGCGCGCTCGACGAACTCCACGAATCGCCAGCACTTGTCCTTGGACACGGGCCGGGTCTCCATGAAGCGAATCGTATCGCCGATCTTGCACTCGTTCTTCTCGTCGTGGACCTTGAACTTCTCCCGCCGCCGCACGTAGCGACCCACCGTGGTGTGCTTCACGAGGCGCTCGATGGACACGACAACCGTCTTGTCCATGCGATCGCTCACCACCTTGCCGGTGCGGATCTTCCTGCGGCTGCGAACTGCCGTCGTAGCGTCTGTCATGGCGTTACCGGATCGCGCGCGGCCTACAGGCCGGCGCGCTCCTTCTCCTTCAGCACCGTGAGCAGACGCGCCATCTGGCGGCGGCCCTCACGGATCTTGAGCGGGTTGTCCAGCTGCTTCATCGTGTTCCGGAAGCGGAGGTTGAACAGCTCCTCGCGCAGTTCACCGACACGGGCACGGATCTCGTCCGGGCCCATCTCGCGGACTGAAGCACTCTTCTCGCGGGTGCTCATGTTCACTCTCCTCCCAGTTCCTGGCGCTCGACGAAGCGCGTCTTGATCGGCAGCTTGGACGCGCCAAGCAGGAACGCCGACTTCGCGAGCTCGCGCGAGATGCCCTCGATCTCGAACAGCACGCGGCCGGGCTTCACCACGGCGACCCAGAACTCCGGCGCGCCCTTACCCTTACCCATTCGGGTCTCAGCGGGCTTCTTCGTGACCGGCTTGTCCGGGAAGATCCGGATCCACACCTTGCCGCCGCGCTTGATCATGCGCGTGATGGCGACTCGGGCCGCTTCGATCTGGCGGCTCGTGACCCACGCCGGCGCCATGGCCTGCAGTCCGAACTCGCCAAAGGCGATGCTCGAGCCGCGATAGGCCTTGCCGTTCATGCGGCCGCGGTGCGTTTTCCGGTACTTGACTCGCTTCGGCATCAACATGGTGTCGGATCTCCTACCGAGCTGCGGGAGCCGGTGTCGGCACCGCAGCCTTTTCCAGCACTTCGCCGTGGAACATCCACACCTTCACGCCACACGTGCCATAGGCCGTGTTGGCGGTCGCGCGGGCGAAGTCGATGTCCGCGCGCAGGGTGTGCAGGGGCACGCGCCCCTCGCGATAGGTCTCGAAACGGGCCATCTCCGAACCGCCAAGACGGCCGGTGCAGTTGATACGGATGCCCTGGGCGCCGGCGCGCATGGAGGAGGCGATGGCCTTCTTCATGGCACGGCGGAAGGACACGCGCTGCTCCAACTGCTTGGCGATGTGCTCGGCAACGAGCTGGGCGTCGAGGTCGGCACGCTTGATCTCCTCGATGTTCAGCTGCACCTGCTTCTTGGTGAGCTGCTTCATCTCCTCGGAGAGCTTGTCGACCTGCTCGCCCTTGCGGCCGATGACCAGGCCCGGACGCGCCGTACGAATGCCGATGGTGATCTTCTCACCCTTACGCTCGATGATGATCTTGCTGATGCCCGCCTGGTACAGCCGCTTCTTGAGGTACCGCTTGATCAGCAGGTCCTCTTTCAGCAGCTCGGCAAAACCCTTCTTCGCGAACCAGCGCGAATCCCAGGTCTTGACGATGCCCAAGCGCAAGCCGATCGGATTGGTTTTCTGCCCCATGGTCTTACGACTCCCTCGTGGCCACAGTCACCGACACGTGGCTCGTGCGCTTGAGGAGCGGCGTGGCACGGCCCTGCGCGCGCGGCAACCAGCGCTTCAGGGTCGGTCCGGCGCCGACAACGGCTTCTTTCACGTACAGGTCCTCGGCGCGCACCTTGCCCTCGTGGAGCGCGTTCGATACCGCGGACTTGAGCACCTTCTTGACGATGCGCGCACCGAGCTTCGGGGTGAATTGGAGCGTGATATCCGCCTGCTCCACGGACATCCCGCGGATCAGGTCCAGTACCTGGTTGCACTTGCGCGGAGTGATGCGCACATAACGCTGAATGGCTTTGGCTTCCATGGTCATTTCCCGGGCGTATCGACCGTTTTGGCCTTCTCGGTATGCCCGCGGAAGACCCGCGTCGGCACGAACTCACCGAGCTTGTGACCCACCATGTTCTCGGTCACATAGATGGGGATGAACTTGTTGCCATTGTGAACGGCGAGCGTGTGCCCGACGAACTCCGGCAGCACGGTGCAGCGGCGGGCCCAGGTCTTGAGCACGCGCTTCTCCCCGCTCCGATTCAGCGTCTCGATCTTCCGTACGAGGGAGTCGACGACGTACGGCCCCTTCTTGATGGAACGCGCCATGTGGTCCGGCTCCCTTACTTCTTCCGGCGGCGCACGATGAGCGAATCGCTCAACTTGGTCCGCCGGGTCTTGAGGCCCTTGGTGATCTTGCCCCACGGCGAGCACGGATGGCGTCCGCCCGAGGTCTTGCCCTCGCCACCACCCATCGGGTGATCGACGGGGTTCATCGCGACGCCACGCACGGACGGTGCATAACCGAGCCAGCGGCTGCGGCCGGCCTTGCCGAGCGAGACGTTCTCATGATCGAGGTTGCCCACCTGGCCGACGACGGCGCGGCAGTTGATGTGGAACTTGCGCACCTCACCGGACGGCAGACGCAGCTGAGCGTAGTCGCCTTCCTTCGCCATCAGCTGGCAGAAGGCGCCGGCCGAACGCGCGATGCGCGAGCTCCGGCCCGGGTACAACTCGACGTTGTGGATGTTCGTGCCCACCGGGATGTGGCGAAGGTGGAGACAGTTGCCGGTCGCGATCTCGGCCGTGGCTCCCGACATGACGCGGTCGCCCACCTTGAGGCCGTCGGGCGCCACGATGTAGCGGCGTTCGCCGTCCAGGTAGTTGAGCAGCGCGATACGGGCAGAACGGTTTGGATCGTACTCGATGCTCGCGACGCGCGCGGCGATACCGTCCTTGTCACGGCGGAAGTCGACAATGCGATAGCGCTGCTTGTGGCCACCACTGATCCAGCGCATGGACACATGGCCGTTGTTGTCACGGCCACCCGTCTTGTACAGGCGCTCAGTCAGCGACCTCACCGGCCGCGAACGCGTCAGCTCCTTGTAGTCCGGCATGACCGTATGCCGGAGCGTCGGAGTGATCGGGCGGAACTTCTTCAGACCCATGGATCGTTCCTCGTCGTCAGATCTGCTCGAACAGCTCGATCTTCTGATCGGGCTTGAGCGTCACGATGGCCTTCTTCCAGTCGTTGCGCCGTCCGACCCAGCGTCCCTGCCGCTTGGCCTTGCCGCGCACCTGCATCGTCTGGACCGAATCCACCTTCACGTTGAAAACCGACTCGACGGCACGCTTGATCTCAATCTTGTTCGCGCTGCGCGCCACTTCGAAGAAGTACTGCTGATGAATCTCTCGCATCATGGTGCCCTTCTCAGTGATGAGCACCTTGCGGATGATCGAACGCGGATCGTTGCTCATTGCGCGAAGACCTCCTTCACCCGCGCGAGTCCATCCTGCGTGAGCAAGAGCTGTTCGCAATCGAGCAGGTCATAGACATTCAGCTGGTGCGCGAGCGTCGTGTGGACGTTCCGAAGATTGCGGACCGACTTCCACACCACGTCGTTCTGCTGGCCGACCACGAGCAGAGTCTTCTTGCCCGTGAGGCCGATCTTCTTCATGACGATCGCGACCCGCGCCGTCTTCGGGGCCGCGTCGACCGCGATCCCCTCGATGACGCTGACCGCACTCTCACCGGCACGCAGCGACAGTGCCGAAACAAGCGCCGCACGGCGCTGCTGCTTCGGCATCTCGGTGCGATGGCTGTGCGGCTTCGGACCGAAGGCGCGACCGCCACCCGGCATGAGCGGAGACGTATTGGAGCCCTGGCGAGCGTTACCCGTGCCCTTCTGCTTGAACGGCTTCCTGCCGCCGCCCGAGACGAGGCCTTTGCTCTTCACCATCGCCGTACCCTGGCGCTGGTTACCGAGGTAGCGCTTCACCGAGAGCCAGATCAGGTGCTCATGCACCGGCTGGGAGAACAACTCGTCCGGCAGGACCGTGGTGCCCTTCTCGCTGCCGTCGAGTGCGTAGAGCTTCGCGTTCATGGTCATCAGCCCCGCTTGAGAACGTAGACGAGGCCGTTCGGCGGGCCGGGGATCGCTCCCCGCACGAGGATGTAGTGCTGCTCTGCATCCACACCGGCGACCATGAGATTCTTGATCGTGAGAGACTTGCCGCCCATACGGCCGGGCAGCTTCTTGCCCTTGATGACGCGCGACGGGTAGGCCGACGAGCCGATGGAACCGGGCTCGCGACCGAACGTCGGGCCGTGCGATGCAGTGCCGGCCTTGAAGCCGTGGCGCTTGATGACGCCCGCGAAGCCGCGGCCCTTCGTCGTGCCCTCGACGTCGATGAACTCGCCCTTCGCGAACACGTCCGCGTTGAGCGTCTGGCCGACCGTGAAGCCGGAGACGTCGCCAACGCGGAACTCGCGCAGGTGGCGCGACGCGGGCAGGTTGCGCTTCTTGAACTGGCCCAGGACGGGCTTCGTGAAGCGGCTTTCCTTGTTCGTGCCGAACCCGATCTGCAGCGCGGTGTAGCCGTCGCGCTCGCGGGTCCGGATCTCCGTGACGGTGCACGGTCCCGTCTCGATGACGGTCACCGGGATGACGTCGCCCTTCTCATCGAAGAGCTGCGTCATTCCGATCTTCTTGCCGATGAGTCCCATCATTTCAGTGTTGTCCTTTCACGGAGGCGCACATGCAGTGCCCGCGCTCGCGGGCCTGACGCCGTCGCTCCGGACCCGCGGTTCGCGCGGGTAACCGTGATCTGGAACTAGGTCTTGATCTCGATGTCGACACCCGCCGGGATGTCGAGCTTTTCGAGTGCTTCCATGGTCTGGCCCGTGGACCGCGTGATGTCGATCAGCCGCTTGTGGATGCGGATCTCGAACTGCTCACGCGACTTCTTGTCCACGTGCGGGCTGCGCAGCACGGTGTAGACGGTCTTGCGGGTCGGCAACGGCACCGGGCCCGACGTGATCGCACCCGTACGGCGCGCGGTGCGCACGATCTCCGCCGCCGACTGATCCAGCGTGGCGTGATCGTAGGACTTGAGTTTGATGCGGATCTTCTGAAGCATTGGGGCCCCTTACTCGACGATCTCGGTGACGACGCCGGCACCAACCGTGCGGCCGCCCTCACGGATCGCGAAGCGCAGCTCTTTCTCCATCGCGATCGGCGTGATCAGCTCCACCACCATGTCCACGTTGTCACCCGGCATCACCATCTCGCGCCCTTCCGGCAGCGTCGCGACACCCGTCACGTCCGTCGTCCGGAAGTAGAACTGCGGCCGGTAGCCATTGAAGAACGGCGTGTGACGGCCGCCCTCCTCCTTGCTCAGGATGTAGACCGAACCCTTGAAACGCT
>JANMAX010000279.1:0-14159 GCA_031360075.1 bacterium | reverse complement strand
GGCAGTCGTTGCGACGGTCGCCGAATCCGTGACGTACGCCTCCACGGGCCGGATGATGTTGATGGTCGGAGCGGTCGTATCCGTGGCAGTCCAGTGCAAGGTTGCGTTGCCACTGGCGCCGTAGAGCCGCAGCGTGACCGTGTTGTTGGTCTGCAGCGTCACCTGCCGAACGGCGGTCAGGCTGCTGGTGTTCACGAGCCCCAGTGGGATCACGTCGACACCGTTGAGGGTCACCTTCACGTTGGTGCAGGCGTTGACGCCAGTGCCATCCCCGTTCACCACGCGCACGGTCCAGGGCCCGGAGGCATTCGCGGGCTTGGAGAAGTTGTCGGAGATCAGGTTGAGGCCGTTCGGGACCGTGATGTCGCCGCTGGTCAGGTGCAGGTCGTAGCTCGGATCCGACGTCTCGTAGATGCGAGCCTTGATGAACCGTCCCACAGGGCCCAGCACCCCCACCTGGATCGTGGACTGCGCCTGCGTGACCTCGATGACCTTGTTCATCGCCGAGATGCTCGTCGTGATGTCCGATGAACTCAGGAACTCCTTGCCGCCGATGGTGAGGCTGGCCTGCGAGACGCGATTGGCCCCGCTCGTGGTATCGCCGTTCGTGATCCGAACGAAGTAGCGCTTCGAAGCATTGAAGCTGGGGATGTTGAGCGTACCCGCCGTGTAGGTCCAAGCCGTGGCGTTGGTGCTGGTGTACGTGTTCGGGCCCCACACGAGTGCGGAGTCCGGCAGGCCATTCACGAAGCGTTGGACCGGTGCACGCGACAGGCTCGCAGGGCCGCTCTGGGCGTACTGTCGAGTGGCCCACACCACGAGTGCGATCGCGACGAGTCCGAGCCCGAGAGCGTAACGGCGGAACGTAGCCATGGCGGGCTCCTAACGGGTCAACACCAGACGCGCGATTCGCGTCTGCTGGGCCTGGTGCAGCCGTGCGAAGTAGATGCCGGCGGGCAGTGCGGAGCTCGCGAAGCGGTCCTCGTGCGCACCCGCACCGGGCGCACCCAGGTCGCGCACGAGCACGCGCCGGCCGGCCACATCGAGCAGTTCGAGAGTGGCCCGCTCGTGCGTCTCGAGCACGTAGCTCACCCGCACCGTCCGCCCGCGGTCTTCCATGCGCGCGAAGCGCAGCGTCAGGGGCATGGGCATCGGAATCTCGATGTGGACCTCTTCGAGCCCGACCAGCGCGTTGCGAGTCACGACCGCCAGCCGGTACACCGCTTGCGCCCCTGGCAACACCTCGCGGTCCTCACACACCAGCACGCCGTCCTGCGCGAGCCTTGCCGTGGACAACGTCCGCCAGTCCTCCCCGTCGGTCCGCCGCTGGATCGAGTACCGCACCGAATCGCCCTCGACGCCTCGCCAGACCAGATGAGCCCTGCCGGGCCCGGATTCGGCCGAGACGAGCTGCGGCAGGGCACCCGAGAGAACCGGTCGAGCCCGCGCGAAACTGGCGCGCGAGGTGACCGCGGCGTCGTTCCACGTGATCAGCGCGCCGCCGTTGCCATCGGGTCTGAGTGCCGCTTCGTACTGGAGCCCTGCTTGAATACAGACGGGCGTGCCACCCGGGGCCCAGAGCGGCGCGCCCGAGGCCGAGAAACGCTGCGCGAAGATGTCCGCGTTCTCATTCCGGTAGTCCTCCCATACGACGATGCAACCCCCCGCGCCATCGCTGCACAGCTCTGGCCCATACTGCTCGTGAGCTTTCGTGCACACCGCGATGCCGGTGTCGCCATAGGCAGCCAGCGCGCTGCTGCCAAGGCGCTGGACCCGGATGTCTCCCTGATCCGCCGCGCGCGGACTCCACGCGACCCATGCGCCACCGCCAGTGGCAGCGCAGAGCGCGGGTGCGGGGTCGATGCCGGCAAACGCCGCGAATGGCTGGCCGGAACTGCCTGCCGCCAACGCGACTGGGGAGCCGATGTCGAACCCAGCCCCGCAGAGCCGGGTCGCGGCGGGCCCGACTTGCTCCCAGATGGCGATGACGTGACCCGGCGCATCGGCGACCACACGAACCCGACGCTGGTCCCCCGGTGCCGTCACGAGCGCAGCACCGCCGGGCGCAGGCGTGACTGCGCCCTCCGCGGCCAACCTCGCCCAGCGCAGGTCGTAGTCTCCCGCGCGGGCGTCCTGCCAGACCACGAGCGCGCCGCCCGTTCCGTCCGGTGCCAACGCCGGGGCACCTTGATCGCTAGAATCGGCCGACACCGCGATGCCGTCCGGCTGCCACGCCAGCACACCTGCACCGGTCACGCGCTGGGCGAAGATCTTGCCATTGGGGCCGGAGCGATAGTCCTGCCACACGACGATCGCTCCGCCAGCACCGTCCGAGGCCACGGCGACGCGGTCCTGGAACCCCGGGGCCAGACACAGGGCCACACCATCCGCCGGCCAGCCCGCTACCACATTCCCCGCTGCGGTGAGCCGCTGCGCGTACAGGTCGGACTCGCCGCTGCGCGTGTCGACCCACACGACCACGGCACCGTCAGCGCCGTCGCTCACGGAGACCGACGCGATCTCCTTGGCGGTCCCGAGGCAGAGGCGAGCGCCATCCGGGCTCCATTGTGTCGAGACCGAACCATCGAACAAGAGGTGCTGCGCGCCGATGCTGAACGTCTCACCGGACCTGAAGTCGACGCAGTCTGCTCGATGACCCGCAAGGCTATCCGGTGCTGGCTGGGCTGCGCTCGGCGTCGGGTGCGCCGACAGCCGCAGGACGACCAGCAGCGTCGTGGCCGCCAGGCGAGCACTGGCGCGTGCTCGACTCATGGTTCCACCCCGTTCTGACGGGCTTGTTCGGCGGGTCGCGCGTGGACATGCTGATGACAACCGGCAGTTCCTATCAGGAGACAAATGCGAAACGGAAACTAGTGACCTGTGCATGCGCGGTCAATGGCATATTTTCAGTCGTTTGTAGTTTCATCGCAACACACTGTGAATGCGTTGGCTACGGAACTGGTCGGCGAATACCAAGGCCGTATTCCCAGCTCGCGGCATGGCTCGCCGAACGCCTTGGGAGCACCGTCGGTAGCGCGTCGCCTCCCGATGCCGCGTCGCCGATCGTGCCTTCGCGCGCACGCCCGCAAAAAGCGACCGGCGACCGGGCCGAGGCCCGATCGCCGGTTCATGCGAGTCCCTCTCGACTCGCTTCGCCCGCTCGAAGGCGGGCCACCTTGGCGCCCGCGGGGCGCCGCCGCTAACGGACTACGGCGACGAGACCGCTTCCAACATCCGGGCATCGAGGGTTGTGAGGGGTGCGCCGGCGCTTTCCTGCACCACCATTCTCGCCACCGCCACCGCGTTCACCAATTGCACTTCGCGGCCCCGCAGCATCACGAAGAATTCCTGACCTCGTTGATTCATGAAGTCGGAGACCCGCTGCGAGGGACGATCCAGAGGCATCCAGACGCGTCCTGAAACCGAACTGCCGTCGGTCAGCCATACTTCTGCGTCCTCCTCACGCGACGGCACGAAGCCGCGCGTGAACACGTCGCTCTGCAGCACGTCCGGACCCGGCACGAGCCTCAGCAATCGCACGCGACTGACGAGCTCGATCCGGCCGTCCGAACCGGATGCCACAGTCAAGAATCGCGACGGTGAGTTGAGCTTGGCGAGGATCGTCTGGTGACGGCTGCCTGACGGGTCGAGGTCGAGAAAGATCTGGCCGTGGGCCGCCCCGTCGTGGTCGGCGCTCCAGTACGTGACCGAGATGCGCCGTTTGGGGATGTAATGATCCATCTCTAAGGACTCCTTCCTCGAGCCCGGCCGCCGTACCCCCGTGAGGCACGCTTCCGTGCCGCACGGGTCAACGAACCGCGTTGCTCGCTGGAACAGCAGAGCAAACCACAAGCCAGCGGCTTTGCATGCCGGCCACGTTCGTGCTTTCCGCTGCGCGAGTTCGAGTTGCGGCCTCGCACCCTGCTCCGGCCGGGTCGCACGAGCGGGCACCACCCCTTGCATGGCGCACGCGTGCCCCTCGCCACAGCGGGCAGCTTGCTCGCTGGCCCGCAGCCGGACAGCGCTACCGAACCCGTGCGACCGTCCCGGCGGCCCGCGCGCGGGTGGTCCTTGCGTCGCAGCGGGGCGCGCCTGATACCATATGAGCATGATCCAGCGCGCAGCCGAGATGCCCATGGGGCGGAAACGCAGCGGCCGAACCCGGCTGCCGATGCCCTCCGGCGAAGTGCTGGCGCTGTTCTTCGTGGCCCTCGTGCTGCGGGCCGGCTACGTGTTGGCCGTGCACCACCTGGACGCGCAGGCGTCGTCGGACTCGATCTCGTACGACCAGATCGCGTGGAATCTGGCGCGCGGGATGGGATTCCAGTTGCAGGGCGAGGTCGCGCTCTACCCCACCGCCAAGGCGCCGCTCCTGCCATGGCTCGTCAGCCTGCTCTACCGCGCCACGGGGCACGTGTACTTCGCCGCACTGCTGTTGCAGTGCGTCATCGGCGCCCTGGTCCCGGTGCTGACGCGCTCGCTCGGCCGCCACATGTTCGGCCCCGGCGTGGGGCGTGCCGCGGGCTGGCTGGCGGTGTTCCATCCGCTGCTCATCTTCTTCTCGGGCTATCTGCTCACCGAGAGCCTGTTCTGCGTCATGGTGCTGGGCTCGCTGGTCGCCAGCGTCGAATGGCTCAAGAAGCCGCGTGCCACGCAGGCGTTCCGCGCCGGCGTGCTGTGGGGGCTGGCCTCGCTCACGCGGCCCACCGCGCTGCCGCTGCCGGTCGTGGTCGCGCTGTGGGCGTGGGCGCCGCTCGGGCTCATGCTGAAGCCGCAGGTGCGCTGGAAGCAGGTCGGCGCGCTGGCGCTGGGCGTGGTGCTCACGATCGCGCCCTGGACCGTGCGGAACCTGATCGTGCTGCACGACTTCGTGCCCATCACGACCGGGGGCGGACGCACGCTGCTGGACGCCAACAACGCGCGCGTCTGGGACGACCCCGCGCTGCGCGGCAACGCCATCAGCACGGCCGATCAGGAGCCCTGGGCGACACGCTTCAAGGGGCACTCCGAGCTCGAGGTCGACCGCATGGCGAGCGAGGAAGCCATCGCGTTCGGGCTGTCGCGCTGGCGACAGTTGCCCGAGATGGCGTGGATCAAGTTCACGCGCTTCTGGCGGCTCCGAGCCATGACGCCGAGCACGGGGCGCTGGTATCGCGCGGGCTCGCTGCCTGACCGGCTGCTGGGGGCGGCCGACCCACTGCTGCTCTGGTCGCTGGTCACGCTGCCGCTGGCGCTATGGGGACTGTATCGCACCATTCGCTGGTCGAGACGGCACTTCCAACTGCTGCCGCTCTGGATCATCGCGATGTTCACGCTCGGCTCGCTGGTGTTCTGGGGCTCGCTGCGCCTGCGTGTGCCGGCGGAACCGCTGGTGCTGCTCTATGCCGCCGCGGGTCTTGCCGATCTGGTGTGGCGCTCACGCGTCCGGCGCGCGGGGCTGGCGCTCATCTCGACGACGCCCAAGGGCTGAGCCTCGTTCGGCACCGTAGCGCGACGACGAAGTCGTAGCCGGGAGATGTGTCGAGGAACAGCCACGCAGCCGGCGGCGACGAAGGCCCTCGAAGCATTTGCACGACTCATGGGACGCAACTCTGGGTCCCGACCCGCACACCGATGCGGGCACGTGCGCTCGCCGGCGGCTGGGGCCGCCCGCCCGTACGGGCGAATGCCGCGCCCGTCGCGGCCACGTTCCGCGCACCCGGCCGGTGCCCTAACTTACTCCGCACCTCAGGCTCCGCGCGCGAACGTGCGCTCCCTGTTCCCTACCGTGCCCCCGACCGGGAGCATGGCGAACCTCACCCGACCCGTGGCGGACAACACGGCCGCCCGGAGGAGTTCCTCACACCATGCGATTCCGAGTCCTGGATCGTCTGCTCCTGCTGGTGGCGCTGGCGCTGGTCGCCTCGACCGCGTCCGCCGCCGACAAGCCCAAGGGCAAGGGCAATCCCGGCGCGCCAACAGCGGCCGGTGCCGCCGCTGCTCCCGGTGCCGGCGACAAACCGTTCGCCGAGTGGTCCAAGCTCACGAAGGATGCCGAGCACAAGAAAGGCTTCTTCACGCTGTGGAAGAAGCGCGACAACATCTACCTTGAGATCGCCAAGGAGCAACTGGACCAGCCGTTCCTGTATGTCGTGAGTGTGGCGCGCGGCATCGGCTCCAACTTCACGCTCGGCGGCCTGCCACTGGACGACCGCATGCTGCAGTGGGAGCGCCACGGCGACCGTATCCTGCTGGTGCAGGTGAACACGCAGTTCACCTCGCCCAAGGGCACGCCGATCGACAAGGCACGCGAACTGTCGATCGCCAACTCGATCGTGCAGTCGTTCAAGATCGAAAGCGAGCAGGATTCAGCGAAGGCCGTGCTCATCGACCTCGGAGCGCTGTTGTTGTCGGATGTCACGGACCTGAGCGAGAACCTGAAGGGTGCGTTCGGCGGCGTGGCGGTGCGATTCGACAAAGAGCGCTCCATGCTCGGCAGCCTGAAGACGTTTCCGGACAATACCGAGATCGAGGCCACACTGACGTTCTCGCCGCTTGACCGCTCACGGCTGTCGCTCGAAGCGGTGCCCGACAATCGTTACATCCCGGTCGGCGTGCACTACTCGTTCACGCGCCTGCCAGCGCAGCCCATGCCGCCGCGCTGGGCCGACAATCGTGTCGGCTTCTTCCTCGATGCGACCAAGGACTTCGGGCGTGACGACAAGGAGAATTTCTGGCTGCGCAACGTCCACCGCTGGCGGCTCGAGAAGAAGGATCCGGCGGCCGCGCTCTCGGAGCCGGTCACGCCGATCGTGTACTACGTCGACTGGACCGTGCCGGACAAGTTCCGGCCCTGGGTGAAGGAAGGCATCGAGAAGTGGCAGGCGGCGTTCGAGCTCGCCGGTTTCAAGAACGCCATCCTCGCCAAGGACCCGCCCAAGGACGATCCCGACTGGGATCCCGAGGACGTGCGTTACAGCACGATCCGCTGGATCACGTCGCATGAGCCGAGCTTCGGCGCGATCGGGCCGTCCCGCGTCGATCCGCGCACGGGCCAGATCTTCGACTCCGACATCCTGTTCGAAGCCAGCATGTTCCAGAACTACGCCAACTCCTACCGGCGCTTCGCCGGCCCCGAGGCCATCGCCAAGAGCGCGCTGCCGCAGTTCGCGCTCGAGGGCCTGCCGGCCAACCTGAAGCTCGACCGGCTGTGCATGGCGGGCGACGCGCTCGCCGACGCCGGCGCGGTGCAGCACTTGGCGCTGCTCATGGACGGCACGCTCGAGCCCGGCAGCCCGGTGCCCGATGCGTTCTTGAAGACGGCGGTCGAGTGGGCCGTGATGCACGAGGTCGGGCACGCGCTCGGCCTGCGGCACAACTTCCGCTCCAGCACGAGCACGCCCGCCGACAAGCTGCAGGATATCGCGTTCACGCAGGCGAACGGCCTGTATTCGTCCGTCATGGAGTACCCGAGCCCGAACGTCGACTACGCCCGCCGGAAGCAGGGCGACTGGTACACGACCACGTCGGGAACCTACGACAGGTGGGCGATCCGCTACGGTTACACTCCGAGCGGTGCTGCCACACCGGACGCCGACTACGCGTTCGCACGCAAGATCGCGGACGAATCGCTGGCCGCCGGTCACGAGTACTCGACCGACGAGGACACCTACCCAGCCGACGCACCCGACCCGCGCTCGAACATCTACGACCTCGGCAGCGATCCGCTGCAGTTCGCCAGGGACCGCACCGCGTTCCTCGCCAGGACTTGGCGCGACCCGGCGTTCGAGAACCGCGTCGTCGGGAAGTCGGGCGACCTGACCGCGCTGCGGCGTGCCATGGACACCATGGTGCAGCAGTACGCCATCGCGGCCGGCATGGCGGTCAAGTACGTCGGCGGTTCGTACATGTCGCGGGTCGAACGCGGCCAGCCCGCGGAGACCGATCCGGTGAATCCGGTGCCGGCCGCCAAGCAGCGCGAGGCCGTCGACTTCCTGGCCCGCACGGTGTGGGCCGCCGATGCCATGAGTGCCCCGGGCAAGCTGCTCGAACGCCTGGCCCCGAACCGCTGGTCGCACTGGGGCATGGGGCCGGGCGGTACGTTCGCCGGGCGGCAGGACTACGCCTGGAACGACCGCGTGCTCGCCATCCAGGCGGTGATGCTGAACGGCGTCACGTCGGCGTCACTACTGGCGCGTTTGCGCGAGCAGGAGACGCGCACAGCCGACGCCTACCGGTTGTCCGAGCACTTCGACAAGCTCACACGCGCGCTGTGGGGCGAGGTCGGTGCGGCGAACCCGGCGGCGATCAAGCCGTTGGACGGCCCGCACACTCGTCGCGAACTCCAGCGCCTGTTCGTGGACCGCATGGCGAACCTGGTGGCGGACCCGCCGCCGGGCCTGCCTGACGACGCGCGTGCCCTGGCTCGGCTGTCACTTGCCCGCGTCGATGCGCGCTGTGCGCGTGCACTGGCGTCCGCCGTTCCCATGGGGGACAACACGCGAGCGCACCTGTTGGAGACCCGCGCACGCGTGAAGCGTGCGCTCGAAGCCGGGCGCGACACCGACGGCACACCGCCGGTGCGCGCCGGCGGCCCGTTCGGCAGCACGCAACACGAGTGAACTGCTGCTGAACCTGCGTAAGTGACAGCACAGTTCACTCCACCTATACGCGTCGTGACAACGCCCCGGGCCAAGTCCCGGGGCGTTGTATTTTCGGTGGCACACACACACCTCTCAGGGTGCAGGACGAATGCCCCTTGGGTTTGGAGAGGCTCACGGGCGCGGTCGCCCCTGCGAGGCAGCACAGAGCGGGAGGTCAGGCGCTGATTCCCAGACAGCTCGGATCCAGGCCGGCGTTGTTCAGTCTGGCCATACGTGGGGAGATCCGGTAGGTCAGGACGAACAGCGCCGACCCCGCTTCTGCATTCCCAGCAGGCTCCCTGCTTGTGATGGGAATGCGGAATCGGCAGACTTCATCGGGCTCCACGCCCGTGAGGGCAACTGATGGCTCACCCCGCGAGAGTCTGGACGTGTGCTTGGACACGTGCCGGTGCGGGGTCCGAGCGTTCACGATCACGAGATCCGGGTGGCTCCCCCCTTCCCAGCCACCCGTCACCGGAGGAAGTCATGCCCCGCCGTCCCCATCCGCCATCCTGGCTCATCGCCATTCTCCTGACGGTGTCCGTTTCGAGCTCGGCGTTCGCGAGCGTCAAGGGACGGTCGTTCGCGATGTACGCGAACCTGCCCAACTACGGCATCAGCAACACCACGCATTGCGACTCCGGCTGGCTCAACAACATCAGCGGTGGCAGTCGTTCGAGCTACAAGAGCAACGTCTCCTACGGCAACATCCTGCGCTGCGACTACATGGAGAGCGAGTCGCACGGGGACAACTGCAAGGGGCACAGCGGCTCGCGGCTCGAGGCGGGCTGGATCGGAAAGGGCATGCCGTTCGAGGTGACCTGGGAGCACATGGAGTCGGCCGACGAGGACACCTGCTGCCGGCCGCAGGATCGCGACGACATCCCATCGGTGTTCACGGGCCTGACGTTCCGCGGCGTGCCGGTGACCGTGACGGGCAAGCCGAACCAGGTGCTCTCGATCGCCGGCGTGGCGACGCTGATCCTGAATGAGATCAAGCACGAAACCGATGGCGACTGTGATGACGACGACGAGGAGCACCGCTCGCTGCACCTGATCCTGAGCAACGGCAACGAGGTCATCCTGGGCTCGAGCAAGTTCGACAGCGACGACGACTGCTGCCAGCTGACCCCGGCCCGCCGCAACAGCTGGGGCATGGTGAAATCCCACTACCGTTAGTACTGCGATCGACGGAGCGCGCGCCCCTTGCCCGCGCTCCGAATGTTCGCAGGTCCCCCGCACGGCTGCCCTTCTGCTCGGGCGGCCGTCGCGTTGGCGGCCGGTGCTGCTGCTCAGCGCCTGGGACTCGATGGCGCACGCGCGGGCTCGGCCGCGGGCACACGCACCGGCCGGCCCTGCCATGAGTGCAACGCGCGTAACAGCACGGCCTCGGCCGGCCGCCCGCGCGGGTCGAAGTCGTCGTCGCCGGTGCGGGCCGAACTGCCCCACTTCCAGAAACTCGCCCCCGCCAGCCACTCGCACGGTTCCATGCCCGCGATCGCGCCCTCGTAGCAGGCGCGTTGCATGTCGGGATCGCTCACCCCGCGGAGCTCCTCCCACGGGCGTACGGCAGCGGTGGCGCTGGGCGCATAGCCGAGTTCGGCCAGCAACACCGGGCGGCCGAAGCGCTTCGCGAGCGCGTGCAAGCCGGCGAGCGCACGCGCGGCCCCGGCCCGGAGCGCGCCGGCATCGCGCGTCGGGGCCTCCGCCAGGGGCGCATAGAACGATACACCGATGACATCGAGCTGGTCCCAGAACGGCACGCGCGCCGCCTCGTCCCAGTTGGCACCGTACGACACCAGTCCGCCGTACACGCGGCGCACGCGGCCGATCAATGCACGCCAGCGGATCGGGTCGGCGGTCGTGCTGCTGGCGAGCTCGTGCCCGACGAAGTAGCCGCCCAGCTGCTCGCGGTCGGCGAGCAGTGCCCAATGCAGCGCGAGCTGCTCGTAGCGATCGAAGAACCGCTGCCACCCGCTCGGCGTGAAGCTCAGTTCACCCGCCCAGCCGCGCGTCCAGACATGCGGTTTGAGCCAGACACGCAGTCCCAGGGCACGCGCGCGCGCAGCCGCTTCGCACACCGCCTCGTCGCTCTCGCCATCGGGCCCGCTGTCCGTGCTGTTGCCGAGTTCCGGCACGGACGGATCCCCGAGCCATGCGAACGGCGTGAACGAGACCCAGTTCGCACCGGCATCGCGGATGCGCACGAGTTGCCGCGCACACTCGGCCGACAGATAACCGCGCTCGAGCCCGACGGCGTGCGCCACGCACACGCCGCGCTGGAAGCCGTCCGCGGGACGCCAGGGTCCGCCGCGGCGTGCCAGCAGTTCGGCCCGCCCGCGCTGGAGCGCGCCTTCCGCCAGCACGCGATACCGCTGTTCGACTGCCGCTGAGGACACGGCGGCCACACGGCACAAGCTGTCGAGCGTGCCCGGCGGATCGCGGCGCACGATGGCGAGCAGTGCCTCGCGGCGCGACGCCGGCGGCGCGCTCTCCCAGATCGCCGCTGCCAGCAGCGCGCGTGCCGGCTGCCACACCAGCGGCGAGCGCCAGTCGTCATCGCGTGTGGCGGCCTCACGCGCCGTGGGGAGCACGCCGCCCAGATAGAGCCGTGCGAGTGCGCGATCCAGCGGCTCGCCTTCGTTGCGGCCCGCCCAGTGCACGGCCGCCGGGATCAAGAAACGCGAACGCTCATCACCGCCAGATTGCACGAGTCTCACGGCCGCGACACTCCACAGGTCGAGCGCGCCGCGCCCCGCTGGCAGCGCTGCCCGTGCCCCGCCGGCCACCAATTGCTCGGCATGCGTGTCACGTGTCAGCTGGCCCTTCTCCTCGAGCGATCGGTAGAGCGTCAGGACCGGGCGCGCGGCCGCGCGCGGCGCGGACAGCCCGGCCGCGGTCATGCGGTCGAGCACGGCATCGCCGCCGGCAAGTGCCGCGTCGATCGCACGCACTCCCAGCGGCGCGCGGACGCGCAGGCCGCGGCCCTCGAACGTGCGCAGCCCCTGCGACCAGCGCGCGCGCTCGGCGTCGCGGTCGTGATCGCGTGCGGGCTCGTAGCGCCACGGCTTGCCGCCGTCGTGCGCGAAGCTGCCGGTACGCAGCACTTCGCCGGCACGCGCGATGCGCCAGTCCTCATCGCCCGACATGAAACCGCCGCGGCGTGCAAGGGCCGCGGGCGTGTTGCCGGCGAGCACGAGCAGGAAGCGTTGCGGCGCGAGCGGGTTCGGCCACGACAACTGGATGGCATCGAGCGGCTGGTCATACAGCCGGCCCTGCCAGCGGAAGCCGGCGGGCTCGAACTGCACGGGCAATGCGGCCGCAAGCCGCTGTGTCCAGGCGTTCTCGCGCGAGCCCCCCACCAGGAACACCGGGGAAGCCGCGAACGCCGCCTCGCTCATGTCGCGGTCGGCCACGACTTGCGAGGTGTCGCCCCCGAACGCACGCCGCGCCAGCGACACGGCGCGCGCGCGCAACGTGAGTGTGGCCGCCGGGTCACGCGTGCCGTAGACGAACCAGAACGGCGGCGCGTCCGTGAGTGCCGCTTCCATCTGGGCGCGCGTGAAGCGCGGGGGCTGGAGCGTCTTCACCTCTGCGCGGCACGGCAGCGCGAGCGCGCCGCACAGAAGTGCGCAGCAGAACCGTGCGCAGTGCAGCAGCACGCGGCAGGAGCGCGCGTGCCATGACATCATGCGGCGAGACACGGGAGTCGCGAACCGCTCGGGCAAGTCCCGGCTCAGCGCGGGATGACGCTCAGGACCTGGAAGCGGAAGCTGTAGGTCCGCGGCTGGTTCTCGATCAGGAACACGAGATCCACGCCGAAGCTCTTGCCCGCGTAGGTCGGAGCACTGGTGTCCTCCGGCAGCAGCGGCCGGCGCAACTGCGTCTCGGGCGAGGTCCCCGGATCGAGCAGGTCATCGAGCGAGAACACGTAGTCGTTGTAGCGCTGCAACGGCGGCACCTGCGTGTAGGCCTGCGACGTGAAGCGGTCGCGCCATCGAGTCGAGGTGTGTCCGACCCTGGACGTACGGCCGTTGGGGTCCAGGAACACGGTGCGGTCCCAGTCGATCTGCACCGGACGGCCCTGCAGGTTCTCGACGCCGAAGTAAAGCGCGTTGGGCGACGGCCGGAACGAGAACGTCAGGTCGCGGTCGCGGTAGGAGAACGTGCCGCTGGCCGACGGCTCGGTCTGGCGGAAGCGGTACACGAACAGCGCGTCGGACGAACCCGGCACGGAGCCGACAGAATCAGAGGCGGTGGTCACGGACGTCGGAACTGGGTCCGCCGCGTTGGAGGACGGCGGCGGGGCCACGGATCCGGGCGATGGCGCCGAGGAACCGCACCCGGCAAGCAGGGCAGCGATTGCGATCAGCGGCAGGACGAGCTTGGACCTCAGGGGTTTGAGCACGAGCGGCAGCCTAGCGAACCGACCGCGGGGCGTCCACCCGGCCGGCTCAGAACGGCGTCCGGCCGGCATATCCGGTGAGTTCCACATAGCCCTCTCCCGTCACCGGCTGGCCCGCGCTGGTCCCGGTCACGCGCACGCTGCCTTCCCAGTACGCCAGTCCGCCCATGCTCTTCACCCACAGCTCCTGGTCGAGCACGCTGGGCTCCAACTTGAGTTCGAGCCCGGCGCGCGGCACGCGCACCACCCAGCCGCTCGGGTAGCGCCCGCCGGTGCGCGTGCTCTGCCATGCACCGGTCGGTCCGGTGTCGAAGTCGGAATAGCGCACGCGCTGCCAACGGCCATCCGGTTCGACCAGCGTGCCGGACGACAACGGCTCGAGGCCGCCGTCCTTGCGCCGCAGCCGGTACAGCATGAGGTCGCGGCCATCGGACAGCTGGATACTGAACCAGTCCCAGCCGGCATGCGTGTCGCGCAGCCGGTCGCTCGAGAATTCGTGGTCCATCCACGACCGGCCCTCGACCGCGAGCGTGTCCTTGCCCAACACCAGCCGGCCACGCGTCGCCAGGCGCGTGAGCGAGTAATAGTGCGAGGCGTTACCCACGCCCGCCGACTTCTGGCTCACGCCACGCTCGCCATGGATGACCGGCGGCTTCTCGGGCACCAGACGCAGGTCGAGCGCAATTGGCGTGGACGCGGCCGGCCCCGAGGATGCCACCAGACGATGCGTGCGGCGATCGGCTTCGAGCCCCGCATAGTCATCGCCGATCCACACCAGATAGCGCGTGCTGTCGGCGCCTGCCAGGTCGAGTGCCGCGCGCTCGGCGGACTCGTCGGTGAAGAAGCGTTTGCCGTTCTCGTCGGTGAGCGTGAGGTGACGGAACATGAGCTGGCTGGCCCGCCACGCCGAAGCGGGCTTGGCACTGTTCGTCGCGACCGGCACGCCAAGCCGGAAGAACGTCAGCTCGTAGCCGAAACGCCGCTCGCCCGCGCGCAAGTGGCCCGTGTAGTACCACCACTCGATGCGATAGGTGGGATGCGACGCGTGATCGATCGGGAATCGGAATTCATACGGCGGCACCGCGAGCCAGAAGCCCTCGGAGTCGGTCGGGACCGCCGGCGGCCCCGCCGGC
>JANMAX010000329.1:0-2545 GCA_031360075.1 bacterium | reverse complement strand
CAAGTCGAAGATCGTCGCGCGGGCTGAGCTTGTTGGACCTGGACCGTATCCTTCGGCCGATCCGAACGACCTGCTCTGGAATGAGCAGTGGGCGCTGCATCAGGTTGCGACATCATTCTGCGATGGACTATTAGTTCCGGCACCCAATTCATCAATTAACATGCCACAAGCATGGCAATTGCCGTCATATGCCCCTGATTTCAAGATTGGTATTATTGATGCTGGGTATGCAAACTTCAGCCTGGACGCTTCGCAGTTTGACCCTCTCGTGCCGCCGGTCAGCTATGCCCCGAATGATCCAAGCATTGATGATGATAGTAATACGGTGTTTCATCATCACGGAGCCGCAGTGACGTCGATCGCTGCTGCCGTAACTGACAACGGCCACGGGCTAGCCGGCCCAGCGTCCAAGCTGATTGTCCAAGAGCCGCCGTTCACTGTTGGGATGCCCGTCTCAATCAAGTGGTGGGGAAACTCTGGCGGGGGGTGGCCCTCCATCGCTGCTTGCATTAACCATGTGTATCAAGAGCCGTCGGGACGAATCAGAATAGCAAACCTAAGCCTTAGTGGATCAGAGCCTAGTTCCTTTGAGAGGCAGGCGTTGGTTCGGTCAATCAAGAATGCATTCTTGCATGGTAAACTGCTCGTAGCAGCTGCCGGAAATACCAATGACTCGGATCGGACATATCCGGCCGCGTTTGATGACTTCGTGCTTGGGGTCGGGGCGACGTTATGGAACAACAAATATTGGACAAACGTAAATGCAAGTCCATTTGTCCCACTCACGGATTCTGCCGAGGGGTCTAAGTGGGGATCGTGGGTTGACTTGGTGGCACCGGGCGGCCTCGGGATCACGGCTGCCAGAAACTTCTCTGAGACACCCCCGAATATTCTCAACAGTTACTACACTCTCCAGAATACCGACGCAGTGTCGGCGTGCCGATTGACGAATCTGCAGACCGTCGGCTTCTCGGGCACTTCAGCTTCTGCCCCCTTCGTCTCCGGAGTTGCCGCTTGGCTGCTCCGAATGCGTCCGAGTCTTTCGAGTGAGGATGCGGGGCAAGTAATCCTGAGGACATGCCAGGATATGGGTGCGCCGGGGTGGGATGTGCGGTTCGGAAATGGCCGTTTGAATGCAGCAGCCGCTGCGGCATTCATCTCGTATCCGAATTGGATCAGTCACATGTCTGCGGGTGGAGGTGGACAGGCCCCATTAGTGGCCCAGAGCGACTCAGTTCCTGTCTCGCTTCAGTTGCTAAATGCAAGTGGAATCAGTAGTGGGACCCATAGTTGCATTAGGTATCGCTTGCGCGGAGTTGTGTCGGTTAGCGCTGGATTTCTGCAGACCCCTGCTGTGTGGGTCCGAAGGGCTGAGACCATAGGGATCGCAAACGTTGCCTACTGGGATGACGATGAACGAGCGCCATGGGCGGAAGTGATCAGCGCGACGCCATCTGAAGTAACGGTGGAGACATATGTCTACAGGGTGACTGATGCTGGAAACCGATGGTATCCAAGCCCGCCGGCGGATGCTCAGATTGCCATTACTGCTGTGGGCCCGTCCGGGACGCTGGATGTCAGCGGACAACCCGCGCAAGCAGACCTAGCAGTTCGCTACAGTCCGAGGTTGGTGGGGAGGGGGTTGAAATTTGACGTGTCGGGGCTGCTCCCTGGCCCGTTCAAGGTGGAGCTATTCGACGTTACGGGTAGGAAGGTCGGTAGCGTGAGCCAAGGTACATGCCGTGGCGAGACCTTGTCGTTTGACTGGGATGGTCGGGGCGCATCCGGGAAGATACTGGCCCAGGGCGCGTACATCGTCAGGGTTACGCAACCGAGTCGAGACGCCGCGAAGTTGTTCATCTGGTTGCGATGAGCGTCGTGATTCGGCGACTCGTAGCGGTGCTCGGCTGGCTGTTACTTTGTGCTTCGGCACCGGTGCCCTGTGCTACACCGGTCACACACGGTCCCGCTGTCGCAGACGGTGTCAGCCTGGGCCGTCTGGGTCGAAGTGGCCATCTAATCGCATGGCGCGACAATCGTTCGGGAGACGGCGGAGCCCCGTATGTCTCATTTGTCGACTCCTTGCGAGAGGTGCCCTCGGATTGGCCCCTGGACGGTGTTCGGATCGGCAGCGGAGGCGCCGTATCGACGACTCCCGTCATGGCCGTCCTTGGGAAGAGCTCGGCAGTTATCGTCTGGAGCGCTCTAGGCGCGCCGACAGGCGGGCGTCAGGCGTATTGGGGTAGCATCTGCTCGAGCGCTCTGGGAGCTTCACTGAGCAGCATCACAGCCGACACACTGACCGATCGGCCCGGGAGTCAGGTTCCGGTTGCCGTCGTTCCTCAGGACAGTGGGCGCGCAGTGGTGATCATCCAGGACCGGTCCACGGGGTCAGGTCGTGCATTGATAAAGCAGGTCGCGATTCCCGGCAGTCGCACTGGGGGCTGGCCTCAAGCTGGAGTCGTGATCGCCGACGAGGCCAGTGCGTTCCCGGGCGGTCTGAGCCCGGTGGCGGCCTGCACGGACGATAGCGCCGGTTGCTTGG
>JANMAX010000224.1:0-3834 GCA_031360075.1 bacterium | reverse complement strand
GGAGCACGTCCGCGCCTGCGGGCTGCCGACGCTGACGCTGCGCTTCGCGCCACTCGTGGGCCCGCTCACACCGCTGTGGCGGAAGCTGCGCTCGCGGCCGGGCCTGCCGAACGGCGGACGCAAGCTCGTGAATCCGGTGGCCGAGCTCGATGCCATCGACACGATCCTGCGAGCGCTGGATGGCCGTGCGTCGTGGCAGGGCTGGTATGAGGTCGCGGGCGACGACGTGCTGTCGCTGGCCGAACTGTGTGCCATCGCCGCACGGTCTCCGGGCGAGCGCTCGGGCGGCGAGTGGGAGCCGGCGCTCGACGAGATCGCCGAGCACCGGCCGGCCGAGAGCGGGCCCTGGGCGCGGCACTTCGGTATCGTGCCCACCGCGCTCGCAGGATCGTGTCGATGGCATCGAGTTCGGCCACCGGGTTCACGAGCTTGCGTCCGCCGTTCGGCAGGCCCGGCCGCGTGCGCAGCTTCCGCCACAGCGGTGTGAGCGGGCCCACGAGTGGCGCGAAGCGCAGCGTCAGCGTCGGCAGCCCGCCGGCGCGGACGTGCTCCTCCAACCGCCACAAGCGCCGCAACGATGGCGTGCGCGCATCCGGGTGCGAGCCGAGCCGCGACAGCATGAGCACGCGCAACCGGCAGGCGCCGAGCGAGCGCACGAAACCCAGGAAGTCGAACACCAGCGGGCCATCGGAGATCGCCAGTGTGACGAGCGGCGTGGAGGCGGCCGAGGCATCGGCAGCGGACGCCGCACGCAGCGCGTCGGGGCTCGCCACGACGACATGTCCGCGCGAAGCGAGCGCCGTCAACAGACGCTCCGCGGGCTCGCCGAGCGGTCCCGGCTTCATCACGATCACGGCAGCAGCCCGAGTGCCAGCGCCAGCTGCCGGCGGTGCGACAGGTCGTGCTCGACCCAGCCGCGCACCATGTCGCCCAGCGGGAACGAACCACGCAGCGAGTGCACGCCGACGCGCGCCCAGTCCGCGCGGCCGAGCGGCGCGAGCCTCGTGATCAGCCGCTTCCGACAATCTCGCCACTCGGCCAGCACGTGGTGCGGATCGAGCGCGGCATAACCGGCGACACGCTCCGGCACGAGCAGGTCGATATCGGGCACCGGCGGCATCGCGTGCGTGAGCATGCTCTCCAACCGCGGCAGATAGACATCGCGGTCGCTGTCGCGCAGGTGTGCGAGCACCTCGAGCGCGCTCCAGCGCGCCGCATCGGCCCGCACACGAACCTGCGCCGGGGCCGCCGCCAGACGCTCGGCCACCCAGTCCGGGCTCTCGGCCAGCGCGGCCAGGCCACCGCCCCACTCCGCGAACGTCATCGGGCCGCCCCCCCCGGGGGTTATACCGGGCGCACTGTCGGCGGGCGGGAATGGCCGCGCGAACCCCTTGGCGAGATAGGCCTGGGCCAGCTCGGCGTAGTGTTTCGCACCCTCGGCGATGGCCGCGCGATGCGTGTCCCGCAGCGGGCCGATGACGCGCGCCGGAGCACCCAGGGCGAGCGAGCCGGGCGGGATGTCCTGACCCTCCTTCACGAGCGAGCCCGCGCCGATCAACGAGCCCGCGCCGATGCGCGCGTGCGACAGCACGATCGCACCCATGCCGATCAAGCAGTCATCGCCGATCGTGCAACCATGGATGATGGCGCGGTGGCCCACCGTGACGCGCTCACCCACGACCGTGGGGGCGTCCTCGTCGACATGCACGAGCGTGAGGTCTTGAAGATTCGTGTGCGCGCCGATGGTGATGCTCGCGCCGTCGCCGCGCACCACGGTGCCGAACCACACGCTGGCGCGCTCGCCGAGCGTGACCTCACCGACCACGGTCGCTCCCGGTGCGACGAACGCGCTCGGGTGCAAACGCAGCTTGGCGGGCCAGTCGCGATGACGGTCGCTCAGCTGATGCCGGTCGCTCATCTGATGCCGGGCACTCTCCGGATGATCGCTCATCGCGGCGCAGCATCCTGACCGACGAACGGATTGGTCGCGCGTTCCACGCCGATGGTGGTGGCCGGACCATGACCGGGCAGCACCTTCAAGTCATCGCCGAGCGGGAACAGCTTGGTCTTGATGGTGTGCTCGAGCACCGCCCACGAGGCACCCGGCAGATCGGTGCGGCCGACGGAGCCGGCGAACAGCACGTCACCGGACCACAACGTCCCGCCGTGGCGGAACGTGACGTGCCCCGGAGCGTGGCCCGGCGTGAAGATGACCTCGAGCGCCTCCGCGCCGAGCGCGATGCGCTGGCCCTCGAACAGTTCGAGTCCGACCTCAGGCACACCGACCGGAGGCAGCCCGAACATGGAACCCTGGAGCGTCACGGCCTTCAGCAGCGGCAGGTCGGCGGCATGCAGTGCGAACACTCCTCCGACCGCCTGCTGAACTGCGAGCATGGCGGCGACGTGATCGTAGTGCGCGTGCGTCGCGAGCAGCCAGCGGACGTCGAGATGTTCGCGCTGCACGAGCTCGATCACCCGCTCAGGCTCGAAGCCGACATCGAGCACGGCGGTCTGGTGCGTCACCGGATCGGTGATGACGTAGACATTGTTCCCGAACGGGCCGACGTCATGGAAACTGCGGTTCTCGAGCATGCGTCACCTGGCTGGAGTCGGGCACCGGCCGGACCGGCGCGGGGTATTACTTCAAGCGTTTGTAGGTCTTCTGCAACAGCAGCGCGTCATCTTCCATGCACGGGCTCTCGCACACCACCCAGCCGCCAACGTGGAGGTCTTTGAGTGCGCGCAGCAGTTCCTTCCACTTGAACGCCGTCTCCTTGAGCGGTTCGTGCTTGCGCTCCCCCTTGGGCCCGAACTGGATGCCCGAGATGTGGATGTGCAGGCGGTCGAGTGCGGCGCGGCCGAGCGCGCGCTCGATGGCCGTGAGCGTGGCCGCGAAGTCGTCATAGTCGTTGTGCTGGCCGACGTCACGCGCGTAGCGATGGGAGAAGTCGATGCAGGGTAGCACCCCGGGAACGGCCGCGCTCCACGCCAGCAACTCCTCGAGCGAGCCCACCTGGCTGGCTTTTCCCGTGAGCTCCGTGCGCACGTCGATCGCCAGGCCGCGCTCGCGAACGGCACAGGCGATGCGCTCGAGCCCGGCCTGCACCCGCCGGCTGGCGTCGTCG
Organism: bacterium; assembly: GCA_031360075.1. Classification (GTDB taxonomy): domain Bacteria; phylum Eisenbacteria; class RBG-16-71-46; order RBG-16-71-46; family RBG-16-71-46; genus JAIOPA01. The sequence goes on along the minus strand of JANMAX010000224.1, from coordinate 709 downwards.
CGGTCCAGCTTGCCGTAGAAGCCGGCATGGAAGCAGAACGACTGTGCGCCACAGCGCACACCCAGGCGCGCGACTTCCTCCAGACGGGCCCGGCTGCGCTCGACCACGTCGTCGGCGCCGCACAGGTTGACGTAGTACGGCGCGTGCGCGGTCAGGGACAGCTCCTGCGTGCGCGCCTCGGCGGCGATGGCGTCGGCGGTCTCGTCCGACATCTTGACGCCGTTGACCCACGCCATCTCCAGATGATCGAGCCCGAGTTCGCGCGCGCGGCGGATGCCGTGCACCGTGCCGGGCCTGGCACTGCTGAGCGGGATGCCGGACGTGCCGAAGCGCAGGTGGCCAGTGCCTCCGCTCAACGCTTGTAGCCGAGCTTGCGCAGGAACTCCCGCCGCGCGGTTTTGTCAGCGTCGGTCTCGACACCCCTGGGCGACGAGCCATCGACCACGCCGACCACGCCGTTGCCCTACTCGGTCGCGGCCACGAGCACCTGGACCGGGTTCGCGGTCGCGCAGAACACCCCGCAAACTTCCTGGCACTGCTTGATGGCGGGCAGCACGTTGATCGGATAGGCGCCACGCAGCACGAGGAAGAATGCGTGCCCCGCCCCCACCGCCCGCGCCTGCGCCGTCGCGACCCCGATCAACTCGAAGTCGTTGCCCTCGGTGCGCACCAGGCACGGACCCGAGGCCTCGCAGAACGCCAGCCCGAA
>JANMAX010000179.1:0-2938 GCA_031360075.1 bacterium | reverse complement strand
CGGGATCCCAGGCAATGGTGGCGGGTGGGCCTTGCGTGGCGTCTGAGCCCTGCGCGGTGGGTGAACTCGGCGTGGCGTCTGAGCGCCGCGTGCCTCGGGCACGCGCAAGCGGGCGGGCAGTTCCAGCGTGCGCCGCGCGCGCGAAGCGCACGACACGATGGCCCTGGGTCGTCAGGAACGCGCACAGCTCGCGCCCCAGGAAACCGCTCGCGCCGGTGACCCCGATCGTGAGCGCGGGGCGCTTGACGCGCGCGATGCGCTCGAGGTCCAGGCGTGTCACGCGATGCCGCCACGCGAACAGCCGCGCGAATTCGCGCTGCACCAGCCACTCTGCCGGCGCGGACAACGGTGCCAGGGGCAGCGCCCATGCGAGCTCGTCATGCAGCTCCCCGAGCCCGGAGGGCTCGTCATGGAACCGATGCGCATGCTCGTAGCGCGTGAATGGTCCGCTCACCTGGCGGTCATGGAACGCGACGCCCGCCTGATAGCCGTGATGTGTCAGCTCCCAGCGTCCGGCCGGGAATCCCAGATCGAGCACGACGCGTGCGCCATCACGAATGCCGCCCGAACGTCCGACGATGCGCACGGGCCGCCAGGGCGGCGACAGCCGCTCGAACGCACCGTCGCGTTCGTGCCACGCGAACGCCTCGGCGCTGCTGCCGGGGAGCGCGAGCCGGAAGGTCAGCGCTCCCACAGCCGGAACCCGCCCCGGAACGCGTTCTTGTTGTCGCCGCGCCGGCAGTTCGATGGCATGCGGTCCAACTTCTTGACGTTGCCGCCACCCAGCACGACGTGGTCGGCGACCAATGCGATGCGCAGCAGCTCGGCGACCAGCGCGACGTGCCTGGCCCACTTGCCACGCCCCAGGCGCTCGAGCCCGCGCACGCCCAGATAGTCCTCGAACGTGCGCTCGTCACGGTACGGCAAGTGCGCCAGTTCGAGCGGCAGCACGAAGCCCTCGCCCACCAGTGCCGTGCCGAGCCCGGTTCCCAGTCCCATGAACAGCATGCGGCCGCCGTCGTAGCTGCCGAGCGCCTGCATGGCCGCGTCGTTGACGATGCGCACCGGGCGGCCGAACGCTCGCGTGAAGTCGAAGCGCAGCCAGCCCGGCGCCAGATTGCGAGGGTCGCGCGCGGGCCGGCCGTTCACCACCGGACCCGGATAGCCGATGGTGATGCGGTCGAACCGCCAGTCGGCCGTCGCCTCGCGCACGCCCTGGACCATGGCGCGCGGCGTGAGCCGGGGACCGGAGTCGAGCTTCACCGGCACGCGCCGCCCGCTCACGAGCAGCTTGACGTGCGTGCCGCCGACGTCGATGACGAGCGTGCGCGGGCGTCCCGCGTCGCCGGCCACGCCACGTGCTTCCGCGCGATCCTCGGCGCCGCGGCTCGCACCCGGCTGGCGCGGCGTGAGCGCGCTCGGAGCGGCGCGGGGCCGCGCCGGGGTGCTGCGGGCCGGCGTCATACCGGGTTCGCCCAGCCGCCGGCCGCACGCGTCAGTTCGTCGGCGGCCGCCGGGCCCCACGTGCCGCCCGGGTAGAGCAGCGGTTCGTTGTCCAACCGCAGCAGCGGGTCGACGATGCCCCACGCCGCTTCCACCGCATCCTGACGGGCGAACAGCGTGGCGTCGCCGTCCATCGCGTCGCCCAGCAGACGCTCGTAGGCGTCCATCTCGTCACTCGTGTGCATGCGCGACAGCGACAGTTCGGTGGCCTGTCCGACCATGCCCTCACCCGGACGCTTGGCCGACGCCCCGAGCGCGATGGCGACATCGGGCCCGAGCCGGAAGCGCACATGATTGCCCATCGCCGGTATGGCCTCCTGGAACACGACCTGCGGCGGGGCCTTGAGTTTGACGCGCACTTCGGTCGCATTGGTCGTGAGCAGCTTGCCCGCGCGCACGTAGAACGGCACGCCCGCCCAGCGCCACGACTCCACGCGCAGCTCGAGCGCGGCGTAGGTCGGGACGCGCGAGTCCGTCGCCACGCCGGCCTCGGTGCGGTAGCTGTCGAACTGCCCCACCACCAGCTTGTCGGCCGTGATCGGCGGGATGCTGCGCAGCACTTTCGCCTGCTCGTCGCGAATCGCCTCGGCATACGCCCCCGAAGGGGGCTCCATGGCGAGGAAGCCCACGACCTGCAACAAGTGGTTCTGGATGACGTCGCGGATGACGCCGGTCTCCTCATAGAACTTGCCGCGGCCCGAGACCCCGAAGTTCTCGGCCATGGTGATCTGGACGCTGTCGACGTAGTGACGGTTCCAGACCGGCTCCAGGAACGCGTTCGCGAACCGGAAGTACAGCAGGTTCTGCACCGCTTCCTTGCCGAGGTAGTGATCGATGCGGAAGATCGCGCCCTCGTCGAAACGCTGGTGCAGCGTGGCGTTCAGCGCGCGCGCCGAATCGAGGTCGCGGCCGAACGGTTTCTCGAGCACGACGCGCCCCCCTTGCGTGCAGCCCGCGCCGGCGAGCCCCTCGACGACGGTCGCGAACAGCGACGGCGGGATGGCGAGATAGTGCAGCGGATACTTGGCACCACGCAGCGCCTCGCGGATCGCCGTGTACGTCCCCGGTTCGCGGTAGTTGCCTTGCACGTAGTGCAGCGACGCCGCCAGCTTCGCGAACGCCGGTTCATCGACGCCGCCACCGTACTCCATGACGCTGGCGTGCGCCCGCTCGATGAGCGCCTCGTTCGTGAACGGGCTCGATGCCACACCCACGACGGGCAGGTCGAGCATGCCGCGTCGCGCCATGGCATGCAGGGCCGGGAAGATCTTCTTGTAGGCGAGATCGCCGGTGATGCCGAAGAACACCAGGGCGTCCGAGCGCTCACGATCCATCGGGGTGCCCCTTCGGTTTCTCGGTGTGCCCGCCGAACTGCAGGCGCAGCGCGGACAGCAGGCGGTCCTGGAACAGGTTCTCGCCGCGCGAGGCGAAACGC
>JANMAX010000173.1:0-4218 GCA_031360075.1 bacterium | reverse complement strand
AACTCCCGGCGAGCGCGCGAGCGCCGAAACCACCCAGCGGCAGGGTTTCGTCCCAGATCCGCGTGATTTGCCAGCGCGACGAATCGGGTTTCACGCCGCGTGCGCGAAGCTCGTCCGGAATGCCAACCTTCGCCGCGTTCTGGCCATCGTATCGACGAACGCGGCTTCCGCGGGTGCCCGGCGCGGCGGACGGCGTCGCCCAGCCCGGAACCTCCGGGTACAGTCGTTCGTCCCTATCCGGTCGGTCGTCTATCCATAAGGATATCCCGCCATGCGCCTTGGTTCACTCCTGCTCGCCGCGTTCCTCCTGCTACCGGGCATGGCACGGGGCCAGTCCACGAGTCTCAAGGGCAAGTTCGTCGATCCCACCAACGGCGCCGTGGTCCAGGGCGTGCAGGTGAAGCTCACGAACTTCTCCGACACCGCCGACGTCAAGCTGCTCACGGCCAGGGACGACGGCACGTTCGAGATCACCGGGCTCGGGGTGCACAGCTACCGGCTCGAGGCGACTCGTATGGGCTACGCGCCGCTGAAACAGGTCATCCGCGTCACCGCGATGGGGCAGAACGCCGGCGTGTTGCAGATGGTACTCGAGGCCGTGAACATCGCCGGTGTCACCGTCACGGAGTCACCGGCCCCGGCCATCCAGAAGGCGGACACCACCGAGTTCCGCGCCAGCGCGGTCAAGACCTCCAAGGACGCCACGGCCGAGGACCTGGTGCAGAAGATGCCGGGCGTCACTCTCGAGAACGGTCAGGTGAAAGCCCAGGGCGAGAACGTCCAGAACGTACTCGTGAACGGCCGGCCATTCTTCGGCTCTGATCCCGCCGCCGCGATGCGCAACCTGCCCGCCGAGGTGGTGGATCGCATCCAGGTCTACGACCGCTCGAGCGACCAGGCCGAGTTCAGCGGCTTCGATGACGGTGGCCAGCAGAAGACCATGAACTTCATCCTGCGCGACCAGAAGGCGCGCTTCGGCAAGGTCTACGGCGGCTTCGGGGACGACAACCGCTATCAGGGCGGCGGCAACGCGACCTGGCTGAGGGGCGCCAACCGCGTCACACTCATCGGCCTCAGCAACAACATCAACCAGCGCAACTTCTCGCCGCAGGACCTGTTCGGAGCGCTCTCGGGCAACGCCGGCGGTGGCGGCGGCCCGCGCATGATGATGATGGGTGGTGGCTTCCGGCCGCCCGGCGGCGGGGGCGGCGGCATGATGCGCCCGGGCGGCGGCTTCGGCGGCGGGGGCTTCGACCCGAGCAGCTTCTTCGTCAACCAGCAGGGCGGCATCAGCACCACGCACTCGGGCGGCCTGAACTACTCCGGCCAGTGGAGTCCCAGGCTGGCGGTCACGGCGAGCACGTTCATCAACGATACCGGGAATGACAACGTCCAGACGCTGTCGCGCCAGTTCCTTCCCCCGCAGGATTCGCTGGCGTTCTACGACCAGAACACCACGACTTCGAGTCACAATGGCAACCAGCGCTTCGACGCCCGCTTCGAGTGGACGATCGACTCGCTGAACTCGGTCATCATGCAGCCGCGGCTCTACTTCCAGGACAACCGCAGCAGCAACCTGGGACGGGCCGCGAACACCACTCTCGGCGGCTCGGCGCTCAACTCCAGCAACAGTGACACGCGCAATCACACCATCGGCGACAACCTGTCGAACCGGCTGACGCTGCGGCACCGCTTCGCCAAGCGCGGCCGCAACATCTCGGCCGACGTCCAGATGGGGCACAACGAGCGCGACAGCGACCGCGACCAGATCTCCGAGAACCAGTTCACCCGTCCCGGCTTCCCGGACACGCTGACGTCGTCCGACCAGCAGACAGCGTCCAACAGCGTCACGAACTCGGTCTCGACGCGCATCGCGTACACCGAACCGCTGGTGCCCGGCTGGCAGGCGCAGCTCACGTACAACCCGCAATACACCCGCAGCCATTCCGACGCGCGCAGCCTCGGGCGTGACCCGGCGGGGGGCTACTCGCTGCTCGACAGCGCCCAGAGCAACACGTTCACGAACCGCAACACGGTCCAGAACGGCGGCGCCGCCGTGCTGTTCACGAAGGGGCCGTGGCGCTGGCTGTCGCAGGCTTCCGTCCAGCGCACCGAGCTCCAGAGCGAGCAGGAGTTCCCGGCCACGAACGCCTTCCGGCAGACGTTCACCGATGTGCTGCCGTCGATGACGCTGTCGGCGACGTTCGCGAACCGGCGCAACGTCCGGCTTAATTGGAACACGTCCACGAACCCGCCTTCGATCAGCCAGTTGCAGAACGTCATCGACAACTCGAATCCACTGTCGCTATCGGCCGGCAACCCCGACCTGCGCCAGAGCTACGGCAATACTCTGTCGCTGCGGCTGTCCGAAGCCGACCCGATGCGCTCCAGGAGCAAGTTCATGTTCATGAACGTGTCCCGGACGTCCAATCCGGTGGGCAACGCGACATTCACGGCACCGCGCGACACGGTCATCGACGGCATCTTCCTGGCGCGCGGCACCCAGCTGACGCGGCCCGCGAATCTCGACGTGTCGTGGAGCGCCAACGCGTACACGGTCTACAGCAGGCCGGTACCATTCCTCAAGAGCATTGCCAGCGTGAACGGTGGCGGCTCCTACAACCAGACGCCGTCGCGTACCAACGCCGGCGACAACGTCCACAAGTCGTGGGCGCTGCGCTACGGCAGCGTGCTGGCCAGCAACATCAGCCCGAAGCTCGACTTCACGGTGAGCTACCAGGGCAGCTACAACCTGTCACGAAGCTCGCTCTCGACGAACACCACCGGCGACTACTACGCGCACACGCTCGGCCTGCGGCTGAATGCGGTCGCCAAGCACGGCATCGTCGTGCGCCAGGAGATGAGCCACAACCTGCAGAGCGGCGTGGCGAGCGGCTTCGACCAGAATGTCCTGCTGTGGAACACGACGCTTGGCAAGAAGTTCCTGAAGAACGACATGGGCGAACTGCGCGTCACGCTCACCGATGTCCTGCGGCAGGAACGCAGCGTCGGCCGCAGTTTCACCGAGAGCTACATCCAGGACTCGCGCGACCAGGCGCTCGGCCGGTTCGTGCAGGCGGTCTTCACTTACAGCTTCAAGTGAGCCCCGGGTTTTCGTAGCGCTGTTCGTAGCGCTGTTCGAATCGCGCCGGCGCTGACGGATCTCCATGCCGCCGGAGGCGGCCCATTCCGCCCTTGGCCCGTCCGGGTGACGTCCTCCTGAGCCGGCGCGGTTCACGAAGCTGGGAACCGCCAGGCCAGACCGTCACCGATCCTGCCCCGGGCCCGCGCGGACCGCGCGCCCGGCCCGCGCCAGCACGGCGCGCATGCCGCACCGGGTCTGGGCCGGCCGCCCCGATGGCCGACGTCACCACGACTACAACCCCGTACCGCAACCGCGCGAGAACCGCCGGGGACCTGCGTCACCGTCCGGCCGGACCCATCGAGGGCCGCACCATGCGAGTTACAATACAGATGGTATTTTAGTTTTTTACTGTTTTTGTATTCTATTGTTCACATCATCTCGGACTTGCCTCGACACCCCGCCGGGCCGGCTGACAGACGGCGGCGCAATCAGCCTTGGCCGCGCTCCCGGAGGATGCGGCGCCCGGCCTCGCACGCCTACTACTTTGGTATACCACGCCATTGGCGCACCCCTGGCGCATGGTCCTTGGGTCGCCCCCGACCCCGCCTGGGCCGTCTGAGCTTCCACTTTTGGCTACCCCAAGCACGCCATTCATGTTTAGTGCAACGCGACGCCCGGCCGCTAATCGTCAATTCAACAGCCTTCATAACCATATACTTGAAATCACCCCACTGCTTTTATTTATACTTAATGGGCAGTTCGTTCCTTCCGGTCTCCCCTGCGTCGGCCGGCTGGGACTTGCGCCGCCCGTCCTCTCAACGGGCACGCCCTCGCCGCGACGCGGCTGTACGCCACGGTCCCTCTGTGCTGGTGGGACCTCGGTACTGTAGGAGGTTCAGCACATGCGTCTCTCTCTCCGCATCTGCTTGGCGGTTCTCGTAGCTTCAAGCCTGTCTCTTGGCTTGGTAGGGTTCGTGTCGGCAGCCCCCCGCCCGGCGTTCACGAGCCAGCAGACGTCCACGATCGAGGGCCTGGGCGACTACACGTCGGCCGCGCTCGACGGCATGGGCCGCACGCACGTCGCGTACTTCGATCCGTCGCGTGACGCGCTCGTCTATGCGTTCCAGACCCAG
>JANMAX010000099.1:0-7945 GCA_031360075.1 bacterium | reverse complement strand
CGCACGGCCCCGCGCGGCGTGGTTACTTCACGCGCACGAACATGCGGCTGTGCCCGGCATCGCCCGTGTGCACACGGGCGAAGTACACGCCTGCCGGGGCGTCCCGGCCGTCGGCAGCCTTGCCGTCCCAGGCCAGGGCGTGCTCGCCCGCAGCCATCGCCGCGCGCCGCTCATACCAGACCCGTCCGCCACGCACGTCGACGATCTCGAGCTCGACGTCGCCCGCGCTGGGCAGCGTGAAGCGGAACGTGGTGCTGGCGCGCGCCGGATTGGGTGTCGCAGCCATGAGGCTCAACGTGTGCAGGGGCCGGCCGGCCGGCGGAGCGTCGAGCAGGCTGGAGTTCAGCGCGACATGGTCCAACTGGAACAACCCGGGTCCGGTGAAGCTCTGAGGGACGTCCCAGCGGAACACCAGCCGCACGTCCTGTCCGGCGAACGCCGAGACGTCGACACTCCGCGTGACCGGTCCGCTGTCGAGAAGCTGTGTGCGCGGCGGCGCGATGAGCACGATCTGGCTCGCGAGCACCGGCCCGCCACCCGACGGCTCGATGTCGAACCGGAACGTGCGTGGCCGCGTGGATCCAACGAAGCTCAGCATGTCCCACGCCGCGCGATAGTCGAACCGCAGCCGGCTGGCCCACACCGGCATCGTGACGTCCTGGTGCAGAGCCGCGGTGTCGGGCCCGCCAGCGTCGAATCCCATGATGAACGTCTTGCCGCCATTGCTCGGCGCGGTGGTGAAGAAGCCGAATCCAAGAGCCTCGACGCTGCCGACGTGCTGGGGATAGAGCGGATTGGCGAACTCCGTCGCGCTCCACGCGGGCAGCGAGCCGGTCTCGAAGCTGCAGTTGGAGATGTCACCGCACGCCGATGCCGAGAGCGCGACTCGGTCGAGCTGGAAGCACGCCGGCCCGGTGAACGATTGGGGCACGTTCCAGCGGAACACGAGCCGCACCGGCTGGCCAGCATGGGCCGACACATCGATGATGCGCGTGCGCGGGCCGGTGTCGAGCAGCACGCTGCCGGGTAGCGCCCGGAGCACGAGCTGGGAGATCAGCGGCGCGCCACCACCCGACGGCTGCAGCTCGAACGTGAACGACCTGGGGAGCGTGGAGCCGTCGTAGTTGAGCATGTCCCAGCCGGCGCGATAGTCGAACTCGACGCTGAGAGCGCCGGCGGGCAGCGTGAGGTCCTGCCTCAGCGTCATGTCACCGGGAGTGCCCGTATCGAAGGAGTGCACGAGCGCGAGTGCGCCGGCGGTGGGCGCACTCACGAACAACCCGAAGCCGGGGTTGTATCCCGCGGGCGCGACGAAGCTCGGGAAGTAGGGCGATGGGAAGTCCGCCAGCGTCCAGCTCGAGGCCGAGCCCGTCTCGAAGCTGCAGTTGGCGACCGGCCCGCAGATGGACTCCGCCACGCGGATGCGGTCGAGATCGAAGTACGCCGGCCCGGTGAAATTCTCCGGCACTTCCCACGCGAACACGATGCGTACCGACTGGCCGGCGAATGCCGAGACCGAGACGCTCCCGGCGAGCGGTCCGGTGTCGGCGTTAGAGGTGCCCGTGGCTGCCGTGAGTATCAGGTCGGACTGCAGCGGAACACCGCCGCCGCTCGGCTCGATATTGACGCGAAAACGCCGGTCCAGGGTGCCCGCGACGATCCACGCCGCCCGATAGTCGAACTCCAGCCGCGTCGCACTCGGCGACAGGATGACATCCTGCATCAGCGTGATGACCCCGGGACCACCGCCATCGAAGCCATTGACGTAGGAGAAGCCACCGTCCGTCGGAGTGCTCGGGGACCCGGTTCCTGACGACGTTCCCGCGGGCGCTGCTCGCGCGGGGAAGAAGGGCGTAGCCAGATCGGTCGAGATCCAGCCCGCGAGTGTGCCGGTCTCGAAGCTGCAGTTCGTGAACACGCCGCAGGGCAGCGCGAGCGCTCCATAGGACGCGCGGGGACGAGCGTCATTCCGCCCGACGGCCCCGCGCAGTGCGCGGACCGCGGCGGGGTCGAGTGGGTCCGGATAACCCGCGGTCCGGAGCGCCTCGACATCACCCGAAGTGGTCGAACGAGTCGTCGGCAGGATGCGGGCGGGGAAAGCGCCCGGACGCATCCCGGCCGCCGACTGGATCTCCGCAGGCAGGATGGGGCGCGCCGTGCCATAGGGCCGCGATGACGTTGCTGCTGCGATCGCGATGCCCGCGGGAACGACGGCCAGGACCGCCACGACGGCGAGCAGCAGCGCGCGCGCGCACGGCGCGGCATCAGGCCGGTGAGCGTGATGTTCGCGATGGAACACGGACATGCGGACCTCCTGCGCGTGTGGGGACGCGCGCCGCGGAACAATCGTGAGCAATCACAAGCGCGCTGGATGGCGGACACGCCGGAATCGGCCGGGGGGATCAGACGCGTGCGCCGCGACTGGCGAGGCAGCGCTGGAGGGAGAGTGAACACGGCCCTCACGCAACACCCTACGCTCCGGACGAGTCCCCTGTACACAGATTCTGCAGACGGTTGCGGATCGCAGGAGTGTATGACAAGCGCGGTGGCACGGAGGCGTCATCCTCGATCGCGCTCCGGGCCGGGGCTTCCCTTTCCACCGAGTCGCCGCTCGTGATGTTCATGTGGCTCCAACCCCGCTCTCCACACGGCGGGAGCTCCCGATCCTCTCGTTCGGCGGGAATGAACTTCGTCACATGAGATGCAGTCTGCGCGACGCGACTCCCGCACGCGTGTGTGGTCACACTGCTCTCGGATTAAGCAGCGCCAATAATCGTACGCGGGTGTGGCGACCAAGCACGAAATCCAGTGACCAGTCCATGACACTTAAGGATACTTCGAGCGATTCGGATGTCGGCTTCGGAGTCACACATGCAATGGCTGTTCGCGTGACGCTGCGCGCAGCTTCCGACCCGGTGTTCAGGGCCACCACGGTTCACTCTCCAGGTTGCTCCGCACTCGTGCCGTCGGGGCCAGCATCGCGACTGCACGGGGTCTCGTGATCGATCGCAGGGCACGATTCCCCCGGGTTGGATTCGAATCACCGCCGTCGAACACCCAGCCATGATCGGAAACCTGTCACCCCTACCGCGGCCGAAGGACCGCGATGCGCTCGCCCGTCGCCCGCCTCAGCGGCCGGCACAGCGGCGACGCCTTACTGCCTCACTCCCCACCGTCAGGACCTTCCCACCCCGCGCCATGCGCGGGTGGTCCTGCCGTCGCTCTCTCTCCGGCCGCGACCTGCCTGCCGCGGTTTACATGAGGTAGCCATGCGTAAGATCCTCCCCGCGTTCCTCGTCGGGATCCTCGCTCTCGAGGTGATGTCCCTGGCGGTCACCGCCCAGATCATCCCCCACCCCGCGCCGTCGCCACCGCCATCGCTCAAGACGGTGCGTGTGCCGCTTCCGGACGATCTCCGCCGGTATGTCACCGACAAGTCCGCGGCGATCGCACTCGGCAAGGCCCTGTTCTGGGACCTGCAAGTGGGAGGCGACGGCGAAACCGCGTGCGCTTCATGCCACTTCCAAGCGGGCGCCGACACCCGTTCCGTGAACCAGCTCAATCCGGGCGCGAACCTCACGTTCGACGTCGGCGGACCGAATCACCAGTATGCCGCGCACGAGTTCCCGTTCCACCAGCTCTCGAATCCCGATGACCGCGGCTCCGCGCGCATTCGCAGCAAGGACGATGTCTCCGGCTCGAACGGTGTCCACAACTCGGTGTTCCTGGACATCCTTCCAGGCATCGGCCACGACGACATGGTCAGCGTGCCCGACGCCAGGTTCAGCGTGAATGGCCTGAACACCCGCCGCGTCACGGGCCGCAACACCCCGTCGACGGTCAACGCGGTGTTCAACGTCCGCAACTTCTGGGACGGCCGCGCGAATCGCCGCTTCAACGGCCGCAACCCGTTCGGCGACGCAGATGCCAACGCGCGCGTCCTGCGCGTCGACGATCTCGGCGAACTCGAGAAGGTGCGACTGTCGATCAACAACGCCAGCTTGTCTTCCCAGGCCGTGGGCCCCCCGAACAACAGCACCGAGATGTCCGCCGACGGCCGGGACTGGCTCAAGCTCGGCAAGAAGATGCTGACGCTGCAGCCGTTGGGCCGCCAGCGTGTGCACCCGGAAGACAGCGTGCTCGGCAGTTTGGCCGTCACCAGCGCGCCCGGCCTCAACACCACGTATGCCGACATGATCAAGGCGGCATTCGCGCGCGAGTGGTGGCAATCCAACCTCGTGGTCGACGCCGCGCTCAACGTCATCCCGGGCTCCGCGGTGCCGGGCCCCGGCGGAGCTCTCCCCACGAGCCAGTACTCGCTCATGGAAGCCAACTTCTCGATGTTCTGGGGGCTGGCGATCAACCTCTATGAGTCGACGCTGGTCTCGGACGACGCGCCCTACGACCGGTTCGCGGAGGGCAGTTCCACGGCGCTCACGCCACAGCAGCAGTTCGGCCTCAAGCTGTTCATGAACAGCAACACGGGCAACTGCATCGCCTGCCATGCGGGCTCGGAGTTCACCGGGGCCACGTTCAGCGCCCGGCTCGACCCGATCACGAAGGACGGCATGATCGAGCGCATGGTGATGGGCAACCGGCAGACGGCCGTGTATGACGGCGGCTTCTACAACATCGGTGTCCGCCCGACCCGGGAGGACGTCGGTGTCGGTGCCAACGATCCGTTCGGCAACCCGCTGTCGATCGCCCGGCGTGAAGCCCGGCAGCTCGGCAGCGTCGAGGATGCCGAGTTGTCGCCACCCATGAGTCCGAACGAACGCATCGCGGCCGACGGCGCGTTCAAGACGCCGACGCTCCGCAATGTCGAACTCAACGGCCCGTACTTCCACAACGGCAGCATCGCGAAGCTCGGAGACGTCATCGACTTCTACGCGCGTGGCGGCAACTTCCGGGAAGAGAACATGAACGACCTCGACCCGGACATCCATCGCGTCAAGGGACTGCTCGGTCACCCGCACCGCAAGGCGGCGCTGGCCAGCTTCCTGCGCTCGCTCACCGATGAGCGCGTACGCTGGAACCGGGCGCCGTTCGATCATCCCGAGATCACGCTGCACCTGGGTGCGCCCGGCAGCGAGGTCTCCGTACTCCAGGACCTCGCGGTCGCCGGCCAGTCCCGCGACCAACTGGTCATCCTGAGGGCGACGGGTCGCAACGGCGCCGCCGATGCGGCGCCATCCTTCCTCGGCTTGCCGGTGTTCGACTCATCGCCGATCGCCGCACCGAATCCGGTGTTCAGCGGCATGGTGCTGTGTGCGACCGACACGGTCTATGTCGGCACGCGCTATGACACCGAGGGCGACATCTGGTCCAACGGGTTCGTCCGCGTCGCCGATCGTTCGCGGTTGCGCAACATGCACGGCGACATCACGGCGGGCGGCGACATCAAGCTACGCGGTGACTCCACGGTCGTCCACGGCAGCGTGATGGCAAGAGGGAACGCATCGCTCTACCCCACGAGGGGCATCTCGCTCGTGGACGGCGTCGCCGGCAGCTACGTCGAGTTCTTCGCTCCCCTGACGCTACCGACTCTGGCGAGCGTGCTGCCGGGGGCCGCGAACGTGACCGTTCCGGCTGCAGGCACGCTGCGCTTGCCGCCGGGCCGCTACGGCAACGTGCTCGTGCGGTACGCGGGCAACCTGATCCTGTCGGACGGCGAGTACGTGTTCCGCGGCCTGACGCTCCAGGACGGCGCCAAGCTCGTGTATGACGAGACCGGCGTGTCCGATGCGATGACCGAGTCGGGTGAGATGCCGATCACACCGACGGAGCGGACCACGATCACGATCACGAATGACTTCAGCGTGTGGGCGACGGCGAGCATCAGCTCGGGCGACGCGAACCGCAGCACGCACCTGAGGATCAACGTGCTCGGGGACAACAAGACCTTGCGCTTTGGTCGCTTGGCCACTTTCCACGGCTCACTCGTGGCTCCGGGTGCGCGTGTCATCATGGCCGATGGCTGCAAGCTTCAGGGTGCGATCTTCGCGCGCATGGCCGAGATCGGGGACTACTGCACGATCCGTCCGCACCACCTGCCGGACGATGTGCTGCCGGCAGCGCTCACGACTGGGGCACTCGCGGCCGTCGCGGCTCCGGTGCCGAACGGTGATGGCGCGTTCCTGAACACCTCGGCATCGGACCTGGGGCTGGAGTTCACGCTCAAGCAGAACCAGCCGAACCCGTTCCGCATGGGCACGGTCATGCGCTTCGCTCTCCCCGAGGAGCGCGACGTCCGCCTCGAGGTCTTTGACATCAGCGGGCGTCTGGTGAAGTCGCTTGCGAACGGCAGGTTCGGCCCTGGCCTGCACACGCTGTCGTGGAACGGCCTGGGCGAACGCGGCACACGTCTGCCGAGCGGCGTCTACCTGTACCGGCTCGCCGCCGGCAAGGATGTCGCGAACCGCAAGCTCATCATGATGAACTAGCCGCGATCAGCTGACCGCACGATCCGGGGAACCGGGTGCGAACGGCAAGTAACTGAGCAGCGGCCACCGCCAAGGCGGTGGCCGCAGCGCTGTCGCCCAGTGCCGGCGCCGGAGTCCGCGATGAACAGCGACGCACCGGGCGCCACCAGCGCACGAGCGCGCCACCAGCTGTTACCGGAGTGTCCGAGAACCATCCGGCGGGCCCATCGACGGACGCACGAGCCGGGCGAGCCGGACCGTCACGCAGCCCGGAGTCACCTCGTTCACGCCGGGGTACACGGGGAGTCGGAACGGGCTCCAAGCGCACGGCGGCCCACTCGTGCCGAGCGGGCCGCCGTGCGCTATCCGAGGGCGCGCTGCGCTCACTTCGCCACGGGCACCGGCACTTTGCGCACTCGGGCGACATAGCTGCCGGTGATGCCATCGGGGCCGACGGCATCGAATCGCATCATGGCGTCCACTTCACGGCCCGTCGTGACCCACGGATCCCAGTGCGTGAGCTGGAGCCGCAGGATGGGCGGACCGACCCCGAGCCCGGCGAGCCCTGGCCAGATGATCTCGAGCACGTTCTGGCTGACGTCCTGCGCAATGACAACACCGGCTTCAAGCGCGAACCCGGGGAACACCAGCGGCCCGAACGTCAGCTCCTGGCGACCGAACGTCACAGACTGCGTCGTGCCCGCGCGGAACATGTTCGCGGCACCCCCGAGGAACTGGATGGTGTTCGTCTCCGACGCCGCACACAGGCCGCTCGCCTCGAGCGTGCCGGTGGGCACATCGCCAATGACCTCCAGCCGGAGCCGGTTCATACGGAACTGCACGATGTTCGCCAGCTGGGTGACCACGCTGTCACTCGTCCCGGCCAGCGACTGCGGACAGACGCCAGGTAAACCAGCGCCCGCCTGCGAGACGGCTGAACCTCCCAAGTTGATGCGTTCGGCGCGTCCCTTGAACGACATCGACACGCCATCGCGTTCGGCGACCATATCCCAGACGACGTCGTAGGTCTCCGACGTGCGCAACAGGTTCAGGTTCCAGCGCGCGAGCTGCACACGCACGATCGGCGGCCCGATGCCGACACCCGCAATCGAGGGCCAGATCACTTCGAGCACGTTGCCGGCCGCGTCATTGGCGACGACGACACCCTTCTCGAGCAGCGCGCCCGGAAACAGCAGCTGGCCGAACGAGAGCTGCTGGCCCGTCTCCGTGATGGAGGTGGTCGTGCCGTGCACGAAGACGTTGGCGTGCCCGCTCGTGAAACGGATGGTGGGGGTATCCGACGCGACGCACGGGCCCATGTTCTCGACGGACGGCGACGGCAGGTCCCCGAACATCTCGAAGCGGACCCGACGCGTGGTGAATGACGCGCACATGGCGCTCACGACCACGAACTCGGCCGCGGTCTCGGGAGTGTTCGGGATCATGTTCGGGCAGTTCACAGGGATGTCGCGGGTGTTCTGAACCGGCTTGCCAGCGCCCGAGACCGGCGCGGTCATCTGGGG
>JANMAX010000097.1:0-14088 GCA_031360075.1 bacterium | reverse complement strand
GTGCCGTCGAGCAGCGTGCCCCCCACAATCGCACGCGGCGGTGGTGGCACGCCGGGCAGCTGGGCGAACGCCGAGGTCATGGCGATGCGCCAGCCGATCTTCGTGTCGACGAACAATCGCTCGGAGATGCCGGCCTGTTCGGTGGCGCCGTAGCGCACGCGGTAGCGATACGTGCCGTACACCAGTCCGGGGCGGACCGGCGTCAGGCGCAGGTCGAGCGCTTCGAAGTGGTCCGGCCAGCCGGTTCCGCTCGAGGCCGCGAACGGCTGGTACCCGAGCGAGAAGCCCTGCGAGCCCGTGACTGCCAGGGACGGCGAGTCGAGGTAGGTGCTCAGGTACGCGGCGCGGTCCCGCCGCTGGATGGTGCCCAGATTGAGGATGAACAGCCGGCGCGCCGCGGCCAGGTCGGCGGGCGTGCTGCTGGGCGCGGGCTTCGCTGTCGCGGCGGAAAGCACGGCCAGCGCCAGCGACAGCATCAGGAGCACGACGACGACAGGAACAAGACTTCGAGTATGGGGTGCTCGCGTCAAGAACTCCTCCGTTGCAGGCGGTCGCCTTCGATGCCGACCGGCGTCAGTCGCGGCGCAGCAAGACCAGGGTCACATCGTCGGCGCGGTGTTCGCCGGCCGCGAACTCGTCGATGCGCGCGATGACGCGGTCGGCGGAGCGTGCCAGGTCGGGCTCCGATTCCGCTTCGCGCAACGCGGCACGGACGCGCACGTCGTCGAAGAACTGCGCGCCGTGCTGTGCCTCGGGAATGCCATCGCTGAACACCGCGAGCAGCTCGCCCGGGGCCACGGTTGCCTCGCCTTCGGTCCACGGGAAGTCCGGCAGCATGCCCACCGGGATGCCGGTCGCCTCGAGCGTGCGCTGCTCGTTGCCACGCACGATGTGGGGCTCGGGATGGCCGGCGTTCACATAGCGGAACCGGCCGCTCGCCGGATCGAGCCAGCCCACCAGCATGGTCACGAAACTGCGGCCATCAGTGCTGCGATTGGTGACGCGGTTCAAGCGCCGCACCAGGTCGAGCGGCCCTTCGCAGGCGTCGTACAGCACACGCGCCGACGACAGCGTGCTCGACATGAGCAGGGCGGCACCCATGCCCTTGCCCGAAACGTCGCCGACCAGCACCACCCATTGGCCGTCGGGACGGCAGTGGAAATCGTACAGGTCCCCGCCGACCTCGTAGCAGGTCTCGAGCCGCGCGTGGCAGTGCCAGCCGGCAATCGCGGGCAACTCGGGCAGCAAGTTCTGCTGGATGCGCATGGCGGTCGCGACTTCCTGTTCCAGCCGCAGCCGCTGCTGTTCGGTCTCGAGCAGGCGCGCGTTGGTGATCTTCACGGCGGCCATGTTGCCGAGCAGTGTCAGCAGTTCGAGCTCTGGCTGACCGTAGATGACGCCCGGGTTCGTGCTATCGACGTACAGGATGCCGAGCACGCGCTCGTTGTCGAACAGCGGCACGGCCATGGCCGAGTGAATCGCCTGCGCGATGATGCTGTGCTGGGCGTTGAAGCGCGGGTCGTTCGTGGCGTCACCGGTGATGACGGCGGTGTTCTCGGCCAGCACGGTGCGCGTGATGGTCTGGGACATCGCCAGCGGCTCGTCCGCGCGGCCGCCACGGTAGCGCGCCGCCACCTGGCGCAGCTCGCCGGTCGGGCCGTCGCGCAGCAGCATGACCAGCCGGCTCGCAGGGACCGCCTTCTCGACAAATCCCAGCAGGGTCTGGCAGGTCTCAGGCAGCGGTCTCGGCAAGACCAGCAGCCGGCCCGCCTCGGCCAGCAGATGCAGCACGCGTCCGGCTTCGGCCCCCGTGGCGGACGAGTGCAGCAAGACGTCACTGACCTTGAGCGACAGACCCGAGCCGACGTGTTCCGTCGTGGCGAATCGCGTGCGGTCCAGATCTTCACCGCGCGCAATGTCGAGCACAACGTGACCGATCTCGAGGCGATCCCCCACCCCTACCGGCAATGGCGTCGTGGCCTCGCGGCCGTTGACGCGAGTACCGTTCCGGCTGCCCAGATCGCGAACCGTCCAACCGTCGACGCTGGGTGCGAGCTCGGCGTGCTCCTTGGACACCGTGCCGTCGAGCAGCTGTACGCCGTTTCCCGACGCGCGACCGATGCGGACCGGACCGCTCTCGAGCGGCCACTGACGGTGCTCGCCATTGAGCGTGGTGGACAAGCGAAGTCTCATAGGTCGCAGAGCCTACGCGCGCCCACCCGATGCGCGCCAGCCGGGAGACCGGCGCGGCGGGAAACGGACACCAACGCCGCGCCCGACCGGTGCCGGGCCGCCCTTCCAGCCGATGCTGCCCTGGCCATGGCTCATGCTCCGCACGCCGGTCACTTGCGCGCCGGCACTGACGCAGGAGGAACCGGATGCCGGCTGCTGGAGCCGTGCCCTTGCTGGGGCGCATCCTGGCCGCCGTGTCAGGACGATCCTCGAAACATCGGGCCATGCTGGAAGACGTGCGCCGAAGGGTCCGCAAGCTGGCCGCTGACGCGCATTCGTGCATCCTGCAACGTCCGCGAGCAGCTTCGGCGCGCTCGCGTTCACTTTCAGTGAACCGCGCCTCGAGCGCGCTAGGGCGTGCGACGCAAGGCTGTCATGCTTCTCTCTAGTCCACGGAGAAGCTCATGTCCTCCCCACTCGGCCTCATCCCGTCCGGGAAGATCGTCGCATTCCCGGAAGCGGCCATCCGTCACCGCCAAGCCCCCGCTGCGCGCGGTACGCGTGCCGGGGCCATTGCCATGGCGTTGCTGGCGGCCGCGCTGGTGCTCGGCCTGGGCGTCCTCGGCAACGCGTGGTGGACGGCGCGACGGCTCGCGGACCGTATCGGCCGTGTGGCCGGTGCGTTCGCACTGCCCGAGACCAGCCGGCCCGTGCGGCCCAGCGAAGCCGGTCGCAGCCTCAACATCCTGGTGGCCGGATTGGACGGCGAACAGCGCACCGCCAGCATACAGGGCGCGCGCAGTGACGCGGTCATGGTGCTCCACATCAGCGCCGACCGCCGCCATGCCTGGGTCGTCTCGGTGCCGCGGGATACGTGGGTGCAGGTGCCGGGACGCGGCACTCACAAACTGAACGCCTCTTACTCGATCGGCGGTCCGGCACTGTTCGTCCAGACCATGGAACTACTCACGCACTTGCGCATGGATCACCTGGTGGTCGTGGACTGGACGGGGCTTCGCCAGCTCACCGACGCACTCGGCGGCGTCCCCGTGAGCCTGCTCATGCCCGCCACCGCTCGGGCGGATTCCTCGCGCGGTGACGTCGCGCTCGAGTTCGACGGGAATACCGCGCTGCCGTGGGTCAGCGAGCGCAAGCATCTGAGCGGCGGCGATTTCGACCGCGTCAAGCGCCAGCAGTACTTCGTCCGCGCGGTGTTCCGCCGCTTGTCGGACCGGAACACGCTCGGCGACCCTGTCGCGCTGCGTGCGCTCGCGACTTCGCTCGGGGATGGCGTCCGCGTCGACGCGGGCTTCACCACCGACGAGATGCTGCGGCTCGCGGTCTCGCTGCGTTCGCTGCGTGCCGACCAAGTCACGTTCCTGACCGCACCCATCGCGGGCACCGGAATGGAGGGCGATGCGAGCGTCCTGTACCACGACGACGATCATGGTGCCCGATTGTGGAGTGCGATGGCGCGCGACCGCATGGACACGTTCATGGCCGCACACGCGCGACTGGTCACCGCGGAACACGTGCGCTGAACGAGCCCCCGCGCTTGTGATCCCACGCCTGCTGGCGCAGGATGCAGCCATGGACCAAGACCGCTGGACCCGCGTCGATGAATATCTGGCCGCGATGCTGGTGCCGAACGACGAGGCGCTGCTCGAGGCGCTCGCCGCCAGCGCAGCGGCCGGACTGCCCGCCATCCAGGTCTCGCCCACCCAGGGCCGCTTCCTCGAATTGCTGGGCCGCGCACTCGGCGCGCGCGACATCCTCGAGATCGGTACGCTGGGCGGCTACAGCACGCTGTGGCTGGCGCGCGGCCTGACATCCGGGGGACACATCACGACGCTCGAGTCCGACCAGCGTCACGCGCGCGTTGCCCAGGACAACTTCGCCCGCGCCGGCTTCCGCCCGACCATCTCGTTGCGCTTGGGAC
The DNA here is from genome assembly GCA_031360075.1 of bacterium. GTDB lineage: Bacteria > Eisenbacteria > RBG-16-71-46 > RBG-16-71-46 > RBG-16-71-46 > JAIOPA01. The sequence continues at coordinate 9,977 of JANMAX010000097.1, read as the reverse complement.
CCGCACTCGAAACGCTGCCGGCGCTCGTCAAGGAGAAGGCCGGGCCGTTCGACCTCGTGTTCATCGACGCCGACAAGTCCAACCTGCGGGAATACGTGCAGTGGGCCATGAAGTTGTCGCGCCCGGGCACGATGATCGTGGTCGACAACGTCATCCGCGACGGCGAGGTCGTGAATGCCGACAGCACCGACCCGAGCGTGATCGGCGTGCGCCGCATGTACGAGTACCTGGCCGGCGAAACGCGCATCGCCGCGACCGCACTGCAGACGGTGGGCAGCAAGGGCTACGACGGCTTCGCGCTGCTCATGCTCAAGAACTGACGGGCGTGCGGCGGTCTTACTTCGCGCCGGTGTGCCCGAAGCCGCCGTCACCACGCGTGGTGGCCGTGAGTTCGCCGGCTTCGACCCACGCCACACGCGGCACGCGCGCCAGCACGAACTGAGCGACGCGCATGCCCCGTTCGATCACGAACGGCCCGGGGCCCAGGTTCTGCATGATGACGCGCACCTCGCCGCGGTAATCCGAGTCGATGGTGGCCGGACTGTTGGGCAGGGTGATGCCGTGCTTGGCGGCCAGTCCCGAGCGCGGGCGCACCTGCATCTCGAAACCCGGCGGCACTTCGATGGTGAGCCCCGTGGGCACCAGTGCGATCGCGCCCGGCGCGAGCGTCATCGGCACATCGACGGCCGCGCGCACGTCCATGCCGGCGGCACCGGAGGTCTCATACGCAGGCAGTGGCAGGTCCTGCGCGTGCGGCAGTCGAACAACGCGAACGGCGATATCGTGGTCAGAGGTCATAACGCGCACACTATCTGAAACCGCCCGCGCAAAGCCAGTTCGTGCGCGGCGGCCGCTGGCGCGAAGCAAGCGAAAGCCGGGGGAAGCTCTTGCCCCGCCGCTCGTGTCCGGGCCCCGGCCGGGCCCCTCCTGGCGCGGCATCTCCGCCACATTCTCCGGCCGGATGACTCACAATCCGGACTCGGCCCCTTGCGGACGGGCCGTCGCGTCATCCGAGCACCGGTGGCCCTCCTTATAGTAGCGCGCGACCTCACGAAGAAACCGTCCATGATTCAGCGCCACGCACCCGCGCCTTGTGCATCGCTGTGGCGCGCTGATACTCCTCGGCGGCCCGCGCTCTCCCGCGCTCGGCCCTCCGGAGACCCGATTGCCATTCGACAACGCCATCGTTCGCTTCGCCATCTGCGGCACGCTCATCGCGATCCATGGCGTGGTGGACCGCCTTGCGCGCCGCGCCGGGGGCGATGCCATGCGGGCGGGCGTGCATCCACCGCGCTGGATCGCGCTGATCGCATTCGCATCCGTGCTGGCGTTCTACGTGCTGATCCGCCCGCATGGCGGCACGTTCGCGGGCGGCTGGGGCAACGCCGCCGGCATCGCGCTCGCCATGGCCGCGATGTGGACACGCTGGGCCACGCGCAACGGCGTGCGCAACGTGCGGCAACCGGACATCGCCACGCGCATGCTGTTCTACTTCGCGCTCCCGCTCTCGGTGGGCGTGCTGTGGGGCTGGCTCGCATTGACGCTGCCCGCCGTGCTGACCTGCGCGTGGTGGTGTGTGCGCGAGGACCGGTTGCTCAGCGAGCGGCTGGGCGATCCGTGGCGGACGCGCATCGCGACGAGTGCGCACTGGGCGCCGGGAGTCTGGTAGCCGGGCCTTGACCGCGTGACGCGGCCTGGGCCTTCGCGAGCCCCCAGATGTCCTGTAACACGAAGTCGACCAGTCGCTGGCCATCGTCTCGCGTGAACAACCACGGCGAGAATCCTGAGAACAGCATCTGGCGCGGCTGCGCGCCATGATAGTAGGTCATGATCGGCAGATGCTGGCCCGGCAGGGCGGCACCCGAAGCCTCGTAGAGCGTGTCGAGTGTCGACAGGAGCCGGGTGGCGTCCGGATCGAGGTCGACATCCTCCACGATGACATTCGTCTCACTCAGGACCTCGAGCCCCATCGTGCCCGGGTAGAACAGGTTGCCGCGATTGGCCGCGCGTGACGGCGGGATGGCGTCGGTCTCTGGTGTCTTCAGGCGCAGGACCCCGGGCAGTCGCGCGTAGTCGGGTGCGCTCAACGTGCCCCCCGCGTGCACGTCCGGGTGAGTCCACGGGGCCAGCGCGATCTGTTCCGCCCGCGGCGAGCGACGCACTTCGGCGAGGGACTTGAGCACCGCGATCGCCGACTGCCAGTGCACGCCGTCATGCATAAGCATCGGGCTCGCCAGCTCACCCTCCCTGGCCGAGAAGAACGTGGTCGACGGCCGGTTGTTCCTGCTCTTGTCGAATTGGATGAGCGTCGCGTATGCGGCGCCACCGCCCAACAGCCAGACTCGGCCTCCCATGCGCGCGTAGGTCACCAGCGCGCTCTGCGACCCCGGGCGGCTCATGGCATAGAGCGTCGTGAACGTCTGCGTGCTGACGTTGTCGGGCCGGATCGCGGCTTCCGGATCGAGCATCCAGACTACATTGCGATAGCGGCCCAGCAGCGACAGCGGCGCGGCACCGGCAGGGTTCTCGAGACCGAGCCGGGTGCCGAGCGTGTCGAACGCATAACCGGCGAACAATCCGGGCGGCGTCACCGCCGTGCTGGGATTCACCGCGCAGCGCCACGGCACGCCACCGCGTGCGAACATGAACGTGTCGAGCTCGGTGGCACTCGGCCACGGCTTGGTGTACGGGAGCAGGCACCCCCCGGCAGGGCGCTGATCGACCTCGAGCCGCGTGTCATCGACGACGAGCAGCTCGCCCTCGAACTTCGGATTCACGACCGTGAAGCGCACGATTCCCAGGCTTGCGAGTCCGTTGCTGTCGGTCGCCTCGATGTACAGGTAGTGATCCCCGGGTGCGAGCGGACCGACGCGGCACGAAGTCGTGGCATTGCTGGCGCGAGACCACAGCTGCCAGTCAAGGTCCTCGTTCGTGCGCGGGGTGTTGTCGCTGATGTTCGGCGTATCGAGTACCCAGCGGTAGCGCTCGATGAACGCACCCTGCGACGGCACGGCATCCCAGCGGAACTCATGCGCTTCCTGGGCCGGCATCTCAAGCCGGATCTCGCGCTCCGGGTTCGTGGTGTAGCCACCGCCGGAGTAGGTGAAGTCGATGTAGGAGTTGAACACGTGAATGCGCGGAGCGAACTCGTTGCCGCTCCCGATACGGAACGCCAGCATGTTCTCGTCGAGCGAGAACACCGGCGAATACGCGCCGGCTTCATCGAGCCCGACGACCACGAACAGATAGGACTTGCCGAGGGCGAGGCTCGCGAACCGGATGCGCGTGGTGTCGCTGCCCAGGGAGTCCCAGGCTGCGTAGCGCGAGGGCGCCTCGCGGTTCCGCAGCGAATCCGGGCGCACGAACCAATTGATGGTTTCGGGGTCCGCGACGTCGAACAGCTTGTACTTGTAGCGCACGGGGCGCTGGTGTTGGACGCCATCGGCGTCCGTGCCGGTCCACTCGATCACCACGGACGGCCCGACCGAGGCGAATAACAGGTGGCTGGGCCGCGGGTTCGTGATGCTGACCGTCGGAGCGATGGTGTAGGAGTAAAACGACCGCGACTGCAGAGCGGAGCGCGCGCTGCCGTTGTCGATGGCGCGGATCACGAACGTGTGGAAGTCCGTGGCCTTGGGCACAAAGCTCGCCTTCGCATCCGGCTGCATCGCGCTCAGGAACAATGTGACGTCGTGGCGCGTGGTCGTGACCCACACCGTGTCGGCGGGCCCCGGATCGACGGCGTACTCGAAGCCGTCCACCCGGCCATCCGGATCGTCGGCCGACCAATGGATGTTCGTGACGTAGAACGCTGGCTCGGACGGATCCTGGGCGATCGGAGAACTGGTGATGGTGACCGTGGGGCGCTGGTTCGGCACCACGTTCCGGACCACGACGCCATCCGAACAGCCCATCGCCATGGCGAGTATGGCGAGCACGGCGAGCGCCGACCACGACCCCGGCCTCATGAACTCGAGGTCACCTTGCTCGCCGGGAGGTGCGCGCCGACGGCGCCCGGGGCGTGACGTTCCCGGTCAGCGAGCGGCGCACCGCCGCAGCCTCCTCCGGCGAGCCCGTTCGCGCCAGCGCCTCGGCGTATTCCGCGACAAGCGCGGAGTCGAACGTGTGCCGTGGCCCCGCGGCAGCGGCCGTGCGTTCGAACGCGGCGCGAGCGCCCGGCCAGTCCCCGAGTGCGCGACACGCCTCGAGCATGAGGAGGCACGACCATTCCGAGCCCGGGTTTATCGCGATCGCGGAAGCCATGAGCTGCCGGGCGGGCGCCGGCCGGCCGAGTTGGACGAGGTTGAACGCCAGGTCCTCGGCGAAGTACCCGAGCTGGGAGTGGTAGAGGTCGCGCAATCCGAGCACCCAGGGCTCCGGAGCCCCGGCCGCGCCCGCAGCGCGTGTCCGCACAGGCCCCTCCGGAGCGAGTATGGCGTCGGCGCGTTCGCGGTATTCGAACGGGATGCGCTCGGTCCACCACCACGGCCCAAGCGTGTCGGGCACGGCCGCGCGGGTCCCGGCGAGCCTGTAGATCACGATGCCGGGCCCGCTCACGCCAGGCCGCGAATCGAACCGCGCCGCGACCGTGGCAGCGGAGTCGAGCAGCCGGTAGAACGCGCACGGCACCGCGTAGCGCTCGGGGTCGTCCGCGAACCGGGCACGCATGGCACTACTGGTGATGACGTAGTCCACGCCCGCGAGCAGCCGTGGGTCGTACAGCACGCGGTTGAAATCGGAGGCGTGTCGGAACACCGTGACCGTCACGGGAGCGCGTCCCGCCGGCCGCAGTTCGACGACGCACGTTCCCGCCACCTGCGCGGGAATGCGCACGACGGAGAACCACGGCCGGCCCATGAAGCGCTCGCGCATCGCCGGACTGGCGCGCGTGAGCAGCGGGGATTCGGCGTCCAGCGTGGCGTCCCGGCGCGACAGCAGCGGCGGGCCGTAGCTCTCCGTCAGGATCAGGGACTCGTGGTCGAGGTGTTCGCGACACCAATCCAACGCCTGGCGCTGCGTACTCTGCCGGGCAGCCGGCGCCATGCGGATTGCCGCGGTCAGCGCCGGGAACGCGAGCGCGAGCGCCAGCACGAGGCTGGCCAGTACGCGAGTCCGTCCCTCGAAACGGCTGACGACGGAAGCGCCGGTGAGTCCGGCGAGCAACGCGGCCGCCGGGAGGACGCCCAGCAGATAACGCTCGAAGCGCAGTGGCGAGATGGCGACGGGCAACAGGAACGCCGCGCCGGCGAGCATGGTGGCGACGGCTCCCGGCAGCCGTCGGTCGCGCCACAGGAAGAGCAGGAGCCCCGCAAGCGCGAGCATGGCGGCCACCGGACCGAGGTCGGCCGCCAGCGTCATGACGGCGTGCACGCCGCTCGAGTCGCCGCTCGCGCCGAGCAGGCCTTCGCTGGCCAGCACACGATCGAACCTCACATCACGCAGGAACGTCCGGCGATCGAGGACGACGTATGGGCTGGTGGCGAGGAACGCGATCCCCACCGCGAGCAATGCGGGTAGCGCCGCACGCCACATGCCGCGACTGTCGTGGGCACGCGCCAGCGTCCACGCGAGGGGCAGCAGCATGACCACCGCGGGGTACTTGGCGCCGATCGCGAACCCGGTGAGCACCGAGACGAGCAGGAGTTGGGTCATCCCGCTGTCGGAACGATAGCGCTGCATGCGTTCGAGTGCGGCGAGCGCCAGCACCAGCATGATCGGATCGGTGTAGATCGCGCGCGAGGTGGCGATGAGAATGGGAGAACACGACAGCAGCAAGGCTGCGGCAAGCCCCGCCCCGCGGCGCATGCGCTCGCCCAGGACCGCCACCAGCACGAGGCTCGCCCCATCGGCCGCGATACCGAGTGCGCGCGCCAGCAACACCATGGGAGTGGGATCGACCTGGAACGCCAAGTGATAATCGGCCGGGCCGGCATAGAGCCCCACCCAGTGCCCCCACGCCGCGTGCAGGAGCTGCAGCCCGAGGTGCATATAGATGGTGAGCGACGGATAGATGAAGTGGTGCGGGTTCCAATCGACGGCGCCATTCGGACGTTTCCACATCGCCATCGCCCAGCGGAACGGCGCCGCCTCCTCGACGAAGTCGGGCAGTCCCTGCCGGATCCCGGCGACGCGTAGCGCCACGCCGAGCAGGACGATCGCGGCCAGCATCGCGGTGACTGCCGCGGGCCAGCGCGAGTGATGCTCGCCGGCCGCTACCGCGGGCGGGGCCGGTGCGGGAAGCTTGGGCCTGCCGCTCGTGGACATGCTCCGACCGTAACAACGCGCGCCCGCGGTCGGCAACTGCGCCTGCGACACCGGGAGGCACGGCCGGCGCCCGAGAATCCTGCGCGCCCGTGGCCGTCCGAGGCAACTGGGCCCGGCTACTGGCGCCGCACCCCTTCGAACAGGTCGCTCTCGCGGCCGCGACCGCCGTTCACGGTGCTGTAGGCGCGGTAAAACGACTGCCAGCCCCACAGCCCCTCGTGGCCCTCGGGCGAGAGATGGTGGAGCTTCTCGTATGCCGTGATCTGGGACTGGTGGCAGGACACGGCGCGCCACACCTGTTCCCAATGTGCGTGCGTATCGATGACGCAACTCAACGACCAGTCGGGCCACGCCGCACTCTCCCGGTCGACGCCGTCGACACGCGAGACGAGCTTGCGAAACGCTTCGTGGTAGGCGGCCATGGCTGCCTGTGGCCACGCAAGGTAGTAGAGCTTCGAGACCGCGTGCGGCGCGTGCGAGCGGTCGAGCCCTGGCGAGTCGTATCCGGCATCGGCGGCCGCGACCACGGCCGCGGTGGTGAACTGACAGATGGCGACATGGTCCGGGTGACCGTAGGCGCCATCGTGAGCGAACGTCACCACGACCTGCGGCCGCACGCGGCGCAGGTGCGTCGCGATCCTGGCCGTGGCCTCGCGCGGATCGGCGTGGTCCAGTTCCTGGTCGCGATAATCGAGCAACGACAGGTCCTGCACGCCGAGCATGGCGGCCGCCGCTCGCAATTCGCCCTCGCGAAGGCGCGCGAGTGCTTCCGCTCCGGGATGGCCTTCAGCGCCCGGCGCGATGCCGCGGTAACGCCCGGCCTCGCCCCGCGTCGCGGTGACAAGCGAAGTCTCCACTCCTTCGGCGGCGTACTTGGCCAGAGTGCCACCGAAGCCGAGCGACTCGTCGTCGGGGTGTGCCAACACGGCCATCAGGCGGAGCGATTCGGGCATGCGTGCGACCTCCAAGCGGATGCGGGCACGGTGCCGTGGCACGGAGCGGAGTGCAAGTCCGCACGACGTGGACCGAGACGCGCGATTGAACATATCTGCCATGGATTGAAACAACCCACCCTGCAGCGATCGGTCGCCCACGCGCTCCGGGGCCGGTCGAGCGGCCTGATGCAGCGCCATCGGACTGCCCCACATCGACCTGCGGCGCTTCTTCGAACTTCGGCACGCACGGCATCGTTCCTGCGTCTCTAAGCCGGATGTCGCGGGGCCACCAGAGATGGTCAGGCTGATCCCGCGCTGGGCGGGGTGTAGTTCGGCTCACAGCGTCCTGACATCCGCCCAGCATCTGGTCGTGAGCAACGCACGCGACTTGCAGCACACTCGCTATCGGAGGTCGTTCCATGAAGTTCACAACGCGAATCCTCGCAGCCGCATCCTTGGCAGTCATCCTCGTGCTGGCCATGGGCTGTGGCTCCAGCAGCAAGAACCCGACCGGCCCGGGACTCGGCTCGGAGAGCGCGCTCGACTCCCTGCTCAATGACAGGTGGGTGAATCCGGGCGGATCCCAGGCGTTCGTGGGTCGTGCGCCAGCCCTGCATGGGGCAGCTGCATTCGCCATTCTCGCCGGCGCAACGGTCACGAACACGGGCCTGTCGGTCGTCACGGGCAACTTGGGCGTCGGCCCGGGCAGTTCGGTGACCGGCTTCCCGCCCGGCATCCTGAACGGCGTGCTCCATGTTGCCGACCCGACCACGGTCCAGGCCATGCTCGACCTGACCGCGGCATACAACGACTTGGCAGGCCGGACTCTCGCACCCGTCTCGGTCGCCGGGAATCTCGGGGGAACCACGCTCCGTCCGGGGCTCTATAAGTCCACCTCGTCGCTGTCGATCTCCTCAGGGGATCTGACCCTGGACGGCCAGGGACAGAGCAATGGCGTGTTCATCTTCCAGATCGCCTCGACGCTCACGACGACCGCGGGTCGCAAGGTGATCCTGATCGGTGGCGCCAAGGCTGCGAACATCTTCTGGCAGGTCGGGAGTTCCGCGACGATCGGCACGACGTCCACTTTCAACGGCTCGATCCTGGCGGACCAGTCCATCACCCTCAACACGGGCGCGACACTGAACGGCCGGGCGCTGGCGCGCATCGGCGGCGTGACGCTGGATGCGACCTCCGTGGTCATTCCCAACTAGCCAAGCATCTCACTTCGTCAGCGGGATGACTCGCTGATGTCGGATTGGAGCGCTCATCTCCGCGCGGCGGCACGGCCAGTGCCGTCCGCGCGGAATGGGCGCTTTTTCATCGGCCGCCGGCGCGAGGCCGACTCCCGCAGCGGACCGCGGAACCAAGCATGCCCCGGCATACGCACATGGGACCACGCGCAACGCGGAAACCCGGTCAGCACGCCGCTGAACCACAAGCCCCTGGACGGACGGCGAATGAACACGGCGCGCGTGCCCAGTCCGCGATTGAACATTCGGGCTCGCAAATGGTAAGAGGGCCCGCGACAGCAGGCGACTGACTTTCGTTCAGCAATGTCGAGAATCACGCTCGGGGAATCTATCCGCGCCCCCCTCATGGCGATGGGCCGCCCTGCACAACTCCCGCCGGCCGGCGGCACCGTTCCTGCCTATTGCTCCAGTGTCGCGGGGCGCTCGGGACGTTCGCCGCACATCGCGCCCGCCGCGATGGTCAGCATGAGGTTCTGCACACATCGACGCAGCGCCACACCTCGCCGACTCACCAGCCCCTGCTGGCGGTGGGTTCACGAAGCAGCCTTCGACTCGTGGTCGGCGCCGATTCGCAACTGATTCGTAAGCACCCGAATCGTCGCGAGCCACACACGTGCGACGAACAACCCATTGCTCCAGGAGGTTGTCCCGATGAAACACACGCCTCGTATGTTCTCAGCCTCATTCTTGGCAGTCTTCCTCATCATGGCCGCCGGCTGTGGTGCGGCCAGCAAGAGCCCCACCGCGGTGGCACTCGACAACGTCGCACCGACCTCCCTCCCGGTCGCGGGCACTGCGTCGTGGGATCCGATGGCGAGCGAGAGCGTGAAGAGCTCCGATCGCTGGCGCCCGTCCAAGGGTCTGGCGCCGTCCCTCGGCGCAGCCGCTGGCTATGCGATCCTGGCCGGTTCGACCGTCACCAACACCGGCCTGACGATCGTGAATGGCAATCTGGGCGTGAGCCCCGGCAGCGCGGTGACGGGGTTCCCGCCGGGCATCCTCAATGGTGCGAAGCACGCCGCCGATCCGGCTGCGGCGCTGGCCAAGGCTGCTTTGACCGTGGCCTACAACAACCTGGCCGGCCGGACCACGGCACCCATCCTGGTCGCCGGCAACCTCGGCGGCCAGACGCTCGCTCCGGGTCTCTACAAGTCGACGTCTTCATTGGCGATCTCCTCGGGTGACCTGACGCTGGACGCCCGAGGCAACGCTAATGCGGTCTTCATCTTCCAGATGGCCTCGACGCTCACCACCACTTCGGGTCGCAAGGTGATCCTGAGCGGCGGCGCCAAGGCTTCGAACATCTTCTGGCAGGTTGGCAGTTCCGCGACGATCGGCACAACGTCGAGCTTCATGGGCTCGATCCTGGCGGACCAGTCCATCACGCTGAACACCGGTGCGACGCTGAACGGCCGTGCGCTGGCGCGGATCGGTGCGGTGACGATGGCCGCCAACTCCGTGGTCATCCCCAACTAGCAACACGTCCCATCTCGTCGGCGGGGTGACTCGCTGATGCCGGATCGGA
>JANMAX010000049.1:0-14743 GCA_031360075.1 bacterium | reverse complement strand
GCTGCAGCGACTGCAGCGTCTCGCCCTGACGGCCGGTGAGCAGGTGATCGTCGCGGTCGACCTCGGCTGTGACATCGACACGATTGCCCTCGGCGCGCGCGGTCACGGTGGGCTCGAAGCCCATGTGACGGAGCAGCTCCTCGGTCAGCCGCTTGCTCGTGGCCGCCAGCTCATCACTGCTCATGTCCGGCGTGCTCGAACCGCCCTCACCGCCTTCTGCGCTGCGCTCGGGACGTGGACGCTCGCGGCGCCCCTCGCGCGGTTCGCGGCGCTCACGGTGCTCGTGGGGTTCACGGTGCTCGCGGGGTTCACTCGGCGCGACCGCTTCAGCGGACGACGCATAAGCCGGCTCGTCGACCGGAGCCGGCGCGGACACGGGCTCGGCGGCACGCATCACCGGGACGGACTCGGACTCGTGAGGGCGCGGGGCCACCGGGGCCGGCACTGCCGCCATCGCGACTGGAGCCGGCATGAGCTCCGCCGCTGCCGCGGCACGCGACGGCTCGGCGCCGTTCACCGCGATCGGGGTATCGTTCAGTTGGTCCTGGTCGGAGCCATCCTCGGCGCCACCACGGCGACGTCCACGCCCGCCGCGCCGGCCACGACGGCGGCGCTTGCGACCGTTCGCATCCGTGTCATCGTCACCCGACACCGACGGCGGCACGGGCGAAGGGCCGGCCTCCTGCACCGGCACGCGCTCCTCGCGCGGAGCCCGTTCACGCCCTCCACGATCCTCGCGCGGAGCACGCTCCTCACGCGGGCCGCGCTCTTCGCGCGGCGCACGCTCTTCGCGCGGGGCGACAGCCCCCTCGTCACGGCCACCGCGGCCGCCACGATCCTCACGCGCCGCCGGTGCCGCCGCGGCATCACGCCCACCCCGGCCACCGTCGCGACCCCCACGCTCCTCGCGCGGAGCACGCTCCTCACGGCCAGCGCGACCGCCACGATCCTCACGCGCCGCCGGTGCCGCCGGCGCCGCGGCGGCATCGCGGCCACCCCGGCTGCTGTCGCGACCCGCGCGCTCCTCGCGCGGAGCACGTTCCTTGGACTGCGCGTCGCGACCACCCCGGGCCGGACGTTCCTCGCGACCGCCACGACCACCGCGCTCTTCGCGGCCGCCGCGACGTCCGTCGCGGCCACCGCGGGCGGCGCCACCGCTGCGTTCCTCGCGCTCCGCCGGTTCCTTGATCGCCCCGCCTGGACGGCGCAGCACGCTGACACGGAACGGACGCGAACCGAATCCCAGAAAACCGCCCTTACCCTCTTCGATGGTGGTGATCACAGCCTCGGCGCGCGACAACTTGAGCGTATCGAGACCCTTCTTCACCGCCTCATCGAACGACTTACCTTCGAATACCGAACCAGCCATGGTATAGCCCCTGCCGGACGCGCTCCCATCGCGCACGGTCACCACGCGGAAAATCGCGCGACTCGGTGCGCGCCAGGGGTGCAGCATCCCGGTGCGGGTGGAAGTGATGCTTCATGGCGCACATCGCGCGCAGCGCGAGGGGGCTCCCGCAGGAGCGTCCTTCGCCGCAGGCGCGCGGGTGAGTTCCACGGTCGAGCGCGCACCCTTCGGTGCGGCGCAGGATCCGGGAGCCGTGCGGCCCGCGAAGCCCTATCGAGACAACGGGTGACTTTACTTCGCCGGGGCTCCCGTCCGCCACGGTGAAGGTCATGCTGCCGGTCCGCCGTGGCACCCGGTCCGGGCGCGCCACGCAGGTCCGGCTTCCGCGCCTAACCCTTCATGCGCGGTGAACCTGCCACAACGGGCACGACGACTCCGTTGTCACCGCGCATCACCAGCCACTGCTGCAGCGCGGTGTACAGGTTCATGACCGTCCAGTAGAACACCAGACCGGACGGCAATCCATAGAAGATGAACAACATGAAGAAATTCATCATGTACATCGTCGTCGCCTGCTGCGACGGCGTCGGCGTCAGCTTTTGCTGGATGAAGCCGGTGATCGCCATGATGATGGGCAGCAGGTGGATCGAGAAGCCGGCGACCGAGAACAGGTGGTCCGGGGCGGCCAGATCGTGGATCCAGCTCACGAACGGCGCCTGGCGCAGGTCGATCGCGCTGTTGAGCACCTGGTAGAGCGCGAAGAACAACGGCATCTGCAGCACCATCGGCAGACAGCCGCCGGCCGGATTGACCTTGTTCTCCTTGTACAGCTCCATCACCGCCTTGTTCATCACCTCGGGCTTGCTCTTGTACTTCTCGCGGATGCGGTCCATCTCGGGCTGCAGGCGCTGCATGGCGCGCATGCTCTTCATGCTCGCCATGTTGAGCGGGTGCAGCAGCAAACGGACGACCGTGGCGAGCAGGAAGATGGCGACGCCGAAGTTCTTGACCCACGACTCGAGCAAACGCAGCAACTGCAGCAGCGGATAGCTGAACGGCAGCAGCCAGGTGGCGCCCAGGTCCACGGCCTTCTCGATCTGCAGGCTGCCGGGCTTGCCGGCACCCGAGAGTTTGGCGATCGAGAAGTAGTCCGACGGACCGAAGTAGACCGCAAAACGCTGGTGCCCGCTCGATGGCGCGCTCATGACGAGCGTGCCCTGGGCGATGGGCTGCTGCGTCTTGCTCTTCTCCGGCAGGCGTGCCTTCTCCTCGTCGGTGACGTTGTAGGCGGTGCCGCTGCTCATGACGCTGCGCCCCTCGGCGCCGATCGGAGCCACGAGACCGAGGAAGTAGTGCGACTGCACGCCCGCCCAGTGCGCGGCACCCTCATGCACCTTCGCGCTCTTGCCGATGAGCCCCTGCGCGCCATCGCGGTGCAGGTTCTTGCCCACGAGGCCGATGGCGCGAACCATCGGGAACTCCTTGTCGGGACTGGCTTCGGACATCAGTGGCCACGACCGCGTGGTCAGCGACCAATCGCTGCCCGAGACCGCCGCACCCGCCACCGTGACATCGTAGTCCAGCAGATACGAGTCCTGACGCGGGCGCCACGTCTGTCGCACTTCCATGCCCGAGGAGTCGCGCGCCGTGAATGTCAGCGCGGCCGTGCGACCCGAGGCGTCGGTACTCTCTTCGACTGCGAACACCGTGGTGGCAAGCGAGCGGAGCGTGGCACCCGAGCCGAGATCGAACTCGAACGCCGGAGCACCGCGAAGTTCGACGCGGTCGCCCTCGGGAACCTCGTCGCCGCGCTTGGGACGCTTGGCGTGGTTCTCGCCGAAACGCGACGCGCCCCACGATGCGGCATAGCGCTTGAGCTCGAACGTCTGCAGCCGCGCTCCGATGTTGCTGAACGTGGCGCGGTAGAGCGGGGTCTCGACCACGACCGTGCGCGGCGGCACGGCGGGCGTGGCCGGAGCGACACTCCCCGCACCCGCGGCCAGCGGGGCCAAGGCAGGCGCCCCGGTGGCTGGCGTGCCCGCGGCGGGAACGGCACTCTCTGGAGTCAGCGCCGGAGCCGTGGCGACCACGGGTTTCGGGCGCGGCTTCGGCATGTATTTGGTCTGCAGCGCGGTGAACGCCGCGAACACGAGCATGCACGACAGTAAGGCGATGGTGGTTCGACGATCCATGGTCAGGGCACCGGGTCCACACCCGCGGTCCCGAGCGGGTGGCATCGCCCGAGTCGGCGGAGCGCGAGCCAGATGCCGCGCCACGCACCGTGGCGCGTGATGGCCTCGCGCGCATACTCGGAGCAGGAGGGAAAGTGACGACAGGCGCCGCGCACCTGGGACGGCGCGAGGCGCTGATAAGCGCGGATGGCGAACAACAGGAGGGCGCGCACTCTAATCCGGCAGAGGCGCCAAGGCACCGGCATGGGCGAGCAGCGTTTCCACGTCAGAGGCCAGCACCTGGTGCGGAGCCTCCAGGGTGCGTCGTGATGCGATGAACACGAGCAGATATCCGTGGGGTGGGACGCGGGTCCAACGGCGCCGGACGATCTCGCGAAGACGGCGTCGTGCGCGATTGCGCTGAACCGCACCGCCCACGCCGCGCTTGCTGGCGATGAACCCGACCCGGCTGTCCTCGCCGGCGGCGGCAAGCGACAGGAGCAGGCAGGTACGACCGCGGTAGGCCACCCCATCACCGCGCACGCGCGCATAGTCGCGTCCACGGGTCAGGCGGTTCGCCGGCAAGAGCCGCTCGGAAGGCCGTTCGGTCATCGCGGCGTAAGATAAGGCGGCGGGCACTGGCATGTGAGTTGAGCGATCGCGAGCAATCGCGCGAGTCCGCCCGGGCCAGACGAGCCCGCTGACCGAGTCAGCAGGAACGCGACGCCGCGAGCAGTACCGCAGTTCGCTCTGGAACGGCTCAGCGGTCCGACACGGTGAGGCTCTTCCGACCCTGCTTGCGGCGGGCGGCAAGGATCTTCCGGCCACCCTTCGTGCTCATGCGGGTGCGGAAACCGTGCGTCTTGACCTTGTGTCGGTTGTTCGGCTGGAACGTGCGCTTCATGGAGCGGGAACCTCGTGAAAGTACACAGGGAACAGCGGATAGAACGGTGCAGACTAAGGTAGCCCGGCGTGCACCGTCAAGCCGTTGGTGTGTGCGCTCATTAGAATTGCGATCGTCCGGAGTGCGATTCGAGCTGAACCCCGAACCTGGAGCAGCCGATGACCCGGAGGACCGAGTCCGACCAAGCCCGGAGACACCCCCTTGCCAGCTCGCCAGCCCATGCCCGAACCCACGCCCGGTGCGCACGGTCTGAGCCTGCGCGGTCGCGGGCACTCCCCGGCGGCCGATCTCCTCACGGCATGGTGCGGGGACGCCGCCCGGCTCGTGCACCTGGCGCGATGCCGGGGTGCCGCCGACCCCGACGTCCGCGCCCTGCGCGGTCAGTTGCTCGCCCGCCTGGTCATCCTGGTGCAGGACCACGCCCCGTTCGAGCTCGAAGTCACTCCGCGCTCCATCGTGCTTGAAGACCAACCTGTGTTCACCGCCGAGAACTCGAACGCCCCGACGGGTGAGCGCGCCCTCGAGCGCGAGCTGTCCTGGGTGCTGCACCGGGACGGCATTCGCGCGCTGGGCTTCGAGCGCGGGCTCGACGAGCGACAGGCCGGTGCGCTGCTCGACGCGCTGCTGACCGCCGCGCCTGCCAGCGCCACACACGAGGACAGCGTGACCCTGATGTGGGAGAGCGGGCTCACGCATGTCCACCTGCGCACCGAAGAGAACAGTCCGGTACGCACCCATCCCCTGCAGCACGCCCATGAGCGCGGAGCGGTCCCGCACACCGACGATTGGGCACTGCCCGAGCAACCGCCCGGCGACATCAAGCGCTGCTGGCTGGAGCTGTCCACGTTCGAGCCCGCCGCGCTGGCGTCGTTCCGCACCGACTGGGACCGCGAGCGCTCACAGCCGTTCGCCGAGGCCGTCGAATCGTTCATGCCGCGCGCGCTGGAAGCCGACCCGCGGCCCGAGATCGCCGACGCATTCGCCGCCTCGATCGTGACCTGGGTCGCGACCAGCATGCAGCGCAGCGACTGGGCCGAAGCCACAAGAGCCTACTCGTTGTTGCAACAGGTCGATCCCACGGGCAAGCGCAGCCTCGAGTCGCTGACGCACGCGTTCGGCTCGGTCGACAGCAGTGCGATCACCGAGCGGCTGGACGAGTGCGAACCGCGCGAGCAATCGCGCCTGTTCGCATTCACCGTACGTGTCGGCGCGCCGGCGCTGCCGTTGCTCGTGGGCGTGCTCGGACTCTCGGGCAAGGCGCGCGTGCGCGCCGGTGCAACGACGGCGCTGGCGTATGCGTTCGCCGAGGATCCCGCGCCGCTGGGGAGGTGGCTCTCGGACTCGCGCTGGCACGTCGTGCGCAACATCGTGTTCGTGCTCGGCCAGATCGGGGGCAACGACGTCGTACCCCACCTCGCCGTGGCCGCCCGACACGTCGACACACGCGTGCGGCGGGCGGCTATCCATGCGCTCGGCCAGGTCCCGAAGCACCTGCGTCGCAGCGTGCTCGTGCAGCAGTTGGACCAGTCGGACGGCCGCCTGCTTGCGGCCGCACTCGGCATGCTGGCGAGAGAACCCGACTCGCGCGTCACCGATGCCGTGCTGGCACGCGTCCAGGCGCCGGAGTTCGAGACCCGGCCCGAGGAACAGAAGCTCGCGCTGCTCTCGACCCTCGCCGATGTGGCCCACGAGCAGGCCATCCCGGCGCTCGACGAGGTCCTGAACCGTGGCGGCTGGTTCGCGCGCCGCACGAGCGAACGCACCGCAGCCGCCCGGGCGCTCGCGCGCATCGGCACTCCGGTGGCCCGGCTCGTGCTCGAAGCCGGGTTGCGCCATCGCAGCGATGCCGTGCGCGAGGCCTGCGACGATGCGCTCGCCCAGTGGGGCCGGTCATGAGCCAGCGCACGTCGTCCAACCCGGAACCCGATGGCCATGTCGAAGCCGGCCTGCAGCTCGCCACGCGCCTCGTCGCGCTGGTGAAGAGCGGGCGGGCCTACTCGGTGAGTCACATCGCGTTCACGCAACAGCTCGAGAACTACCTCGCCCTGCTCGCACCCCTGCTGCGCGACAAAGGCGTCGTCCGGTTCGACGCTCCGGACGGCGACCTGCACCTGAACGGCGAGCGGCTGCCGCGGCGCACGCAGCTCCAGCGGCACTCCGAACTCCTCGTGCAGGAGTTCGACGCACGCGCCATCTCCGGCATCGAATTCGCGCCGGGTATCGCGCTGCCCGAACTGCAGTCGTTCATGGCGATGTTCGTGTCCAGCGAACGCTGGAAGGGCAGCGACCTCATCACTGCCTGCCAGAGTGCGGGCATCCACACGGTGCGCGCGCTGCCCGCGCTGATGCCCGCGGTCCAGGCCGGTGCGGCCGCGGCCGCGCTCGAGTTGCCGGCGGTGCTCGGAAGTTCACGCGAGGCTTGGGCCGCGCTCTACTCGGGCACGCAACAACTGCTCTCGGGCGACGCGCTCGACCATGGTATCGAGTTGCGCCACCTGAAACGGCTCGCGCAACCGGTCGTCGACGCCGCACTCGAGGGCGAACGCATCGCCGCCGTGCTCGCGCACATCGCCCCCGGGGAAACTCGCTGGGCCCATGCCGCGCACACCGCGCTCGCCGCGCTCAGCATCGGCGTGCGGCTCGGGCTGTCGCGCCACGACCTGGCCGACGTCATGATCGCGGCACTGCTGCACGATACCGGGCAGGGGTGGGGCGACAACGCGCCCGATGCGAGTGACGCGCCGCCGGTACCGCACACGCGCGAAGGGCTGCGCCGGATGGCCTGGGTCACGACGCTCAATCGCAACTCCCTCGACGCCATGCGCACCACGCTCGAGCATCACGATCCGGGCACGCCGGACGCCGCTGGCTCGTCGCCCGCGCTCCTGTCGCAGTTGGTCGGCATCGCCGACGCCTACGTCACGCTGCTGTCGCGCGGCACCGAACGACGTGGCGCGCGCGCCGCCGCGCACGGCGCGTCGTCCGCGCGCCGCGGCACGACGGGCGACGCATCTGGGCGGGCCTCCGGCCGGCACGCGGATGCTGCACCCGACGAACGCCTGTCGCCCGGCGGCGCACTGGCTCGCATCGTCGGCCCGATGCGCTCGCACTGGCATCCCGCGCTCTCGATCGCGCTCGTGCGCGCACTGGGCATACACCCACCCGGGCAGGTCGTCGAATTGGACGATGGCTCGGTGGCGCGCACCGTGGTGCCGTCGCCGGATGATCTCGAGCGGCCGTGGATCGAGTTGTTGGTCGACGAGCGCGGCCGCGCGGTTCCCAGAGCCGCCCGGCAAGTCACGACGATCCCCGACGGCCGCCGCATCGCACACGCGTTGCCCCGCGACCAATGGCCCACGGACGACGCCCGCAACGTGGCCTGATTCCCTGGTTCGAGGTGTGCCCTGGAGCGAAGGACGACGGACGCGAACGCGAACGCCCTCGGCGCCTGACGGACGGGACGTGCGAGACGCGAATCCGTCGCGCGGCCGACTAACGCCCGAGCGCCCTGCCAAACGTGGAGCGCTGCCGGTGCAGGCGGTGCGCGGAGTCGTCGAGGATCGGCGCGGTCTCGGCCGGCTGACCGGGGTGGAAGGTTCGCCGCATGCCTTCGGGTACGTCGACGCCATCACCCGGCGCGGCATCGTGCTCGCCGACTCGGACATGGCCTTCCATCACGCACACGCATGTTCCGAACGAACCACTCAGCACGGCAAACGACGTGCCCACCGCGCGAACGCGCGCCTGTGCCGTGACCACGTCGAGCTGGGCACCATGGAATGCGCGCCCGGTCGTGAAGTAGGCATCGCCGGTGTTCAGGACAGCCTGCATGCCCCGGCGCCACCAGCGGTTCGGCGCGGGCGACAACTGCACGTCGGCGCCCGCGGCCAGCGCCACCGCGGCGACGCCCGGAGCCATGAGATCGAGCGTGACGGCGCCCTCGATGAGGATGTGTCCGCCGCGGCGCAACGCCGGGATCAGGTGCGCGACGTCGTCGGCGGCGAACGCTGCGCCATCCACGGTCACGCGCCCGGCGCCAGCCGCCGACTGCAGGTGCCAATCCGGGCCGCGGTTGCCGGCGAGCAGCACGACCGCCAGCACGGCCGCCGCCGCCGGCACCAGCACGAACGGGCGCAAGAACCACGGCCGTCCGGACGCCAGGCCGCGCCGCCGCCCGATGCGCCCGGACACGAACTCGTGCCGCAAGCGCGCACGGAACGCGGCGTCCGGCTGCGGCCGGGCGAAAGCGCGCACCGCATCGCGAACGGTGCGTTCGGCCGCAGTCGGCTCGTGGTCGTCGTGCGCGCTCATATCCGTCCTCTCAACTTCTGCTCCAGTGCGGCCAGCGCGCGCGAGTAGCGTTTGCGCGCGGCGTCGTGAGCGATGTTCAACACGCCGGCCACCTCACGATGGTCCATGTCCTGGTAGTCGTGCAGCACGATTGCCGTGCGCAGCGGTTCCGGCAGCTCCAGCAACGCCTGCTGCACGATGCGTTCGCGCTCCGTCGACAGCGCGTCCGCTTCGGGATCGTTCCGGCCCGAACTCAGTCCCGCCGCCGCGACCGGGTCGTCGATATCGGCCGCGCGCTTGCTCATCCGATAGGCACCCGAGCGCCACAGGTCGCGGCAGACGTTCGTGGTGATGGTCGTCAGCCACGGTGCCGGGTCCCGCTTCGGGTCGAGCCGATCGGCAGCACGATGCACTTTCAGGAACACCTCCGAGGCCACGTCCTCCGCCCGGGTGCGGTCGCCGAGCAGGCGCCACGCGAGCCCGAAAACCAGGCCGAGGTAACGGTCGTAGAACTGTCCCAGGGCGTCCGGGTCACGGGTGCGGACGCGCTCCAGGAGCGCCACGTCGAGCGTGGCCCCGAGTGGTGCCGGGGTAGGGGTCACTGCCCGTCCTACGGGCGAGTCCGCCGGCTGTGAGGGGGAATCGTTCGAGGGCGACAGCGGGCACTCCAAGGCAGGGGCACGGCGGGCTGTTCCACAGGGGAATGCGCATTATGCACATGGTCACGGTCGCAGGCGAGGGACGCGGACCTGCGAGCGTGCCCGCCTTCCGGACGGTGCTGCGGAACTGCGCGGCGCCTCGCGATCAGGCCGCGGCGCGCTCCTGGGCCTCGACCGAGGCGTGGGTCTCGGGCGCCATGGGCAGGCGGATCCAGAACGTCGAGCCGTCACCCGGGCGGCTGTTCACCCCGACGTGGCCACCGTGAAGTTCGGTGATGCGCTTCACCAGGTGCAGTCCGATGCCCAGCCCCCCGCGGGACTCCGAGTCCTCGGCCACGGTCTGCCCGAACAGCTCGAAGATGTGCGTCGCGATGTCCGGCGCGATCCCCGGACCGCGGTCGTGGACCTCGACGCGCACACTCGAGCCGTCCTGCAGCGTGCGCACGGTCACCGCCGAATCGCGCGGGCTGAACTTGACCGCGTTCACGAGCAGGTTCACGAGCACCTGGCGGATCTTCACTTCGTCCACCGACAGATGCGCCAAACCCAGCGCGAATTCGGTCTCGAGCCGGACGCCGAACTTCTGCGCCAGCGGACGCGTCGTCTCGACTGCGCCGCGCAGCACCTCGGCGATGTCGAGCGAACGCGGCTTCAAGGCCAGCTTGCCGCTCTCCAACCGCGACAGGTCGAGGATGTCCTCGATCAGGCTCAGCAGCCGCTGCGCTTCACCGCGCAGCCGGCCGACGAACTCCCGCGACTGTTCACGAGACAGCTTGCCATCGTGGTCGTCCAGCAGTTCGGCATAGGCGATCACGCTGGTCAGCGGCGTCTTCAGTTCGTGGCTCGCCGTGCCCAGGAAGACATCCTTCATGCGGTTCAGGTCGGCGAGCTTCTCGTTATCGGCTTCGAGCTCGCGGGCGCGGCGGCCCAGGCGTTCCATCGCCTCGGCGCGGTCGATGACCGCCGCGATATGTTCGGAGAACACCCGCAGCACCTCGAGGTGATGCTCGCCAAACGGCTCGGTATGGTTGATGCGATTGACGTTGAGCACGCCCACGACGCGCTCGCCGATCGCCAGCGGCAGCGACAGCGCCGACGTGATGCGGCGATTCTCCTTGTAGTGCTTGCCGAGCTCGCCCGTCGGCGCTTGCTCGCCGAGCGACACCGCTTCGCGGCGCAGCGCCACCCAGCCGGCGATGCCCTCGCCGATCTTCTTGCGCGCCCCGCGCGAGAACTCCGCTTCGAGGCCGTACGACGCCCGCGTCACCAATTCACCGGTGTCGGGCTCGAGGATCATGATCGAGGCCTGCTGCGCCTTGAGCGTGCTCACCACGCGGCGCACGATGATCTCCAGGATGACATCGCTGCGCAGCTGCAGCTGCAGCGTCGTGCTGACCTGGAACAGCGCGGTGAGCTCGGACAGCCGCACGCTGGCGTCGGCGCGATCGTTCTCCTCGCGTGACAACGCCTTCACCGCACGGTGCAGTTCGCGCTGCTGGAGGATCGTGTACAGGCAGAACAGGATCACGAGTCCCGCCAACGCCACGGTCACGATGTAGGGATTGTCGAGCCCCACGGGCAGTTCGGTCGTGTCGGTCAGACCCAGCACGCGCGCATAGAGCGCCGGCACCACAGTGGTGAGCGCGAGCAGTAGCGCGAAGGTCGCAGCCCACAGCATCCAGCCCGCCCTCTGCAACTGCATCCAACGGATCTCGGTGCGCGAGTTCATGCCGTTCCCTGGCTCCCGGTTGGGCTGCGATGTGAGCGGTCCCTGTCATCCGGGGTCATCGGCAGCGGGTCTCCCGCCATTGAGTGGGATTCCCCGGGAACTCGCAGCTCCCGAGCGCGCCGGCGGACCCCGCCGGAAAAGCGGTCAGAAGGCCGGCCGGGTGCGCGCTCCCCTCCCCGCGGGCCGGGACCGATGGCGCGCCCCCGGCGCCGAGCGTTCCCGCCCCCCGGCGTGCCGAATCGCCGCGGACGCACTAGATTGCGGGCGTGACCCCGACTCGTTCCCGCACCGGCTGGCAGGCTCCCGCTCTGCTCCTCGCCGGGCTCGCCGCGCTCTATGCCGGCGCGCTCGGCAACGGCTTCATCAACGATGACTACCTGTTCCTCGAGGAAGTCCGCCGCCGCGGGCTGCTGGACGCGGTGCTGCATCCGGCGGGGCTCGGGAACTTCTTCCGGCCGCTGTCGCGCGAGGTGTGGTTCGCGATGCTCGGCCCACTGACGGGCGGCCAGCCCCTGCTGTTCCACGTCGCCCAGTTCGCGCTGTTCGCGGCGGCACTGGTGCTGCTCGCCGACCTGCTCGCGGTGTTCGCGCCGCCGCGCCCCCGGCTCGTCGCGCCGGCCGCACTGGCCGGGCTCCTCCTCTATGCGCTGTTGCCGTTCCAGTTCGTGAACCTGGCGTGGGTGTCGTGCTCGCAGGACCTGCTGGCGCTGATCGGCGCCCTGGGCGCGCTGGCGCTCTACCGGCGCGGCCGCATCGTGCCCGCCGTCCTGGCCTACGCCGCCGCCACGCTCGCCAAGGAGTCCGCGCTACCGCTGCCGGGGGTGTTGTTCCTGTGGAGCTGGTGCATCGACCGCATGCCGGCGCGCCGCGCGCTCGCGCGCGTGCTGCCGTTCGCGCTCGCCATCGCACCCTGGGCCGCGGGCGAGCTGTACCTGCGCCAGACCTCGGCCAGCGCGGCGCAGCTCACATTCGACCCCGCGCACCTGCCCGCCACGTTGCTGCGGCTCGTGCAATCGCTCGCGGGCGTGGAGCACGCCGCCGGCTGGTGGCGGTCGTGGAGCGACGCGCGGCCCTCGCTGATGGTGTTCGTGCTGTTGGCTGCCGCCGCCATCTGGCTGCCCGATCGCGCCGAAGCCGCGACGCCCGACGATGCGACGCCACCGCAGGCCGCGCTACCCGGCACCCGCGCCACGCTCACGTTCGCGCTCGGATGGCTGGTGCTGTTCGCGCTGCCCGTATGGCCGGTGACGTACCTGTGGAGCAGCTACTACTTCACGCTCGCCGCCGTCGGCTTTGTGGTGCTGGTGACACTCGCCGCGCGGCGCCTCACGCGCTGGACGTGGATCGCGCTCTCGGGCGGCTTGCTGTGGTGGCACGCCGCGGGGGTGAGCGCGCCGGCGTTCGCGCTGGTCCAGGACCCGTGGGTCTCGACCGGGCATTTCACGCCGTTCTACATGCAACGCGCCGCCACACTGTCACGCGCCATGCGCGCGTCCCTCGTGCGCACGGTGCCCAAGGTCGAGCCCGGCTCGCGACTGTTCTTCGCGACGCTACCGCCGTGGGCCGGCTTCCAGATGGGCACCGGCCCGTCGATCCGCCATTTGTACAAGGACGATTCGATCGAGTCGCACTTCTATTCGGCGTTCGCCGAGAGCACGGCCGGACGCCAGCCCTGCCGGTTCCTGTTCTGGAACGGCATCGAGTTCGAAGCGCTGTATGGGAAGATCGCGAAGCCGGGCGACGCGCTGTTCCAGGTCGGCAGCGACCTGCTGCTGTTGGACCGGCCCGCCGGCGCATCGTGGGCGTTCCGCCGCGGTCTTGAATCCGGCGGCGAACGGTTGGACCACTGGTACTGGCTCGGCTGGGCCGCCATGTGGGATTTGAAGCGCGGCCTGGCCGAACAGGCCTGGCGTGAATGGGGCGCCAGGGACGACAGCAGCGCGCGCGTGGTGTGGCTGCGCAAGGCGCGCGGCTCGCTCATCGACGGCGACACGTTGAAGGCGCGGCGCGAACTCATCGAGGCCGTGCGCAGCGGCATGGGCTACCCCGAAGCACACGCCATGCTGGGCCTGTTGCTGCAGAACGTGAACGCCAAGTACGCGCTGCTCGAAACCAAGGTCGCCGCCGACCTGAACCCCGGCGACTGGCTGGCACGGCGCGACTTGGTGAGCGGACTCATCGATGCGCGGCTTGATGATGCCGCGACACGCGAACTCGAGCGCTTGAAGCAGGCTTTGCCCGCATGGCGGGACGACAGCACGACCGTCGCACTCGAAGCCCGGCTCGCGGTGCGGCAGGCGCCAGCGAGCGGCGTGGCGGTGTTCGGCCCGGGCGGCATGCGCTGAGCGAGCGCGACAGGACACCGCGACCACCGGCCGGCCGCAACGCTACGCACTTGAGCACACTTCGCAGCACGGCAATCGGTTCATTCCCGGAGATCGCCACATGAGACACGGCCGCGTCGAGATCACACGCTTCTCGAGTGAAGCGCTGCGCGGCAATCCGCTCGGCGATCCGCACGAGCGTCGCATCCCGGTGTGGCTGCCGCCGTCCCATGACCACGAGCCGGCCCGGCGGTATCCGGTGCTGTTCGTGCTCACCGGCTTCAGTGGACGCGGCCGCCAGCTCCTGAACGACAACCTGTGGAGCCCGTCGCTCGACGACCGGTTGGACGCCTTGGTCGCGACCGGCTGCCCCGAGTGCATCGTCGTCATGCCCGACTGCGCCACTCGTGTGGGCGGCGCGCAGTACATGGACTCCGCCGCCACGGGCCGCTACGAGACGCACCTGATCAGCGAACTCGTGCCGTGGGCCGATCGCACCTACCGCACGCTGGCCTCGCGCGAACATCGCGGTGTCGCAGGCAAATCCTCGGGCGGCTATGGCGCGCTGCGGTTGGCCATGCGCCACCCGGACGTGTTCGGCGCGCTCGCCTGCCACAGCGGCGACCTGATGTTCGAGTACTGCTACCGCGTCGACTTCCCCAAAGCATGCACGGTCATGCAGGAGGCAGGGGGTGCCAAGCGCTTCCTCGAGTCGTTCGAGGCCAAGCCGCAGAAGGGTAAGGACGACTTCCTCGCTATCAACATCCTCGGCATGGCAGCGTGCTATTCGCCGGACCCGGCCGCCGAACTGGGCATCGCGCTGCCGTTCGATATAGCCACTGGAATGCCACGCGACGATGTCTTCGAGCGCTGGCTCGCACACGACCCGCTGCGCATGCTGGCAACACACCATGACGCGCTGCGCGGCATGAAGCTCGTGTATCTGGACTGCGGCACGCGTGACGAGTTCCACCTGCACCACGGCGCACGCGCGCTCGTGGCGGAACTCACGAAGCTCGGCATCGCACATCACTACGAGGAGTACGTGGACGGCCACATGAACGTCTCATACCGCTACAACCACAGCCTTCCCGCGCTGGCGCGTGCCCTGTGCGCATGACCACGCCCGCGCCACCGCTTCTCGTGCAGGGCCTTGCCCGGCGATTCGGCGCCGCCCAGGCGGTTGCCGACGTCTCGCTGGGCGTGAACGCCGGCGAGATCGTGGGCTTCCTCGGCGAGAACGGTGCCGGCAAAACCACGACGCTGCGCTGCGTGAGCGGGCTCCTGACCCCCGACGCCGGGCGCATCGTCGTCGCGG
>JANMAX010000026.1:0-2149 GCA_031360075.1 bacterium | reverse complement strand
GGGGCTGGCGGTGCGCCACGGGTGCGGGCGGGCCCGGGCCCGCCAGCACCCGGATCGAGTTCACGCGGCCCGTCGGACCACGCTCAACGGAGCCGTCGCACCAGGAAGCGCCGGGCCGAACTCAGATGGCCGCGCGTCCGGCGGCTTTCTCACGCTGCCATTCAACGGTGTTCCGCAGTCCGCTCTCCAGCGTCACGTTCGGCACCCAGCGCAGTGTGCGCCGCGTCTTCTCGATGTTCACGACGCGCCGGCGGATGTTGTCGATGTCGCGCCGGTTCGTGTGCTGGGGCTCGGCGTCGACGCCGACGATGCGACCCAGCAGTGCGGCCAGTTCGTTGACGCGGGTCTCGACGCCGGTGCCGACGTTGAACACTTCGCCCGTGGCGCGATCGCTCATCGCGGCCATGACGGTGGCCTCGACCGCGTCATCGATGTACGTGAAGTCGCGCGTCTGGTTGCCGTCGCCGTGGATGACCGGGGCGTTGCCGGCGAACAGGCTCTCGATGAACTTGGCGACCACGCCACAGTACGGGTTCGCGGGGTCCTGCCCGGGCCCGTAGACGTTTGAATAGCGCACGGCCGTGGACGGCACGTCGTAGCTCTCGAAGAACGCCATGCAGTAGTTCTCGCCGCCGAGCTTCGAGACCGCGTACGGGGTCAGCAGCGACAGGTGGTCGTCCTCGTTGATGGGGAGGTATTTCGGATTGCCGTACACCGACGTCGAGGACGTGTACAGCACGCGTTTCACGCGGCCGTTCGTGGCGCGCGCCGCCATCAGGATGTTGAGCGTGCCGCCGATGTTCGTCTCGAAGTCCTCGCGCGGATTACGCGTCGAGACCACGATGTTGCGCGCCGCGGCATGGAACACGACTTCGGTCTCACCGACCAGGCGGTCGACCAGCGGGGCCTCACACACCGAGCCGTGCACGAACTCGAAGCCGTCCTTGGGCAGGTTCTCGAGCCGGCCGGTGAACAGGTCATCCAGCACGGTGACCTTCGCACCCTCGCGCAGCAGCCGCCGCACCAGGTTACTGCCCACGAAACCGGCGCCACCGGTGACGAGTACGCGCGCATTCTCGAGTGCGATCATCTCAGTGTGGGTCTCCAGACGAGTCAGTGCCGAATGCCGAAACGCAGGAACACGAGCGGGCGCAGGATGCGCCAGCCGTCCTGGAGCAGGCGCATCTTGGTGGTGCCCCGGCCATGATAGCGGACTGTGACCGCGACCTCGCGAATGCGGTAGCCGCAGCGGATGGCCTGGAACAACAGATACGGCTCGAGCTCGTAGCGGTCCAGCCACGACTGCGACAACTGGATGCGCGGGTCGTCCAGCAGCGCCAGCCGGAACGCCCGCATGCCGTTGGTGCCGTCGGTGATGGGATGGCCGCTCGCGAGCCGGAACAGCACGGGATAGAGCTGGGTGAGCCAGCGCCGCTCGGGCGGGATCCCGGGAACCGCCCCGCCCGGCAACCAGCGGCTGCCCTGGACCAGGTCGGCTTCGCCGGCGAACAGCGGCACCAGGATGCGCGGCAGCTCGCCGGGCTCGTGCTGGTCGTCACCCGAGAGGATGGCAGCGAACTCGATGCCGCGGCGCTTGGCCTCGAGCAGCCCGGTCCGGATGCCGGCTCCGACCCCCTTGTTCAAGTCGTGCCGGATCACCACCTCGGCGCCGGCGGCACGCGCCTCGCCCGCGGTGTCATCCTGCGAGCAGTCGTCCACCACGATGACCGTGGCCGCGAACTGGCGCGGGATCTTGCGGACCACCTCGCCGATCTTCCCGATCTCGTTCCAGGCCGGGACGATGACCGCGACACGCGCAGGGTCGATGAGCGCGACGCGCTCGGCGGGCGGATCGGTGGGCGGCGCGGGGGTCGAAGGCATGGACGGGAAAGGTTAGCACAGCCGCCCGGCGGGCCAACGACCGGTGCGGTCGCGCGGTACTGGCCTGCCCGGCTCGGGCATCCTGCACTGCCGCGTCGCGACCTGCCCCCCTTGGGCGCACGCCATCCTTGCCGCTGGAGGTGCACGGCTGATAGGCTTTTCCCGCAACTGTCGCGTGACTCCCCGCCCGCACTCGCCCGCACTCGCCCGCCTGCTCGCCGCACCCGCCTCCCTCCCCGGACCCCCCATCGGATGCGCCAGAACCTCA
>JANMAX010000023.1:0-2839 GCA_031360075.1 bacterium | reverse complement strand
GGAGCGCGCAGGCCGGCCCCGGGTCGATGGCCTGCACGTGCCGATGCTCCTGCGCCGGCCCGGGCAGGGGCGCCTGCGATCTTCCGAGCACCCACGAGTACCCACAGCCGTCCGCCTGCTGCCGATCAGGCCCGCTCTCGTGCGTGGCCCCGCGCTGCCGCAGGTCGGACGCGGAGGTCCGCTTGAAGCCGTCCGTGTCGATGCTGCGTCATGCCGTCCGCGCGCTGGCCGTCATGGCGGCGCGGGGGCCGCTCGCGCTGCGGGCCGTGCCTGCCGTGCTGGCCTTGCTCGCGCTATCGCCGCTGGTGAGCCGCGCCGCGGCGGTGGCCCCGAATGCCAGCGCGCTGCGCGCTATCGTGCTGGCCGAGGACCGCCGCGACTGGCGCGGGGGCGCGCTCGAACGCGCGCTGCGTCATGCCGACGAGCAGGTGCGCGCGCGTGCGGCGCTCGCCACTGGCCGGCTGCAGGATTCCGCGAGCGTGGCCGCACTGCTGCCGCTGCTCTCCGATCGCTCGGTGGTCGTGCGCCGCGAAGCGGCTTTTGCGCTGGGCCAGATCGGGCATCGCTCGGCGCGTGCCGCACTCGAGCGCTCGCTCACCGATCGCGATGCCGCGGTTGTGGCGCTGGCGGTCGAGGGGCTGGGCAAGCTGGGTGACGCTGCCGCGACGCCACGGCTGACGCCGTTCTTGAAGCTGGGCACGACCGAGCAGCGCATGCGCGCCTGCGAGTCGCTGTGGCGGCTGGCCGACAGCAGTGCGGCCGGTGCCCTGATCGACGCGCTCGGTGAACGCGACGCCAGCGTGCGCTGGCGCGTGGTGTACGCGCTCGAGAAGCTGCCACTGCCGGTGCGCATCGTGCCCGCGGTCTCGCCGCTGCTGGCCGACCCCGATGCACTCGTGCGTGCGCACGCCGCGCGCACGCTGGGCCGCCTCAAGTCGCCGCTCGCGACGGCCGCACTCACCCATGCGCTCGGTGATGCCGATGCCGCCGTGATCGTGAATGCCGTGCGCGCGCTGCAGCTGGTGGCCGATGCCGGCCCGGGCGGGCTCGGTGTGCGCCTGACCGGATTGCTCGCGCACCGCGACCCCTACGTGCGCGTGACGGCGGCCACCGCGCTGGCCGACAGCTTCGCGTGGGTCGGCAGCAGCGCCGACAGCCAGGCCGTGCAACGCGCGCTGCGGCACGGCATGCAGGACTCCGATTTCGCCACCCGTGGCGCGTGCGGCCGCGCGCTGCTCGTGCGCCTGCGGCTCGCCGCACTCGACCTGACGCGGCCGCTGTTCGCCGACACCTCGGCGTACACGCGCGTGGCGCTCCTCGATGGCTTCCGCGCGATGCGCAGCGAGGACCTGGGGCAGACCCCGCCGCGCGTCGTGAACGCGCTGGCCGGCCAGTACTACACCGGCAATCACCTGCTCGTGCGCACCACGGCCGCCGAGGTCGCGGGCCAGCTGATCGGCCGCACGCATCATGCTGCACTCGGGCCGCTGCTCGCGGGCCTGCGCGCCGGCGTCGATGCGCCCGACCTGCTGCTGGCCGCCGCCAGCGCGGGCGCGCTAGGCGATGCCGGCGACAGCGCCAGCGTGCCGCTGCTGGCGGCCGCGTACGCCAAGCGCGGGCACGACGCGGACGCCGATGCGCGCATCGCCATCCGCGACGCGCTGCGCGCACTCGCCGGCCGGGCGTACACCGACAGTCTCGAGCGCGCGTACCCCGAGACAGCGGCACCCGAGTCGCGCGACGCGGCGTTCTTTGCCAGGCCGGCCGTGCGCCGGGCGGTGCTGCACACCTCGGCGGGCGACATGGAGTGGGAGTTCTACACGGCCGACGCGCCGCAGACCGTCAAGAACTTCGTGGCGCTAGCGCGGAAGGGCTACTTCGACAGCCTGACCGTGCACCGCGTGGTGCCGGACTTCGTCATCCAGGATGGCGATCCCACCGGCACAGGTTCGGGCGGGCCTGGCTACACGATCCGCTGCGAGTACAACGCGCGCCGCTACGAGACCGGCATGGTCGGCATGGCGTTGTCCGGCAAGGACACCGGCGGCAGCCAGTGGTTCGTCACATTGTCACCGCAGCCGCACCTGAACGGCCGCTACACCATCTTCGCGCACGTCACGCGCGGGCTCGAGGTGGCGAAGCGCATCACGCAAGGCGCGCGCGTGTACGCCGTGCAGTTGCTACCGTGAGTGCGCCCCCGGTGTGACCGCTTCCGGCACGCTGGCCGCACGATCGCGGTTCAACAGGCGCTGAGCGAGCGCGGGCTCACTGCCGGGCGATCACGAGCCGTGAGAACTTGTCGTACACGCCGCGCGTCACGACCTTCTTCACGACCAGATCGTACTTGGACCTCCACGGCCGGCCCGCGATGATCTTGCTGGCGAGCGCTTCACCCAGCCCCGGCAGCTTCACCAGTTCGGCCCGCGTCGCGGAGTTGAGGTCCACCAGCTCGGGCTTCTTAGGGTGTGGCGAAAGGCGCCGAGTCCGCCGCGGCGATGGACAGGCTCGCCGTCAGGGAGAGTGGCAAGCAAAGCAAGCCCGTCAGCATGACCGGAAACGCGAGCGCATGTTTCATGCGTGCGCTCATGACAGGCGCACCGCGCCGTGCCGCAGGCCGACCGGTACCGCGAGCGCTTGTTTCATGCGCGCGCTCATGACAGGCGAAGCGCGCCGTGCCGCGGGTCGACCGGTGACGCGTGCGCTTGTTTCATGCGCGAGCTCATGACAGGCGAAGATCGCAATACCGAAGTCCAACCCGACACGCTAGCGCCTAGTTAATAACACAGATCTAGCCAGTAGAATCACGAAGTGGCGCGGGCGGGGCGGTGGCGCGTGGGCG
>JANMAX010000019.1:0-3134 GCA_031360075.1 bacterium | reverse complement strand
ACCGGCTGCCCCGCCATGCGCGCTTCCTGGGCGACATGCCGCATACCTGGGTCGGCACCGACTTCGTGCGCAGCGTGCAGGAGATGCTGGCGTACGAGAGTGAAGACGACAGCGTGCTGGTGATCGCGGCCGGCATCCCGGAGGGCTGGCTCGGAGGCGACGGCGTGGAGGTGCGCGGCCTACAGACGCGCTGGGGCACGCTCGGGTACCGGCTGACGCGCCGTGAGGGCTTCACGCGACTGGAGCTGGACAGCTCGCAATTGCGCGTCCCGTCGGGTGGCCTGGTGTTCGCGCCGCCGCGGCCAATGACGTCCGCGAACTGGATGTACTACTCCGCGGCACTCGTCGACGGCAGGAAGGTCCTTACCAACGCTGACGACGGCTGGCTCTGGTGGTCGAAGCCGCGTTGGGGCAGGACAGCCCCCGCGGTAATCGAGTGGGGCCACCCCATGAAGGGCGGCCGCAGGGACTGGCCGCACTACCGACCCAAACTGGTGCCGATCGGGCCGGATCCGCTCATCCTATACTGACTCGATGGCGTCGACGCCGACATGGCCGAGGGTCCTGCGCGAATCACGCCCGCTAATCCAGCGAATCCCCCACGCACGCCCCGTTCGTCCGGATCACTTCACGGTAGAACTCGCCGCTCGCCTTGACCGTGCGCTCCTGCGTCGCGTAGTCCACGTGCAGCAGGCCCATGCGGTGCGAGTAGCCGCTCGCCCACTCGAAGTTGTCCATGAGCGACCACACGAAGTAGCCGCGCACGTCGACGCCCTGCTGCATGGCGCGCCGGATGGCGGCGATATGGCGGCGCAAGTAGTCCGTGCGTAGCGGGTCCTCGACGCGGCCGTTGGTCGCGCTGTCCGGATCGGGGAACGCCGCGCCGTTCTCGGTGATGTAAATCGGCATCTTGCCGTAGCGCGCTGTGACCCACGTCAACGTTTCGATCAGCAGATCCGGTCGCACTTCCCAGCCCGTCGTCATCTTCTCGCCACGCTCACCCGGCACCTCGGCCACGCACTGCGGCGGCCGTGAAGGATCGTCGCGCACGTCGATGCCCGTGTACCAATTGATGCCGAGGAAGTCGAATGGCGCGTGGAGTGCCTCGAGTTCCTCCGGGGCGTGCTCGGGCCATGCCTCACCGTACATCTGCTTCACGGCCTCGGGGTAGCGCCCGAGGTACGCCGGGTCCAGGTACTGCTCGTTGAAGTAGGCGTGCCCGCGCGCGGCCGCGGCGACGTCGGCGGGGGAACCGGTCGCGGGAAGGTGCGGCGCCAGGTTCACCACCAGACCGATCTGCGCGCTTCCCATGCTGCACTCACGGAATCGCCGAACCGCGGCGGCATGCGACGACATCAGGCCGTGTGCCGCGCGCGGCGCTTCGTAGAAGTCGCGATGCCCTGGCGCGTTCACACCGTGGACGTAGCCGGCGTCGACCACCACCCACGGCTCGTTCAACGTGCACCACATCGGCACGCGCTTACCGAGCCGCGCGAACAAGGTGCCGGCATAATCAGCGAACCACTTCGGCATATCGGGATTCAGCCAGCCACCGCGATCTTCGAGTGCAGCGGGC
Source organism: bacterium (assembly GCA_031360075.1). Taxonomy (GTDB): domain Bacteria; phylum Eisenbacteria; class RBG-16-71-46; order RBG-16-71-46; family RBG-16-71-46; genus JAIOPA01. Next base: position 1,558 of record JANMAX010000019.1, on the reverse strand, counting down.
AGGTCCCAGTGAAACAGCGTCAGCATGGGGGAGATGCCCGCCTCGAGCAGGCCATCGACCAGACGCTCGTAGAAGCTCATGCCCGCTTCGTTCACTCGCCCGACGCCGTCGGGCAGCACGCGGCCCCACGCCACCGAGAACCGGTAGCTGCCGAGCCCGATGGACCGCATGAGCCCGATATCCTCCGGCACCCGGCGGTAGTGGTCGCAGGCGACGTCTCCGGTCATGCCCCGGAGCGTCCGGCCGGGCGTGTGCGCGAACCGGTGCCAGATGCTGGCGCCGGCGCCGTCGGCGAGCGGGGAACCCTCTATCTGATAGGCCGAAGTCGCTGCGCCCCAAAGGAATCGGGGCGGGAATGAAAGTGTGTCCTGCATCGGAGCCTCCGCCCGGACACGGGCGATTGTTCAGCGTCGCGTAAGCCGCCGGAAAAAAACTCCCGGCCAACCTAACAGGTGTCTTGACTCGGCCACAATAGGGATGTAATCGTTTACATGGCAGAGTCAGCACGGGCTTCTTCGCCACCCACCTCGCTTCGATGTCGCCGACGCAGGTATAATCGCGAACGGCGTGTCCCGGTGAGGGCATGAGAGTCGGCCCAGCCCCGAAGACACTGCCGCGTCCATGCGACGCAGGCGAACAGCCCGGCTGCCTGTGACAGTAGTCGCAGCGAGTTGTGAGCCTGCCCACCTTTCATCTTGGAGACATCCCCTATGAGGCGGATCACTACCACTGGCTTGGCGCTCGCTGCTGGCCTCGCGCTCGCGACGGCTGCTTTCGCAACGCCGCTGCCGAACAGCGCGGTCTTCCACACGCGCGTGTTCGATGATTGCCCGATCTCGATCCTGACCACCACGAACGCCTTCCCGGCACTGGTCGCGATCAACGATCAGAACCAGCCGCCGCAGCCTCTGTGCGCTGGCTTCGCGAACCTGCACACGTGGCGCTTCTCGACCGACGGTGTCAATGCGATCCAGTTCCAGAACGGTGACGCGTTCGAGTTCTCGTGCGACATGGTGCTGAACGGCACTGGCGAGGGCGGCCTCAACCTGTCGCCCTGGTTCTCTCCTGACGCGGACGGCATGATGAACGTCCGCACGACGGACGGCGAAGTGGCTTGCTTCGGCGGGCGGTTGCCGTTCTTCACGTTCACGGGCGCGTTCGGTCTGGTGTACACCAACAACACGCCGATCAAGGTCGGTATTTCCTACCTTCCGCGCGGGCTGTCGGCAGTTTCACCGGCGCAGGTCGTGTACTCGATCCGCTACAACGCCATCAACTACACGTCGGGTCTGCTGAACTTCGACGAGGGCAACACGCTCGAAAACCCGCCGCACGGGCTGTGGGGCGCGCTGAACCCCTGGTACGCCGGTGGCCACATGAAGATGTTCGCTTTCCCGAGCGGTCAGCCGCACGGCATGTCGGGCACGTGGTCGAACATCCAGTACACCACCGCTCCGACGCCGACGACGAAGAGCAGCTGGGGCAACATCAAGAAGCTGTACCGGTAGCATCGCCTCTTCGCAGTGACTTGAACGGCCGCGCCGGGAGGCGCGGCCGT
>JANMAX010000017.1:0-9325 GCA_031360075.1 bacterium | reverse complement strand
TTCGGGTTCGCGCAAGTCGACGCTCGCGATTCGCAGAACCGCAGCGCGCCGGTCGGTTCGGGCGTGCTGGTGGTGGCTCCGCGCACATTCGTCACGGCGTTCGCGCCGGCGATGCCGAACCCGTTCGGCCGCACGACGATGTTCGCGTTCTCGCTTGCGAAGCCGGGCCGCGCCGAACTCGAGGTGTTCTCGGTCGACGGCCGCCGGGTGCGCACGCTCAGCAGCGGCATGCGCGAGGCGGGTGAGTACCGTGTCGAATGGAACGGTGCCGACGACTCCGGCCGCTCATTGGCGGCAGGTGTGTACTACGCGCGGCTCGTCACGCCGCAGGGCCGCTTCACGCGGGTGGTGACCTACTTGCGGTAAGACCGTCCTCGGCCGGCCGCGGATCCGCGCGGCCGGCCGCAGCACACCGGGCGGGCGGGAGCCAGCAGCATGGCGCCGGCCTGTCGACGTTGTGGCCGGCGCGCCGGCGCCACGGTGCGCCTATCGCGCCGGCCGGTGCCGGTGACCGCGAAGTTCGCTAGACTGACGTTCCATGCGCCGATCCCACCGAGACGCTCCGGAACTCGCGGCCCCCGTCATCGACGCCGATCCGGGTCGTCAGCCATCTGCCCGCCGTGTCCAGGCCGCGGTGGCGCTGTTCGGCCTGTGGATCGCCTACACCGCCGCCGAGTCGTTCCTGTGGCGCGACCAGATGTGGGGCGCACACGCGCTTGGATTCCTGCCCCCGGTGTTCGCGATCGCCGCGTTGCTTCCGGTGTTGCTCCTGCTCCCGGGAGTCGCGCGCGAGATCGCCCGGCGATCCGCGCGCTGGTCGTGGGCAGAGCCGTGGCGCCGCTGGGCTCCGGTCGTGGCCGGGGTCGTCACGGCCACGGCGTTCTGGGTCCTGCGCGAGCGCCATCTGTTCTGGGGCGATGCGCTGCCGCTCTCGATCACCGTCCCGGCCGGTCAGTCGTTCCACCCCGATGAGCCGCTGACACTCTGGATCCACCACACGCTGTGGGAACTCGGGGGCGGCCGCTGGCTGGCCACGGATACGATCGCATTCGCGAGTGCCGTGGCCGGCGGTATGGTGGCCGCCATCAGCGCGCGCGAATTGTTGCGCCGCGCGCCGGAGCCGGGCCTCGGGATGCTCGCGCTCGCCGTGTGGATGACACAGGGCGGCATGTCGCTGTTTCATGGGCATGTCGAGAATTACGCCTACCTGAGCGCCGCACTCATCGTGTTCCTGTGGGCGGGCTTGGACTATCTCGAGGGTCGTGGCCCGGCCTGGCCCGCATTCGGCGCACTGCTGGTGGCGTTCGCGCTGCACCTGCTGGGCGGTCTCGCCGTGGTCCCCGCGCTCGTCTTGGTCGTGCACGGGATCCGCGCGCGCACGCGACGGGACGCGATGGTGTGGACCGTGCTCGGTTTCCTGGCGACGGCGCTTCTCGCCGGCGCGCTCGTCCAGCACTGGTATCCCTCGGGTTCACCGTTCCGACAGTTCGCCGATGGCGTGACCCGCGTGCTGACACAGCCGAACGACATGCGCCGTGAGGTGCTGTGGTCGTGGCACCGCGCCGCGGACCTGTGGTCCCACTCCGTCCAGATGGGGCCGCTGTCGTGGGGCACGGTCACGGTGCTCGCGCTGCTGCTCGCTCCGCCGTGGAGGCGCTGGGGCGCGCGCGGCATTTTCCTGCTTGCCGCCGCGGTTGCATGCTACGGACCGCTGTTCCTCACGGGCGAGGGCAATCTCGGTGCGGCGCGCAACTGGGACCTGTTCGCGGGTCCGGCGCTCGCCGTGTCATTCGCGGGGTTGGTGCTGCTGCTCGAGACCGGGCCGCGTGCGGTCGCCCACCGCCTGCTGCTGGCGGCACTGGCCGCATCGCTTGCCCAGACGATCCCGTGGACCGCGCTCAACATGGACGTGGCCGCAACGCGTGCGCGCATCGCGGCGCTCCCGCTCGGTCATGGGCGCAGTGCGGCGATGCTGGGCACGAGTGACATGAACGCCGGCCGGAACGACTCCGCCGAGGGCTGGTTCCGGCGCGCACTTGCCGAGGACTCGCTCAACGTGAACGCATGGAGCGGTCTCGGGCTCGTGCTCGCGCGCACCGGGCGGTACGCCGAGGCCGAACCCGCGTTCCGGCGCGTCGTGTTCATGAAGCCGTCGGTGCCCGGCTACCGCGAGGACCTGGCGGCGCTCTACATGCGCCAGGAGCGCTGGGCCGCGGCGTCGGCGACGCTGCAGGATGTGCTCGCGCTCGATCCTGCACGTGCGCGCGCATGGCGCGACCTCGCCGAGGCCATGCGCCGCATGGGGCGGGCGGATTCGGCGGTCTACGCCCTCACCGCCGCGGTCGGCGCCGTTGGCGCGGATCCCGAACTGCGTCGTGCGCTCGCCGACGCCTATGCGATGTGGGTGGCGAGCGCGGGCCAGCGTGGCGATGTCGAGGAGTTCGCACGCGCCTGGACGGGATTCCAGGCGCGATACCCGGATGACCCGCGTGTGACGGCCTGGGCTCCACGCGCGCAGGCCATGCTCAGCGGACGACTGCGCGCGAACCGCTCGACACGCTGAGCGCCCACCGGTCAGCAGCGCGTGACCGGTGAGCGCTGCGAACGCTCACTTCAGCTTCACGACCGCCCGCGTGTAGGTGCTGCCCGCCACGCGCAGCCGCGCGAAGTAGAGCCCGGCGCCCGCGGCGCCGCCGTCGCCGCGCCGGCCGTCCCACGCCACGCGCTGCACGCCAGCCGGCCGGGTGCCGCCCGTGGCGAGCACACGGACCTCGCGGCCGAGCACGTCGAACACCGTCAGGTCGACGGGGGCCGCTTGCGCGAGCGTGAACTCGAACTGCGTGCCGCCGCGGAACGGGTTCGGCCTTGCGCCGCGCAGCCCCGTGCTGGTGAGGCCCGGCGTCACGCCGGTGTTGGCGGGCGTCGAGGCCGGGTTGCCCGGGTCGCTCCCGGCGGCCAGTTCATCGCCATCGGGATACGCGTCCCGGTCACGGTCCACACCCATGCGCGTGCCACTGCCGAGCGGCACGCCGGTCACGGTGAGCTCGGCACCGGCAGCCGCCAGCGCGCGCAGTTGCGCGCCGGTGAGCGCCGCCGAGGTGCTGAGGTCGGGCTGCCAGGCGCCGGCGCCGAACTTCCAGCCGCGTGGCACACCGGCCACGCGGCCCTTGGCGATGACATCGCAATCGCCGGCCGTGGCGCGCGCCGTGAGCGTGTCCATGCGCGCCACGCGGCCCGCGTCGGCCGCACTGCCATCGAACGTCACCTGCGCGCCCACCGCCGGCGCCATGCCGGTATCGAACGCCAGCAGGAAGGCCTCGACGTCGCGACGTTGCGCGTCGCCGCTGGCACCGGCCGCGAATGCGAAGCCGGGGAAGTGGAGGAAGTTGAACAGGTTGTCGGACGAACCATCGTGCGTGAAGCCGAACCCGCGCTTGTTGACCGCGCCCGGGGCGTCGGTGAACCCGGTCTTCTGGTACAGGTTCCGCAGTTGCGGGACCTTTATGTCCTGCGCTGATTGGAGCGCGAACCGATCGATGAGCTGGCGATTCGTACCGGTGGGCAGCGAGTGGCAGAACGCGCACGTCCGGCCGCCGTCGACGGGCGTGGTGGTGTAGAACACCCGGCCGCGCTCGGCGCTCGGCTGGCCGGGTGGCGCGTCGCGGAACGTGCGGTCGAGGTTCTGGTTCGGGTTCGGCGGATAGACCAGCGGCAGCACGAACTGAGACATCGCCACCATCTCACTGTCGGCGATCGGAGCGGCCAATCCGAGCAGGCTCGAGGTCGCGCCCTTGAATGCCAGGAAGTCGGCGCGGTCACCGCGCCAGTGCAGCACGCCGGTGCTGTTGAGTCCGCGCAGGCTCTGCGTGGCCATCGGGCCCTTCATGGGGTGGGCGGCGCTCAGGAGCGGGTCGAGCATGCCGGGTGGGACCGGCGACATATCGCCGGTCGGATCGCCCAGGTCCCACGCCAGCTGGTCCACGTCCCCGAACAGGTGGCAGCTCGCGCACGACTGGTCGCCGTGGCCCGACGTGAAGCCTCCATAGAAGAAGCGGCGGCCGTTCACGATGTCATCGGGCGTCGGGTCGTAGCCCAACGGTGCGACCGCGACCGCATGGAAATCGGCGGCCGACAGCGTCTGCAACTCCCCGCGGAAGCGGCCCAGCACGTAGAGGCGCTGCCGCGCGCCATCGACCACGATGCCGGTGGGACCCGCCACGGTCGGCACGCGCGCCAGGAGTGTGCCGGCGGCGCTGAGCACCGCCAGCTTGCTCGAGCCGAGCGCGCTGACGTAGAGCCGCTGGCCATCGGGTGCCCACGCCACGCCGGTCGGCATGGACAGCGCCGAATCGCGTTCGGCAGCCGTACCGGTGGGCACCGCGTAATTGACGTGCGGGTTCAAGCCCGCGAGCGTGCGCAGGCCCGTGGTGGGCAGGATCGCGACACGGGACTCGGTGACGTGGCCGCGCACGTTGGGTTCGAAGCGCAGCTCCAGCAGCGCATACGTGCCGGTCACGGCACACGCGCCGGTGACCGGGTTCACGGCCGTGCCCAGCATGAGCGTCGCGAGATCGCCGCTCAGCCGCGTGATGGTCCTGGTGCCGGCGTCCAGTTGCACGACGTCGACCAGCGGCACGGTGTAGGGGATCTTCGAGTCCCACAGTTTGCCGCTGATGTCGCGCCAATGCCCGCCGCTGAAGTTCACGAGCAGGCCGGACTTGGGTGCGGCCGGCAGGCCGGCGCGCATGGCCGGCACGGGCGCGGGCAGCGAGTCGCCCGCCTCGGCCCCGGACAGCACCGTGGCGCCGTGGTTGCCGTTGAACGTCGCGGCGTACACCTTGCCGCCGTCGGCGCTCACCGAGAGCGAGCGCGGCTTGCGCGCCGGGATGGCGATGACCTGTGGCGCGACGGCCAGGTTCGCCGGGTCGTACAGCTTGAGCGCGTCCTCCTGCGAGACGCTCACCCACGCCCGTTCAGGCGTGCCAGCGAACACCACGTCGCTCGGTTCGTCACCCACCTTGAGTGTGGCGCGGACGTGCCGTGTGGTCAGGTCGATCACGCTGACGTCGTCCGATAGCTGGTTCACGACCCACGCCTCGGAGTTGCCCCGGACCGCGACCGAGACCGGTTCGAGCCCAACGGGGATCTCGGCCACGCGCACCGGCACGGGCCCGGTGAGGTCGAAGACCGCGACCCGGGCATCGGCTGTCTCGACCGCCAACAGCGTTGTGCCATCTGGAGTCATGGCAAGCGGATGGACGTGGCCACTCTCAAAATGCACGAAGTCATTGGCGGCCTGCGTGCGCGTCGCGGCACGTCGTGGCCCGACCGCGAGCGCCAGACAGCTCGCGGCGGCCAGAGTGAGCAGCAGGGCGAGGGGGCGGCGCATGTGGGCTCCGATGGGCTGGCGCGGTGACATCCGCCGCAGCATGGGGTGGGTGAGCGAGTGGGGAAGCGTCGGACCACGGACAGTCTTGCGTGGACCGTTCAAGCCGTGCACGGGGTGAGCCAGCCCGCAGCGCGGGACTTGGTCCCGCGCCACATGATGAAACCCTGTCGCGGGCTCGGGGCGCAAGGCCGAAACGGCTGGCGGACTCAGGAACCTGAGCCCGCGTGCACTTACGAGTGAGGCCTCATGTCCTGCCGGCGGTCGGCGACCCGCTCCGGCCAGGCCGGCGGGCCGGCCGGAAGGGGCGCATGGCGGTGTTTTGACGCCCCGTTCCATGGCCCCGTACACTCGCGCCCGCTTTTTCCTTCGGGGCGGGGTGCCAAGTCCCCACCGGCGGTACAGCCCGCGAGCCCGGGATCGCAGCATGGTCCCGAGCAGACCCGGTGTGATTCCGGGGCCGACCGTGACAGTCGGGATGGAAGAAGGGAAAGCGTCGTGTGCGGAGGGCGCCCGGAGCACGGGGTGCCCCGGCCGTGCCGTGCGCCGACCTGCCCCGTGTACTCGTTCATCGTTCCGGGGTTCCATGCCTGTCCGTGTCGCACCAGCCAGCTCGACCGCCGCTGCCGACGAGCGCTACATGCGCCGGGCGCTGCGCTTCGCCGAGCGCGGGCGCGGACGCACCGCACCCAACCCGGTGGTCGGAGCGGTCATCGTGCGCGCCGGCCGCGTGGTGGGTGAGGGCTGGCATCGGGCGGTGGGCTGCGCTCACGCCGAGGTCGAGGCCCTGGGGCGCGCCGGCCGGAAAGCGCGCGGCGCCACGTTGTATGTGACGCTGGAACCGTGCGCGCACTGGGGCCGCACACCCCCTTGCGTCGATGCACTGCTCGCCGCCGGCATCACGCGCTGCGTCGTGGCGTCGCGCGACCCCGACCCGCGCGTCAACGGCAGGGGCGTACGCCGGCTGCGCGCCGCGGGTGTCACGGTCGAGGTCGGACTGCTGGCCGCCGAGGCGGGCGTTCAGCTCGCGGGCTATCGCCGCGCGCAAGTGCAGGGATTGCCGCGTGTCACCTGGAAGGTGGCCGCGTCGCTCGACGGCCGCATCGCCGATGCGCGCGGACGCTCGCGCTGGATCACCGGCAGCGCGTCACGCGCCGATGGTCACCGGCTGCGCGCCACGAGCGACGCCATCGTGGTGGGCGCGGGCACGGCGCGCGCCGACGATCCGCAGCTCACGGCACGCACGGGCAAGCGCGGAGCGCAGCCGCTGCGCGTCGTGGTCGACTCGCTCCTGAAGCTGCCGCGCACGCTCCGACTATTCGCGCCGGCGCTCGCCCGCGGCACGGTCGTGGCGTGCACCGCGGCCGCACCGGCGGCACGCGAACGTGCGCTCGCGGCCGCGGGCGTCACGGTGTGGCGTCTGCCGGCGGCCAAGGGCCGCGTGTCGCTGCGAGCGCTCGCGGCCCGGCTCGCGCGCGAGGGCCGGCACGAAGTGCTGCTCGAGGGCGGCGCCACGCTGGGTGCCGCATTCGTGCGCGCCGGTCTCGTGCAGCGCGTCGTGCTCTACAGCGCGCCGTTCGTGCTGGGCGGCGGACTGCCATGGTGCGCCGGCCTCGACCTGCCGCTCGCGAATGCTGCCCGCGGCCGCATCGTCTCGTTGTCACGCACCGGTGCCGACGTCCGCACGGTCGTGGACCTGGAGGGCTGAGATGTTCACCGGACTCATCGAGGAACTGGGTCGCGTCGCCGCGGTCGAGGCGCGCCCCGCCGGCCTGCGCTTCTGGATTGCCGCAGCGCACGTGCTCGACGACGCGCACGTCGGCGACAGCATCGCGTGCTGTGGATGCTGTCTAACGGCCGTGGCGGTGGAGCCCGGGCGCTTCGCGGTCGAAGCGGTGCCCGAGACGCTCCGGCGCACGACGCTCGGCGACTGGCGGCCGGACACGGTCGTGAACCTCGAGCGCTCGATGAAGCTCGGCGACCGCCTTGGCGGCCACCTGGTGCAGGGCCACGTCGATGCGGTCGGCGAGGTGACGGTCGTGACGCCCGAGGGCGATGGCTCGCGCGTGACGCTCTCGCTGCCGCGCGAACTGCACCGCTTCGTCGCCATGAAGGGCAGTCTGGCGGTCGATGGCGTCAGCTTGACCGTGGCCGGACTCACCGACGCCGGCTGCGAAATCGCGTACATTCCCCACACACTCCGCGTCACCTCCGCTGGTGGTTACCGGCCCGGGACGCGGGTGAACCTCGAAGTGGACCTATGGGCCCGTTATCTCGCGCGCATGCTCGAGACCACGGGCGAGGACCCGAGATCGTGAACCCCGTCACCCGTACTGCACGAGCGCGCAAGTCGCATCCCTCGGTGAGTCATCGTTCGCCTGCCCCGCGCGCGGCGGCAGTCCCGGCACGTGCTCCGGCCGCTGCGCCGCGCGGCACCGTGGCCGCACCGCTCGCGCCGGCATCGGTGACGCGCAGGGCAGGATTCGCGAAACGCGGGCCTGCGGTGCGCGAAGCCGAACACTCCATGATCGGTGTCGAGGAGGCGCTGCTGCGCATCTCCGCCGGCGGGATGATCATCGTGGTCGACGACGAGGACCGCGAGAACGAGGGCGACATCGTGTTCGCCGCCGAGAAGGCGACGCCCGCGATGGTCAACTTCGCGGTCAAGCACGGCCGCGGCATCCTGTGTGCGCCCATGGCGCCGGAGATCTCGGACCATCTCGGGCTCAAACTCCAGGTCTCCGACAACACCTCCAAGTTCGGCACGCCGTTCACCGAGTCCATCGACGCCGTCCGGGGCACGACCACGGGTACCTCCGCCTTCGACCGCGCGCGGACGCTGCGCGAGATGGCGCGCGCGGGCTCGACGGCGAAGGACTTCGTGCGCCCGGGCCACGTGTTCCCGCTGCGCGCGGTGCCGGGCGGCGTGCTGCGTCGGGCCGGGCACACCGAAGCGGCGCCGGACCTCTGCCGGCTCGCCGGGATGCAGCCGGTCGCGGCCGTCTGCGAGATCCTGGCGGACGACGGCCGCATGATGCGGCTGCCCGACCTGCGCGCGTTCGCCCGCAAGCATGACCTCGGCATCCTGACGATCCGCGATCTCATCGCCTGGCGGCGGCGGCGCGAGATGCTGGTGCGCCGCCTGCTGCAGGTCCCGATGCCCACGGCCGAGGGCGAGTTCCAGCTCCACCTGTACGAGAGCGTGCTCGAGGGCGACCATCACATCGCGCTCGTCAAGGGCCGCATCTCGGCCACGAAGCCGGCGCTCGTGCGCGTGCACTCGCAATGCCTGACCGGCGATGTGTTCGGCTCGCAGCGGTGCGACTGCGGCGCGCAGCTGCACGCCGCGCTCTCGGCCATCGCCAAGCGCGGCTCGGGCGTGCTGCTCTACCTGCGGCAGGAGGGTCGCGGCATCGGGCTCGAGAACAAGCTGCGTGCCTACCAGCTGCAGGACAAGGGTTACGACACGGTGACCGCGAACCTGAAGCTCGGCTTCGCCGCGGACCTGCGCGATTACGGCATCGGCGCGCAGATCCTCGCCGATCTGGGAGTGCGCCGCATCGACCTCTTGACGAATAACCCGCGCAAGGTGGTGGGGCTCGAGGCGTACGGGCTCACCATCGAGAAGCGCATCCCGGTGCAGATGAAGCCCAATCGCTACAACCGGCGTTACTTGTCCACCAAGCGTGACAAGCTCGGCCACTTGCTCGATCTCACCGGCGGTGGCGCGTGAGTGTCGCCGCACGGCGCTTCGCCATCGTCGCCGCGCGCTGGAACGAGGTGTTCGTGAAGCGCATGGTCGACGCGGCGCTCGACACGCTGCGCCGCGAGGGCGTGCCCGACGACCACATCGAGGTCACGTGGGTGCCGGGCAGCCACGAACTTCCCGTCACCGCGTCGTGGGCCGCGGACTCGGGGCGGTTCGACGCCGTGCTGGCG
>JANMAX010000012.1:0-5735 GCA_031360075.1 bacterium | reverse complement strand
CCGCCCCCGAGCAGGGGAACCGCCAGCCCGCGCCAGAGCGCGAGCCACACCACGCCGAGCACGATCAGGAGCCCGCCGTTCACCCGGCGGCGCGCGTCGAACAGCGAGAGCACGCCGAGGGCGATCACCAGCAGCGCATTGTCCTCGCGCACCGTGAGCAGTGCGAGCGCGCTCCACAGCGTTCGGGCCGCGCGTGCCTCGCTCCACGCCACGAGTAGCAGGGTGAGCGGCAAGATGGCGAGCGCCTGCTCATGGAACTCCATGAACGTCTGGAGCACGAGCGTCGGGCACAGCAGGAACGCTAGCATCGCCGGCAGGGCCGAGCGCGGATCCAGCGTGCGCGCCACATGAGCGTAGAAGCGGTAGCCGGCGATCGCGACAAGGAGCGACGTGACGAAGTGCACCACATGCATCGAACCGAACAGCGCATAGAGCGGCACCAGCAGGTAGAGCACGGGTGAGAAGTGCACGGCGAGGTGGGGCATGCCGCCTTCGATCCAGGTGCGCAGGCCGTGTCCGTGCGCGGCATTCCACAGGATGTTCTCGAACATGCCTTCGTCCGCGGAGCGCTCGGCGAACCCGTGCCGCCAGACGACATACCACGCTGAGGTGGCGACCGCGTAGAGCGCGCAAAGCCATGCGGCCGCCGATCCCGCACGCATCCGTGAGCCCATCGCGATCTTCTCCCCGAGTCGCGGTGCGGTTCGCTGGCACCCGCGTGCTGGTCGTGACTGCCGTGCTCGCGCGCTCCTGGCCGGAGGGCTGGAGATGCAACGAGTGCGCTCGAGCGCAGGTGGCAGACTACGCTCGCGTCGCCCGGCCTCGCCAGTGAACATGCAAGCCGCTCGACACGCGGGGCATCAAGGGAGGACGACCACCCGCTGAATGCCGTGCGGGGACGCACCGCTGGACCGCCGCACGAAGTAGATGCCCGCGGCCACCGGCTGGCCGGCGTCGTCGCGCAGGTCCCATGCGACGTCCGCTCGGCCCGCGGTACGGCCGCTTGCCGTCAGCACGCGAACCTGGCGGCCATGGAGGTCGTGAATTGTGAGCGTCACGGGCTTGGCACCGGGGATTGACAGCGCGAAGCGCATGGGACCCTGCGTCGGATTGGGAGAGGCTGTCCAGCGTTCGGTGGCAGGGTCTGACGTGGCCTGCGACCGTGCCGCTCGCGTCCCCGGCGAGGCTGGAGGAGCCGGTGCGCTCCCACCTGCGGGCGACTGCAGGATGACTGTGCCACTCGGGCGGACGATGATCAGCCCCGGCCCCGTGTCGCCCGGACGGATCGACGCGAGCGCGGCATTCTGTGCAGGGCCCACCACCCTGGGCACGCCCGGCTTGCTCGGGAACGAGACCTCGAGGTCATACGCGCCGCTGCCCAGACCGCCGAACGTGAGCGTGTATTCGTCCTGCCCGAGATAGCCTGAGCCGCCGTCGACGACGCGTGTCTGGACCGGATGTTGCGGGTCGTCGAGTGAGCGCAATCGCGCGGTGGCGCCGTACTGGGTCAACCGGCCCGCATCGTCCTCGACTCGGACCTTGAGCCACGGGTTGTGACCGCGCGGCAGTTGATCCGTGAGGTTGCGGGCGATCATGCGCCCGTCCGCGCCCACGGCGATGTCGAGGTCGCCATCGCCGTCGATGTCCGCGAACGAACTGAGCGATGAGCCGCTGAACGTCCCCGTGAAACTGGAGTCCGCACGGAAGCTGCCATCGCCCTGGTTCAGTAAGAGCCGTGCGATTGCGCTGGGGGGGAAGTAGAGCAGGTCCAGGTCGCCATCACTGTCGAGGTCCGCCCAGCGGTCACCCCATTCCCAGCCCACGGACCCGAGGCCGAGCGAGGCGGTGACGTCCACGTACTTGCCCTCGTCGTTGCGCCAGAGCGTAGGCCCGTAGGACGTGCGCACGTAGAGGTCAGGGTCGCCGTCGTCGTCGTAGTCCACGAACTGCGAACCTTCGTCGAACAGGGCCGGCAGGCCGGTCGCAGCGCGGATGTCGGTGAAGTGCGCGTCGCCATCGTTGATGAACAGGTGGTTCGCGCAATACAGGTCGAGCGCGCCGTCGCCGTTCCAGTCCATGACCGCCACACCCTCGGGGCGCCATTCAATGGGCAGGCCCTCGAGTGCGATACCCGCCGAGTCGGCGAACTCCCGGAATCGGCCGCCGCCGAGGTTCATGAAGAAGAAGCTGCGAAACGGCGCGACGTGCGAGTAGAACGGCAGGAACAGATCCGGCCAGCCGTCGGCGTTGAAGTCGCCCCAGACTGGGGTCTCGCCGAATCCCATGATGTTCATGCCGATGGCAGGCGCGACATCGACGAAGCCACTGGGCCGGTTCTCGAACAGGTGGATCCGGTTGAAGCTGCTCTCCGGACCGCCATACGGCATGATCACGAAGTCCATGTCGCCATCGCGGTCGTAGTCGCACCACGCCGCCCCGTGGTAGTTACCATTGCCGAGCAGGGCGCGCACGCCCGGCATCTCGACGAACGTGCTGCCGTTGTTCAGGTAGAGCGGCAGGTCCGGCCGGCCATCACCATCACAATCGCCGAACGCCGGGGGCAGGGTGCCGGGGAAGTACTGCGTGACGTTCATGGTCAGGCGTGCGAACGAAGCCCGCTCGTCATTGCAGATGGTGCCGATGCCGAACGGCCGTGTGGACACCGCACCCTGCAGTTGCGAGATCTGCAGCGTGAAGCGATCGTTGCCCTCGAGCAACGCATCGCCCTGCACCGGTACAGTGACCAGGATCTGGTCCTGTCCGGCCTGGAACAGCGTGTCGCCCGACACCGCCAGGTAGTCGCCATCGGCGGTGAGCGCGGTCCCGTCGGCGGTCTGGTAGTGGAGCGTCACCGGTGCGAACGGCGCGGGGCTGAGCCGCACCCGGAACGTCAAGGCCTGCGGCAAGGAGTTGCCTTCGGCGACTGCCGTGTCCACGACTGTGAGCGTGGCAAGATCCTCGTTCATCAAGGTGCCAACCGCCTCGCTGTCCGCGAGCACGGCCCCGATCGGGCGCGTCAGGCGGAGCTTCAACTGCTCATCGCGCTCGAGCCTCAGGTCACCGATGACCTTGGCGTCGACCGCTTGGGTCGTAGAGCCGGGCGGGAAGACGAGCGAGCGGTTCACCACAACGTAGTCAGCATCGGCCAGTGTCGCGGTGCTGTCGGCGGAGCTGACGGCGACCACCACGGAATCCAGGGCCGGCGCGGACAGGCGCACGGTGAACGCGAGTGCGCGCAGGCCGATATCGCCTTCGGCGGTCAGGGCATCGTCGATGGACAGCGTCGGCAGGTCGTCGTTCACGAGCATGCCGACCGCCTCGCTGTCGGCGACGGCGATGCCGTTGGGTACTGTGAGTCGGACCCGGAAGCACTCCGTGCGCTCGATGCGCACATCACCGCGCACGGCGACCGCGAACAATTCCGCGGTCGAGCCGGGCGCGAATGTCAGCTGGCGCACGAGCGGCTCGTAGTCCTGGTCCGCGGCCGTGGCCGTGCTGTCGAGCGTGCGCACGCCGATCGTCAGGTACTCGTTGAGAGGTGCGGACAGGCGCACGTGGAACATCAGGTTCTTCACGCCATAAGCACCCTCGCGGATCCCGGCGTCCTCGATCGAGATCGCGGGCTGCCCATCCGGCGTGACCGGCGTGTCGGTGCGCTCGAGCACCTTGGCCTGAGTGAGCGCAGGGAGCACGACGCAACCGATCGCCGCCGCGAGCGCGGCGCACGACAGCGTGGTCAGTAAGGCACGCTTGGCAGCGTGATGATCCCGATCGGCCATTCGGGGTGCGGCTCCGTTCGGTGCGCCGGCCTGGGTGCCAGCGATGGAATTGGCGTGGGGACCGGTACGGCGACTGGTATGGAGCCACGCGCTTCCTGACCCGGGTCATCGGCCCTTGATGGTGACGCCTGAACATGAAGTATGGCTCTCGCGAAGCGATGAGAGTGTGTGAACTCACACGGGTGCGGGTGCGATCTTGTCGAGAACCGGCGTTGTGCACTTCACAGTCGTGCAAGGCGCGCGGCCCGGGGACGGCGATGGGCACTCACGCTGCGCGTCACCGGGCGGTGCGGGGACCGCTCGCGCCGCGCCGCGCCGCGACGCGACGCGACGCGACGCGACGCAGCAGAAGTGCCCTCACCAGTTGACCCTCTTGTAGGCCCTGCCTATTCTCGGGCGCTCCGCGAGCGTGCTCAGGTGCCGGTATCGAGCTGTGGCACCCATGCACCGGTTCACGACGGAGCGCGTTCGCGCCACAGGTCACTCTTCCAGTACGCCGGGCCGTTCGCGGCCGTTCGCCCGAGCATCCCGCCAGAGGAACGGTCCATGTCCCGTCGCCACGTGGTCGGCACGCTGACCCCCGTGCTTTCGGCGGGAGCGTCGTGTGACGCGGACCGTTGGCGCGAGTTCCCGCGGGGCTCCCTTGCCTGACCGCGTTCCGCCCGCGGCTCCGGCACGCAGTTTCGCGCGCCGGCTGCTCGCCGACACCGGTCAGGCCGCGCTCGGCCGGTTGCTGTCGCTCGGCACATGGACACTGCTCGTGCCGTTCCTGTTGCGCGGGCTCGGCAGCGAGGGCTTCGCGCTCTGGGCGCTGTTCTTCTCGCTCACGGGCTACCTGTCCGCGCTGGATCTGGGATTCTCGCAGGGCACGCTGCGGCACGTGGCGGCGGCGCGTGCGCGCGGAGACGGCCGCGAGGCGGGCGAGTTCGCGCTGGTTGGGCTGCTCGGCTACCTGGTGCTCGGTGCGGCGTGGCTGGCGCTTACGCCGCTGCTGCGTGAGCCCGCGCTCGACCTGCTGCGCATCGGGGCCGCACAGCGTGAGGTCGCGGGCTTGCTGTTCACGCTCGGCCCGGTGGCGTTCGCGTTCATGGGCACGTCGATGGTCACCGCGACGTCGTTGCAGGGCTGGGGGAGGTTCGACCTCGCCAACGCCGTCACGCTGTCGTCCGTGCTGGTGCAGGCTGGTGGCGCACTGCTCGCGCTGCAGCGAGGCTGGGGGCTGATCGGCGTCGTGGGCTTCGCGATCGCCGGCTCGGTGATGGGCACACTGGCCGGTTTGCTCATGCTGCAGGTGGGTGCGCGCGGATTCGAGTGGGGTACACCGGCACGGTCCGCCAAGCGCGTACGAGAGGTCATCGCGTTCGGCGGCCCGCTCCAGATCGGCAACATCCTCGGCGTGGCGCACCAGCAACTCGACAAGGTGCTGCTGTCGCGCTACGTGGCGCTGGCGTTGGTGACGCCGTATGAACTGGGGTTGCGAGTGTCGACCGTGCTCGGGTCACTGCCGCAACAACTGTTGCTGGCGCTCATCCCAGCGGCATCGGCCTACCACGCGCTCGGAGATGATGCCGGACTTCGCGCCGCGCACGATCGCGGCAGCCGCTGGGTCATGACGATCACGGCCACGCTCGCCGCCGGGATGCTCGCGGGCGCGCCGCGCCTGCTCGGTGCATGGCTCGGCACGCCCCCCGTGGGGGCGGAACTCGCCGTTTTGGGCCTGACGCTCGCGATGGTGGCCGCGATGACCACCGGCACTGGCACGGCTATCGCCCGTGCGCTCGGCCGCACGCGTTACGAAGCCGAGTACTCGGCGGTTGGTCTGGTGGTGCATGTCCTGCTCGGGTTGTGGTGGGTGCCGCGCTACGGACTGCCCGGCGCACTGCTGGCGATCGGCATCGCCAACGTGCTGGCGAGTCTCTGGTTCCTGTGGCGCTTCGGCCGCACCACCGGCTGGGG
>JANMAX010000340.1:0-2830 GCA_031360075.1 bacterium | reverse complement strand
CTGGCGGCGAAGCTGCCGCTGATCGACGAAGTCGAAGCCGACATGACGCGTGAGTTCACCGGTGACGTGCCCGAGAAGGGCTACCTGGACGGTGCCGGCGTTGCGCTCGAGCACGTGCGTGCGTTCGCGGACGCCGCGCTGGCGTTTCACGCGTCCAAGCTATGGTGGCAAGTGGGCGACTACGACCTTGTGTGCGTCGAGCCGCCGGTGCCGTCGCGCGAGTTCGCGTGCGTGTCCGTGCTCAGCGGGCTCGATGGCGAACTGGGGCTGGCGTTCTTCGAATCCCCACGCGAACACGCGGACTACGCCGCGGACCGTTCCAACTCGGCGCCGCTGCGCCGGCGGGCACGGTGGTCGTGCACGTTCGACCCGGTGTACGAACTGCCGAACCCCGACAGCGACCTGTGGGAGCAGCACGCACTCCCGGTGGCGGACGCGCAGGCGTACCCGATGCTGGGCTGCTTCAGCCCCGACGCGTATCCCAAGCGCGCGGACGCCGCGCAGTTGGTGTTCGTCGAGGGCCTGCTACGCGCGTTGGCCACCACCACCGAAGCGGAGCTGGACGCGGGCCGCTGGCAGAAGACCGTGCCCACGCATGCGGGCCCGCGTGAGTACTCGTTCACGCTGCCCAGCATCCTCGCGCCGTCGGTTGCGCGAGCGCGTATGCCGGACCCTCGGGCCACCGAGCGCGAAGTCGAGGCGCGACCGGACCTGAAGCCCGAAGCGCTCGCGGCGCTCGTCGCCGAAGTGCGGGCGCAATTCGCGAGCGCCACGCCCGTCACCGCACGCGAGCAGGCCGAGGCCAAGTACCACGCCGCGCTCGACTCGCAGGACCGGCTGCGGCTCAAGCTGGCACGCGAGGCAATCGCGCTGTGGCCCGACTTCGCGGACGCCTGGGTGCTGTTGGCCGAGGACATGCCGGACCCGCAACGCGCGCTCGCGTTGTGGCGGCAGGCGCTGGCGGCGGCCGAGCGCGACCTGGGCCCCGAGGGATTCACCCGGCACGAAGGGCAGTTCTGGAGTGTGCTCGAGACGCGGCCTTACATGCGCGCGCTCATGGGTGTGGCGAACGCCGAGTACGACATGGAACAGGACGACGCTGCGTTCGGGCGCTGGCTCGAGATGTTGCGGCTGGACCCGAGCGACCGGCTGGGTGTGCGCATGGTGCTGATCCCGCGTCTGCTCACGGCCCGCCGCGACGAGCAGGCAGCCGAGTTGCTCGAGCGCTACGCGGACGACCCGTCCGCGATCCTGGCGTTCGCGCGCGCGCTGCTGGTGTTCCGCCGCAATGGTCCCGGGCCGGTGTCCGATGCCGCACTGGCCCTGGCCACACGGGCGAACCGGCACGCGCTGAAGCACCTGCTGGCCGGGGAGCCGCCCGATCTGGACGACGCAGGCCACCACTACACGCCCGGCGACGAGCGCGAGGCACTCATCATCGCCGAGGAGCTCTTCGACGCATACGAGGACAGCATGGGCACCGAAGCCTGGCTGCGCGCGCATCGCCGCGACACGAAGAAGGCGCGCAAGAAGCCGGCGGGCCCGGGCGGGAGTAAGAAGCAGAAACCGTAGCGCCGCCGCTGCGCTCGTGCGCGGCGAGCGCGCGGGCGGCGCACGAGAACGCCGCGGGTCTGGCCGTGTACGCACCCAGGAGTAACATGCAGACGCACATCTTCGAGCGCACGCAATGGGTGCCCGCAGGCATCACCGAGACGTTCGAGTTCTTCGCCGACGCGGCGAACCTGCAGGCCATCACGCCGCCGTGGCTCCACTTCCGCATCCTGACGCCACTGCCGATCGCCATGCGCGAGGGCACGCTCATCGACTACCGCCTGCGCCTGCATGGCCTGCCGGTGAACTGGCGCACGCGCATCAGCCGCTGGCAGCCGGGCGTGTCGTTCATCGACGAACAGCTGCGCGGCCCCTATGCACGCTGGGTGCATCTGCACACGTTCACGGCCGAACGCGGGGGCACGCTGCTGGGAGATCGCGTCAAGTATGCGTTGCCGCTCGATCCGTTCTCGCGCCCGGCGCACCTGCTCTACGCGCGGCCATTGGTCGAGCGCATCTTCGACCACCGCCGCAAGGTGATCGCCGAGCGCTTCGGGCAGGAGTCGTCCCGCCAGGGGTCCTCCTCTTGAATGTGCCGGGCGTCCGGGCGGTGAAACGGGCCGCCAAACAGTCGCGTGGGCGGGGTATGCTGGCGGACGTTCGCCCACACCCGCACCATCACCCGAAGTCCCTGGCTCCATCCTCATGACCCTGCCTCGTTTCGTCACTCGGTTCGTGCTCGCCTGTGGTGCGGTGGCGCTCGCCACACCGTTGGTCGCCGTGCTGGGTTCGGGCATGCGCCCCGCCCACGCGGAACCCGCGCCGGCCGCCACCGGCAAGTTCACGCTCGAGTCGCGCCCGGAGCCGGGTGTGATGTCCCTGTCGCTCAACATCACGCGCAAGAAGAGCGCTCACGCGTGGTTGGTCGAACGCGTGCCGGCCGGGCAGTTGCTTGGGCTCACCGCCGATGCGCTCAACGCCGAAGGCAGCGCCATCCAGTTCACGCTCAAGCGCGACGCGGGCGAGATCCGCGCGCGCGGTACGGTGGTGAAGGGGCTCGGGCAGGGTGCGTTCGAAGTGTTCCTGGATGACGCCTATGCCGCACAGCTCCAGCAGCGTGGCCTCGGCAAGCCCAACGCCGAGCAGCAGGCCATGCTTGTGCTGGGCGACGGCGGCTATGCGCTGCTGGACGACATCAAGGCGCTCGGCTTCGGCACTCCCAAGCTCGACGTGTTCGTGCGCGTGGTCGAGCACGGGGTGACGAGCGCGTTCCTGCGCG
>JANMAX010000304.1:0-1918 GCA_031360075.1 bacterium | reverse complement strand
TCGCGGTGCCCTACCCACTCCTGGTGCTGGTGGCCGGCATCATCGGAGCGAACTGGCCGCTCGCCCGCCGTCCGCAGGCGGTCGTACCGCCGGCGCGCGTACGACTCGCGTCCACCGCGCGCACCGTGCTGGTCTGGCTCGCCGTCTGGGTGCTGCCGCTGGCTGCGCTCGCGGCCGTGGCGGGGCCACAGCACCTCCTGTCGCAACTGGCGTGGTTCTTCTCGCGCCTCGCCATGGTCACGTTCGGTGGTGCCTACGCCGTGCTCGCGTACATGAGCCAGGAGGTCGTGACCCGGCACGGCTGGCTCGATGCCCGGCAGATGCTGGACGGCCTGGGATTGGCCGAGACCACGCCGGGGCCGCTCATTCTCGTCACCGAGTTCGTGGGCTACGTCGCGGCCTACCGTCACGCCGGCGGCAGTGCTGTGGCGCAGGGACTGCTCGGCGCGGCGGTCGCGCTCTGGGCCACGTTCGCGCCGTGCTTCCTGTGGGTGTTCGCGGGCGCGCCATGGATCGGCTGGCTCGGCACACAGCCGCGGCTGAAGGGCGCTCTTGCGGGAATCACCGCAGCCGTACTGGGCGTGATCCTTCAACTGGCACTCTGGTTCGCACTGCATGTGCTGTTTGCGCAGGTCGGCGAGTGGCGCGCGGGACCGGTGCACGTTCCGGTGCCCGCGCTCCACACGCTCGACCCCACGGTGCTGGCGCTCACGCTTCTCAGCGGAGTGCTGCTGTTGCGCCTGCGCTGGAGCGTGCATCGCGTGCTCGGTGCGCTCGTCTTGCTCTCGGTGGTTTTCACACGGCTAGGCCACTGACGCCGGGCACGCTCAGCGATACCAGAGCACCACACGTCCCGCGAAGTCGATGTCGAGCCGCCGGGTGCGCGCCAGCCCTGTGACCCGTGTTGGGACGCTTTCCCACGACCCCTGGCTGGAACGACAGTGCGAGCTTCTCTCCAGCTCCCGGCGGTCAGTGTGACGCTCGGAGTCCACGGCGACCGAAGTCGATTGGACGTTCGCGT
This sequence comes from bacterium, assembly GCA_031360075.1. Lineage (GTDB taxonomy): Bacteria > Eisenbacteria > RBG-16-71-46 > RBG-16-71-46 > RBG-16-71-46 > JAIOPA01. The sequence continues at coordinate 897 of JANMAX010000304.1, read as the reverse complement.
AGTAGACCACCGCACCGTGACTCATGAGGCGCACGAATCAATAGCATGTGCTCGGCCGTCAGGAAGCCGGCCCCCGAAGTCTCCAGAGACGGTCCAGGTCGCTCTGGATCCACGGACGGATGGACACCCGCCGCAACGCCCCCACGCGACGGCTGCCCCGGCGCCCTGCCGGCTGCTGAACGCGGCTTCGCAGCAGGTCGCGCTGAGCCCTGCGGCGATCCCCAAATTCATGGTGGACGCCCGGCATGGCCATCGTGGCCTTGGCTTCGTGTCGGACACCTACCCAACCAGCAGGAACCAGCCACGCTTTGGCACCACGATCATGCCCTCGGCATCACGCGCACGAATGTGTATGCCGGACTCGCAGGCTTCTACCTGCTGCGCGATCCGCATCTCGCCGCCGCGCGGTACCCACCGAATGCGGGTCCGGACACACTTCGACGTCGACCGCGAACACCAGCCGCAGTAGCTCCGCCCAGCGCCGACGCGGCGCCTGGAGCGCCGGCCAAGGCTCCGCCTCGCGCTCTGCCCCGACAGCCTCCTCGTGTCCCGCGCCCGCGAGCACGATACCGCGACGCCGCCACCAGCCGCGTCGCCGCCCGCAATACCAGAGCGCTGGAAATGCACGTTTTCGTTGACGACAGACTGGGTGCAGGATTAGCATGCAAAGGTTCCGATCCGGCCCCCGGCGTCGTGCTCTTGATGGCCCGTCAGCGTTCGCCGTCACGCACGCACGGACAGGAAGATGTCCGATGAGTGCACCGTTCCGGGCGGACAGAACCGCTGTCGTGCCCAAGAGAACCGGTGAGGCTGCCCGGTAGCACGACTCCCGGGCCGGATAAAGGGGGAACCACGTGAAACTGCACACCACCCCTCCCAGCAACAATCGTCCCCGTG
>JANMAX010000327.1:0-16260 GCA_031360075.1 bacterium | reverse complement strand
GCGGCGCGGTGGCGTCATCGTCGCCCGCGAGCAGGAGCAGGTTCGTGGTCGACCGCAGGTAGACCGCACGCGTCGCGGCCGAGGCCGAATCCGTGCGCAGGTAGTAGTCCCGGTCGGGCAGGCCCAAGCCGCCCTGGCTCACGATCGCGATGACGGCTTCGCTGTGCTTCGGATCCTGCGCCGAGAAGAAGCCGAACATGCCTGCGACGCCGTGAGCGTGCAGCCAGCCCAAGCGGCGGGCGAGGTCCGTGCGGGCGGTGATGCCGTCGATGTCGGCGAGCAGCCCGGCGACCGGCCTGCCGGCTTCGCGCTCCGCACCCGAGGAGTCCATGCACGACGTGTAGTAGTCGCGCAGCCGGGCGCGATCGCTGCCGGGCTTCGCGGCCCGGTCGGCGGCCGCGGATTCGAGGATGCGGCGCAGCACCGCCTCGTTGCGGTCGTACAACTCGTCGAACGCGCCGTAGTTGGAGTAGCCCGCCGGCATCGGGGTGCGCTTCTTCCAGCCGCCGTTGGCGAACTGGTCGAAGTCCCGGCACGGCGCACACGTGGTGTCGAAGTCGGCCGGCTCGAACGTGCGCACGGAGGCCGCGCCCGCCGGCAGGGCGGTGGCGAGCAGCAACAGGGCAGTGAGGTGACGAAGCGGGTTCATGGCTGTGGCCTTTCGCAGGAGGGTCACCAGATCCGGGCGCGTTTCTCGGTGTCGCGCACCATGCCGTCCCCGTTCTTGCAGCCCCACGCGTCGTGGAACTCCTGCAAGTTCGAGAGCGGACCATTCACTCGCCAGTGCGCAGGCGAGTGCGGGTCGGTGAGTACGCGGGTGCGCAGACCCTCGGGCCGGTCCATGGCGCGCCAGATGCGCGCGTAGGACAGGAAGAAGCGCTGCTCGGGCGTGAAACCGTCGATGTTCTGGTGTGGTTTGCCCGCGAGTGCCTTCTGCATGGCGGCGTACGCCACCGCGAGTCCGCCCAGATCGGCGATGTTCTCGCCCAGCGTGAGCTTGCCGTTCACGTGCAGCGAGTCGTTCACGGTGTAGGCATCGAACTGCTCAACGACGCGTTGCGCTTGCACCTTGTAGGCGTCGGCGTCGGACGTCTGCCACCAGTCGCGCAGGTTGCCCTGCGCGTCGAACTGCCGGCCGCGATCGTCGAAGCCGTGCGATATCTCGTGGCCGATCACCGCGCCGATCGCGCCGTAGTTGATGGGATCGTCGGCGTCGGCGTTGAAGAATGGCGGCTGCAGGATGCCGGCGGGGAAGTTGATGCTGTTGAGCGACGGCGAGTAGAACGCGTTCACCGTCGGTGGCGTCATGCGCCATTCTCGGCGCTCGACCGGCTTGCCGATGCGCTCCATGTTGCGCGCGGATTCCGCAGCGCGCGAGTTCAGGCGGTTCTGGAACAGCGGTCCGCGCGTGATCGTGACCTTGGAGTAGTCCCGCCACAGTTCGGGGTAGCCGATCTTCTCGTCGAATGCCGCGAGCTTGCCGGCGGCCGCCTTGCGCGTCGCCTCGGTCATCCACGGCAGCGTCGCGATCTTGTCGCCGAGCGCGGCCTCGAGGTTGTGTACCAGCTCGAGCGCACGTGCGCGGGCCTTGGGCGGGAACGCCTGGGCGACATAGGCCCTGCCGAGCAGGTCGCCCAGGTCGCGGTCCGTGGCGGCGAGGCAGCGCTTCCAGCGCGGCTGCTGCTCCTTGGCGCCGGTGAGCAGCTTCTCGAAGCGGAAGTCCTCGTCGCCGAACGTCTTCGTGAGCGTCGGCGCGGCGTCCGACAGCACGGCCCAGCGCAGATACGCCTGCCAGGTCTCGAGCGGGATGTACGCGATGAGTTCGTTCACGGCCTTGAAGAACTCCGGCTGCGTGACGTTGACGACGTCGGGCGACTGCGCGCGGCCCGCGAAGTAGTCCTTCCACAGGAACCTCGGCGCGAGCAGCGCCAGCGAGTCCGACGGCATGACGTGGTACGTGGCGTTGGGGTCACGGCGCTGGACGTTTGTCATGCTGGCGTTCGCGAGCGCGGTCTCGAGTGCCAGCACATCACCGGCGTGCTGGTCCGCGAGGGGCTCGTCTTCGCCCGCGAGCGCGAACATGCGCCCCATGTGCGACACGTATTCCGCACGCAGCGCTTTCGAGGCCGAGTCCTGCTTGATGTAGTAGTCGCGGTCGGGCAGCCCGATGCCGCCCTGACCGGCGTGCGCGATCACGCGCGAGCTGTTCTTGGCATCCTGATTCCCGAAGTAGCCGAACAGCGTGCCAATGCCGTGCGCATGCAGCCACGCCACCTGGCTCGCCAGTCGCGCCGTCGATGTGATGCCGTTGATGCCGTCGAGCAGCGGCTGCACCGGCGCGAGCCCGGCCTTCTCGGCCGACACGGAGTCCATGCAACTCGACCAGTAGTCGCCGATCTTCGCGTCGTCGCTGCCTGGTTTGGCCTTCTTGGCCGCCGCGGTCGTGACGATGCCGAGCAGCACCTTCTGATTGCGGTCGGCGACTTCGGTGAACGCGCCGAAGCGTGAGTAGGACGCCGGCATCACGAACGTCGCGCGCCAGCCGCCGTTGGCGAACTGGTCGAAGTCGCGGCACGGCGCGCACGTGGTGTCGCGGCTCGCGGCGTCGAGGAACGAGCCGGCATGCGCGAGCGAGGGCAGCACGAGCGCCAGGGCGAGACCGGTCATGCGCAGGGCGGTGCGGGCATGGCGGGGAGAAGCCAGCATGAGAACGTCCTTTCACGGATGGAGCGGGCGTGTCCGATCGAACGCGCGGACGTTGGCGGCGGCGAGCTTGCGCGTCAAGCTGTGCGCGACAAGCGGGGGAGACCGGTGCGCGGACGCGCACGGACACCGTTGCGTTGCCTTTACCAGCCTGCGGCTGAAGTGCGCCCGGCCGCGGGCAATGCCAAGGGGTTACCGCCGCGAGGTCCGGACGCTCGCGGACCACATCCGGAAACGTAGGCTGGACCTTGGTCTCTGGCAACGAACCCTCGCCGAAACGCTCGGCGTGCGGACCGAGACCCTGGCGACCTGGGAGCGGGGGCAGGCAAGGCTGCTCCCCCGCCACTACGGCGCAGTCGTCCGCTTCCTCGGCTACGACCCTGAAACCGCGGAGGACACCCTCGCGAGCCGCCTCCGGGCCGTCCGGCGACGGCTGGGGCCGACCCAGGAGCAGCTTGCCGCCCGCGTGGGTTTGGACGAAGGCACCATCGTGGACCTGGAGAAGCACAGAGGGTCACCGAGCGAGCGAATCCGTCGGAAGATCAGGGCCCTGTTTCGTGCGGCGGAAGCCGAGGGGTGTCGAGCCTGGTGAGCGGCGTCCGCGCACGTGCGCGCGGTCACCGATTTCAAGCCCGCCCGGCGCCGGGCCAATCGCCGGACGGCTCCAGCCATAGGCCGGCTTCCACGCGAAGAGGGCCGCGAGCAGGAGCGGGCGCATCGCAGGACCGGCATCCTGGCCCGAGCCCCCTCCAGGGTTTCATGGTCAGTTCGCCTGCGGACCCGCCCCGCCGCGACGTTGCAGGCTCAGTGAACGATGATGATCTTCCGCATGTGAGTTACACCACCGGCGGCCAGGCGGAGGAGGTAGCAGCCGGCTGGCCATTCCTTCGTGCTCAGCGTCACCTCATGCGGGCCGGCATCCTGCGGTTGGCGGGCCAGGGGGCGGCCAACTTTTCGGCCGGCGAGGTCGAAGACATCCAACTCCGTCATCGCCGCCTCGCGGAGCGTGAAGCGAATGACCGCAGCGGTCGTGACAGGGCTCGTGGCGCCCAATGAGGCGATGATCCCTCCGGAGCCCGGATTCCCGGGTGGGCTCGACCCGCGCGCTGGCGAAATCGAAGCGATGAGGCCGCACGGGACGACTCCGATGCGCTGGAATGCGCCGCCCGCATAGATACGGCCGCCTCCCGCGCCAAGGGCCCAGACCACGCCGTCAGCGCCGGGGTTCCAGTCGAGGACCTCCCCGGTGACGGGATCGAGTGCCGCGATGAAATCGCGTGGCTTGCCGCCGATGCTGCTGAAGGCCCCGGCGGCGTAGACCACCCCATCGCTGACTATCACCTGTTTCACCTCGCGGCTGGCGTTCGCGATCCACGCGGTGGGCGTGCCGCTGAGCGCGCTCACCGCGGCGACCCCGTCACGCGCCGCTCCGCCGATGTAGTTGAAGTACCCGGAGACGTACACCGTCGTGTCGTGAACAGCGACGCAATCGACGTCGGCATCGGCGTCGGACATCCAAGAGGTGGCGTCTCCCGAAATTGCGTCCACGGCGGCCACGTAGAGACGCCGGGCGTTCCCGATGTTACTAAACGATCCACCTACGAAGACCACTGTGCCGCGCGGGGCGATGGTGGTGACGATGTCGTTGGGATCGGGCTTCCAAGCGGTGGCCATCCCGCTGATCCGATCGAGCGCGGCGAGATTCCTCCGGGGCTGCCCGCCGACGTCATCGAACCACCCCCCGACGTAAACCGCGCTGTCGGCGACGGCGAGCGACCACGCCGGGCCATTGCAGGAGGGGTTCCACTCCGTCGCGAGCCCGGTTGCGGAGTCTATCGCCGCGACGTTCGCTCGTGCCTGGCCGCCGATGTTCGAGAACGCCCCCCCCACGTACACCTTGCCGTCGCGCACGCCCAGAGCCTGGACCATCCCATTCGGACTGGGGTTCCAGTCCGTCATCGCACCCGTTCGGGCATCCAGCGCCGCCAGCCCGCGCCGGTGCACTCGGGGGCCGAGGCTGGTGAACCAGCCCCCGGCGTACAGCGTGCCGTTCTGGGTCGCGAGCGCGACGATTCCTTGGTTCGGATCGGGCCGCCAGGCAAGCGACGTCCCCGTGCGCGTATCGACCGCCCCGGCGAGATCACCAGGCAATCCCCCCAGACTATCGAAGGACCCCGAGACGAACAGAGACGTTCCCTCAATGGCCATGCTGAAGAAGATGGCTGAGGTGGGGAACTCCCGAACAGCGTGCGGGTCCCAAGGAGTCGCCGTGGCGGTGGGGATGGAGAGCGCAGCGAGGCCCTCGCGCACCGCCCCACCGATGCGATCGAAGAACCCCGCCACAAACAGCGTGCCTTGATCGACGATCAACGCGGTGATGCGAGGACCGCCGTCATAGAGAAAGATGGGATTCCGACTCACCGCGGGGTCCCATGACAGCAGCGCGCCGGTCGTTCGGCTGACGGCGGCCAGGTAGTCACGCGGGGTGCCCGCCACGTTGCGGAAGTAGCCGCCCACGAACAGGGTATCGCCAGCAATCGCCAGTGATAGGACCCTCTCGTCTGGACTTGGGTTCCAGTCGGTGACCTGACCGGTTACCGCGTCCAACTCGGCGAGCCGGTAGCGTTGCTGCCCTCCCGCGTGCAGGAAGTAACCGCCAATGTACACGCTGCCGTCGCTAACGAGGATGGCCTTGACGATGTAGTCCGTGCCGGGATTCCAGGAGGTGGCGGTCCCCGTGCGGACGCTGACGGCCGCGATATTGTCACGCCGCTCTCCCGCGATCGCCGTGAAACCACCACCCACATAGAGCTTGTCGCCGCACAGGGCAAGGGCCTGAATGTCGCCGTCCGGATCGGGAGCCCAGCTCGCCACCCGGCCGTTGCCCAGGATGTGGGCGAGGTTCCTGCGGGGCAGCCCGCCCACGCCCCCGAAGCGTCCACCAATGAACCAGCCGCCGGCGCCGTCCGGGATCACGCACCAGACATAGCCCGCCACCTTGGGGTACGTGGCAAGCGGCTGGCCCGTGGCGGCGCTGAACGGCACGCCGGCTCCGCTGAGGGGCGCCACGTGCGTGAAGGTGCCGCCCATGTAAATCGTGTTGCCGGAGCGAGCGATTGCCAGCACCGTTCCGTCCGGATCCGCACCCCAGAGGTTCGGGTCTATGGTCTGCGCGTGCGACGCGACAAGCCCGAGAAGGCTCGTCAAGACGACCAACCCGACGGCCGGCGCGAACCGCCATCTTGACGCCGGTTGCCGTTCGCGGGCGGCTGCCTGCCGTGTGGCCACCAACCCTCGTCGATCGGCCAGCGCCGAACCACGGCCCCTCAGCCTGGAACCTCCCCAGAGCTTCTCCACTACCGACCCCTCATGCGATGGGACAAACTCCGCGCCGCCGGCCATTGCCGCGAACGTTCCTAGCAGACATCGAAAAGCATAACACTGTCACGGTTTCCGAGACCTCGTCCTCGCCCGACTCCCTCCCCCCGGCGGTCTCATCGAATGAACGGGATCCGGGCGACGCGGCTCCCCGCCTCGTACGTCAGGCGCGCGAAGTACACGCCGCTGGGAAGCGCGGCCCCTGCGGCGCCGGCGCGATCCCACTCCACGACGGTGTCACCCGCGGGCAATCGCCGGTCCACCAGCCGCTGCAGGCGCCGACCCGCGACGTCGTAGACATCGAACCGTACCGACAGGGCCGTCGGCAGACCGATCCGGAGGCGAACCCTTCGGGCGCGCGGATCGAACTGCATCACGCTCAGCCGGACGTTCGCGGTAATGGACCCCACCTCGTCGATCCCGGTCACCGATGGAATCCGCAAATAGAAGTCGGGACCGTTCCAGTACATCCGTGAGATCTGGATCCCGTCGACCACGTATGCGTTGTAGCCGGCGATGAAATCAACGTTCCCCGCCTTCAAGTGCTCGGAGCCGTTCCATCCCACCACGGTCGTATCCCCCGCGAGGTAGTTGAACACCGTCTGGGTGGCGCCCCAGCCGGCACTGGACGTATCGGCGACGTCTACCGTCCCGATGTCCTTGACGACGCGCAGCGTCTGCTGGGCCGGGTGGTTGCCGCCCCACGTGTACATGAGTCGCCAACCGCTCGGGCGATCTCCCGTGATCCAGTAGGGTGGCACGTAGCCGGAATCGGGGATGGCGTGCGGGGATTCCACCTGGGCCAGCTGGCCATTGCGGCCCCAGTCGGTGACCCCGTAGCGGCCCCGATCCTTCCATCGATCCAAGGTGCCGGCGATGTTCCGCGCCAGCCCCACCGAGTGGCCACCCCGCGCCTTGTAGTTGGTATCAAGCGCGGTGTAGACCATCAGGAATCGGCCGGTGGTGTCCGGGTCCGGGAACACGAACGGATCCCGGAACTGGTCGGCGAAGCCGAACGCCTGCGGGTGCCTGACCACCCAGCTGGTGCTGTCCGCAGCGTAGACCAGCTTGCGATCCGACCACACGGTGTTGGTGGTGTCGAGCAGCGGCGTGGTCACGCGGCCGATGCGCTGATTGTTCGCTCCGTCCACACCGGTGTAGAACATCTGGTAGAGGTTTCCGTTCTGCACGATGCTGGGCGCCCACACGTGCAGTTCATCCCATTTTCCGAGACCGCCCGTCGTGAAGGCGTATCGGTCGGAGGTCCAGTTCTGCAGGTCCGACGACCAATGCATGTCCGAGGGTGAACTCGTCGCCATTGGGCAGCCGGCGGATGTAGATGAGGTGGTAAAGGCCGCGCCAGACTCCCGGAGTCGCGGTGGGCACGGTGTTGTAGACGAACGCGAAGTCCTTGGGGCTGACGCCCGCCGAGTCCGTCGGCACCAGCCACGAGTTGCCGCGAATCGTCACCGGCGCCATCAGTGGGGCCGTCACCTGCGAGCTCGGCAGGGCCGTGGCCGCGCTCATGCTGCCCGCCAGCGACACCTGGAGGATCGCATCGGGAAGCTGGGCCGGAACTTCGGCCTCCGCACTGAGCGTCGAGTCCGTCGACTCGGTGATCGTGAGCGGGACCCGCCAGGATGTGTCGGCCGCGACCAGGCTGGCCGAAGCCGCTGCGCCGAGCCCCGTGCCGACGCCGCGAACAGACAGCCGCGTCATGGTGTGGTCTCCGGCCGCGCCGATCACGAGCGGCGGGAAGTCGGCGAGGGCACCGCCGTTGAACAGGGCCACCTGCGACCGAGCGAGGGTTCCCGGCGCGCCGCCCGATCCGGGCAGGAGCGCGCACACGATGAACTTCCCGGACGACCCGGCGGGAAGATCCAGAAGGTACCGCGCCGCCGTGATCGTAGGGGAACCGGTAAGCCGGAAGTTGCAGGTGGTCACATTCGCGTCGGTCTCGGCCGCGGTCGGCGGCAGCACGCTGACCGCCTGCGCCACGGTCGCTGTCGCGAACGTCGTGTCCGGGACGATGACCAGGTTGGGGACGTCGTTCGCGACCCATTGCAGGCGCCATTCCCCGGGCAGCGCACCTTCCGCGGAATCCGCTTCGACCACGAGCGTGCAGCGGGTCGCGGAGGCGAAGCTGAGCGTGTCCGCGCCGGAACTCCAGCGGAGCTGGAGGGCGGACGAAGTGCAGGGAACGAGCGACAACACCAGAAGCGCATACCAACTCCAGCGAAGGCGGCGCATGGTGACCCCCTGTCGAAGCCACGGTGAAGCGAAGTGGGAGACCGGGGACGAGGGCGACCGAGCCTCCGCGTGTCGGGAGCGCGCCCCCGCCGCGAGGGGACGAGGCGGATGATCGGGCACTTAGCGGCGGCACGGCGGCCTGCCTCTTTGGCGCTCGGCGAGGCTGGAGGCCGCGCGAAAGGGTGTGCCGTTCACGCGACTTCAGCAGGGCGTGAAGCCAGAGTGAAGCAGTGGGGGGGCATCGGTCAAGTGAAATCGCGTGCCCTCAACTGACCCGGCTTAGTCTCGCCTCGTACGCCCGGTACTGCAGCGCCTCCGCGAGCCGCATCACCCCCACGCGCTCCTCGGCCGTCAGGTCCGCGATCGTTCGCGCCACGCGCAGCGCGCGGTGCACGGCGCGCGCGGACATCCCGCCGCGGTCCATCGCGTCGGCGATGAGCCGCGTGCCCGCGGCGTCCAGCACGCAGTGCTCACGTAGCAATGGCGCAGGCAGTTGCGCGTTCAACCAGCGTCGCGCCAGCCTCGCGCGCGCTGTAGTTCACGAGCAGCGAGCACACGCGAGCGGACCGCCGAAGAGCACTCCCCCGGCGCGGCGGCCATGAGCTCATCCGACGTCAGCGCGGTCACCTCGATCTGGAGGTCGAGCCGATCGAGGATCGGCCCCGACACGCGTGCCAAATAGCGCAGCAGCTCCGCCGGGCCACAGCGACACCCACGCTTCGGGTGCCCGAGCCAGCCGCAGGGACAGGGGTTCAGTCCCGCCACCCGCGGTGCCGTACTCCCAATCGAGCATCGACCCGTCGAGCCGTGCGCAGTAGCTTGCCGGAAGCTCGTAGCGCCCGCACAGAGCGCGATTCGCCCCCCGAAGTGTACCCCCGGTCGAGGATCGCGCGCAGGTCGCCCACGCGGATGATCGCCGAGCACCCATCCGCTCGCCCTCGGCAGAGAAAGGCTCGCACGTCGCTGTGGCACCGGCCATGCGCGTACCCGTGAGCGTGCACGTCAAGGAGCGGAGTGGCTCGCCGTTCGGGCGCCGTCGCTCCCAAGCGGTCCGCGAGGACCGCGGCCCCTTACGGAGGGGCAGGAGGACTTCACGCACAAGCTTCGCCGTCCCATGCTCGCACTCGCAGTGTTGCGGTCGGGAATCGCGATCAGCGCATTCGCCACCGCGGCGGACGCCGCGAGTACACAACGGGTGACCGACGCGCCACAGGCCATGTCTCGCTCGCTCGCCGAGTTCCTCGCCGCGCAGGGCTCGACGAGCGGCTTCATCCCGCCGCTGCCGGACTTCATCGCCTGGACCCACAACAACCCGCAGACGATGTTCACGTCCGTGGACTACGCCGGCGTAGTCGCCGCCTATCTGCTGGCTCATGGCGGACCGGACCTCGGCACGCAGGTGGACGGCACGGTCATGGAGCGCCCGCTCGCCGACGGGCGGGCCGAGATCACAGTGAACCTGCACGTCACGAACGCCCTGACTTGGGTGATCGCGCTGCCGCCGGTCGACCTCGCCACGGACCCACTGCTCTACGGCTGCCGCGGCACCGACTTGCTCGCGGATCCCTCGATCGTGCCGTCGCTGAGCAACCGCCAGATGAAGGCCGTGTTCCTCAACACGTCACCGGGGGCACCCCTGCCGGATCTCATCCCGGTGCGGTTCGGTTTCGGCCTGCCCGGGCAGGAGCCGCTCGCGATCCTCGTCAACGCATCAGGTCCGGGCACGCCGCGTCGGGCTTCAATGAGGGCACGCCTGGGCGGTTCAACCTGATCAACAACGGCATCTTCACAGGTCTCCGGTAAGGTTGGCACGGCGGACGGTTTCCCGGCCGAGGTGATCAGCCTTCGTCCCGCGGGGCACGCCATCGTCACGGTTGGGGGCGAACGGTCGGGACTCGGAAGCACCGCTCCGGGCGGCGCCGCCGCGACGCATTGCACGAGCTGGAGCCGCACCCGGGGGCATGTAGACCTGCAACTGCAGCACACGACCGCGCACCAGGACGAAACCCTCGGCGTTCCAGCTCAGCAACTCTCCGGGGGCCTCGGGCAGGTCGGCGCTCAACCGGACCACGGCGTCCTCGCTGGCGAGCGGCAGGCCGAGCGCCAGGGTGCGGCTCTCGCCGGCCCGCAGCCAGGCCGCGGAGTCGGCGTGGCCGCGGTCGAACGCGGCGAGCCTTGCACGGCCCTCGCGCTCGAGCGCGCTCGGCTCCTGCTCCTCACGGGCGCGCCACCTGTCGCGGATGAGCATGAAGCGCTCCTGGTGGTGCTCGGCGCTCCGGCCGAGGTGAGAGGGCAGCAGCACGGACGCGCGCGCTGCGGATGGGCCAGCAGCAGGGCTCCGAGCGGGCGTCTCATCGCGCGAGTCGGACCGCCAGCGAGGCGTGCGTGCCACGCAGCGTGGCGCCGGTCACGTGCCCGGCGGCGTCGGTGCGTTGCCAGCCGAGTGCCAGCGACAGGTCGACTCCACTGGCCGGCCACCAGCGCACGATGCCGGTGAGCTCGTCGGTCATCGCGGCGACGCCTTCGAGCGTCGCGACCGGCGGCACCGGCCCGCCCTGCACGAACGGTTCATCGAGGTCGTTCTCGCCCTTCCAGGTGCGCGCGGCGACGCCCGAGACCTGCCAGTCGACACGCGGGTCCCAGCTCACTCGCATCCGCAGCCGGCGCGCATCCGGGCCGGTGGCGAAGCCGAGCGGTGCGGCCTGCGCGACGAACGAGCGCCCGAAAAAAGACGTGTACACGTAGCGCGACAGGAACGTGTACTCGGCGTTCCACGTCAGCCGCGTGAAGCCATGTGTCCACGCGCCGTCGAGTCCGGTCTGGAACGCGTACTTGTTGGGCACGGCTGCGGTCTTGGCGTGGAGGTCGTCGAGCAGCACTTCAGCGTAGAGCCGCGTGCCGTCCGCCGGGCGCCACGCCACGTCAAACGAGACCTCGATGTTGTTGCGATTCACACCTGTGGAGTCGCCGTCCTGCGCGAGCAATCGCTGCGCGAGCGAGAACGGGATGACGCTCGCAAGGTACACCGCCTGCCAGCCGTCCGAGCGATAGCGTGCCGCTTCGCTCAGGCCCAGCCGCACTCCCGAGCCCGGCTGCCACTCGATGCGGTGCGCGGCAAGTTGCTCGCCGCGGCCGGGCTCCGTGGTGGCGTGCAGCGTGGTGAAGTCGGCGCGCAGACCGTTCAGCCGTCCGTGCAGCCACAGCGCGGTGAGCGGCGCCGCGCTGCGCGACAGCATCAGGGAACCCTCCTCGCCGGGCCCCCAGGCGAAGCGTTGGCGGCCGATCGCGACGCTCCAGTGCGGGTTCGCGGACCAGGCCACGTAGGACTCCTCGGTCTGCGCGGCGACGTCGGTGTTCGATACCAGTACGTCCGTGTAGCGCGCGGCACTCTTGAGCTGCCCGAGCGTGAGGTGCGTGAAGAACAGCAGTCGTTCGCTCTGGACCGCGGCACGGAAGTGCACACCGCTGCCGTCGCGCCAGCGCGAGTCCTTCGAACCGCCGACGTCCGTGGCGTCCAAGCCGCCTTCGAGTCCGACTGAGAGCTCGGCGCGCTCGTCGCCGGGCCAGATCCGCTGCCACAGGCGCGGTGTCGAGCGGCGCACGCGCGCATCGGCGAACGAGGCGATCGCATCGCGCTGCAGTTCGCGTTCCAGTCGCTCGGCGACCAGCCGGCGCACGGCGTTGCCCTGGCCGATCGGTGCGCCCGTGCCCATGAGTTCGACGCGTTGCAGCGGCCATGTGCCGAAGTGGGGCAGCCGGAAGCGCCCGCTGTCGGCCGGCAGGTCGTAGCACTCGAGCACGCGCAGTTCGGCCGCGAGCGGATCGCGCGGCGAGACGAACTCGAGCGGGGAGGCCGGCGCCTGCGCGGGCAGGAGCAGGGTGCACCACGCGAGCCCGAGTGCGGCCACGAGCATGCAGCAGCGCGCGGGTTCGCGGACGTTCGATCCCTCGCATGGGGCTGACGGCAAGCGGACGGTTTGGACGGTTCGGACGGACATGGCGGACGACACTAGTCGCATCCCCCCGCGGATGCATCCCACGGCGAAGTCCCGCAGCCCCTCGCCCGAATCGCTATGCTGGTGGCAACGAAAGGACGCCGGCGCGCCCATGACCGACCCGAAGCACGAACCATTGCTCCGCCACGCACCCGCCACCGTTCACGGCCGTTACCTCGTGCGCCCTCCGCGCACGAGTGGGCCGGCGTGCTGGCTCGTCGGCTTCCATGGCTACGCCCAGTCGGCGGCGGTCTTCCTGCCCGGCTTGCTGCGTGCCGATCCGGAGTCGCGCTGGCTCGTGGCGTCCGTGCAGGGGCCGCATCCTTTCTACACGCGCACCGAGGACGTCGTCGCCCACTGGATGACGCGCGAGGACCGCGAACTGGCGATCGCCGACAACGTCGGCTACACGGCCACCGTGTTGGACCAGCTGGAGTCCGAGTTCGGCGCGCCGCGAGCGATCGTCGTGGCCGGGTTCTCGCAGGGTGTCGCCATGGCCTATCGCGCCGCGCTCATGGGACGCCGTCGTTGCGATGTGCTGTTCGCCGTGGGCGGTGACACGCCGCCCGAACTGCGCGCAGGCGGCACGCAGCCGTGGCCGCGCGTCGTCTTGCTCACGGGCGAGACCGACGCGTGGTACACGCCGGCCCGGCTCGAGGCCGACGCCGCGCTCGTGCGCCAGACCGGTGCGAACGTGCGGGCGCACGTGTTCGCGGGCGGGCACGAGTGGAACGGCGAGGTGGTGCGCGCGCTCGGCGGCCTGCTGGCGGAGGCCGAGGGTGGCGCCGGGCACATGTAAAGAGGCATTCGCGGTCGAGGCTCCGTACGGCGGGCGCGCTGGCCGCGTGCGCCACGGTTGACCCTGTTTCCGCCGATAAGCTACGGTCCCGCCCTCAATTCCATATGGGGAGGTCCGCGGCCCGGCATCAGCCGGGCTTTGGCGTTCGACCCCCAAGAGGAGGCCATCTATGCGTCCCGGCAACCCCGAGGCGCTGTCCTTGCCTTACGACCCGAGCCGCATCGAACCCGAGCGCTACGCGTTCTGGGAACAACTCGGGGTGTTCCAGCCGCGCGCCGACCTGGCCGCCGCCCCCAGGGGTACGGGGAGCAAGGCGCCGTTCGTCATCGCCATCCCGCCGCCCAACGTGACCGGGTCACTCACGATGGGGCACGTGCTGGGCGAGTCGATCCGCGACACCATCGTGCGCTGGCAGCGCATGGAAGGGCGCGAGACACTTTATGTGCCCGGCATGGACCACGCCGGCATCGCGACGCAGAACGTGGTCGAGAAGAAGCTGCGCGCCGAGAAGCAGTCGCGGCACGACCTCGGGCGCGACGGGTTCCTGAAAGCCGTGTGGGAGTGGAAGGAGCAATACGGCGGCCTGATCTTCCAGCAGGAGCGCCGGCTCGGCACCACGCCGGACTGGACGCGCGAGCGCTTCACGCTCGACGAGCAGTACTCGCATGCCGTACTGCATGTCTTCAAGAAACTGTACGACGAAGGCCTGGTCTATCGCGGCCGGTACATCGTCAATTGGTGCCCGCGCTGTCGCACGGCGTTGTCGGACGAGGAAGTCGACATGGTCGAGACCGACGGCCACCTGTGGCACATCAAGTACCCGCTCAAGGATGGCAGCGGCTCGCTCACCGTGGCGACGACGCGCCCCGAGACCATGCTCGGCGACACCGGTGTGGCCGTGAGCCCAAAGGACCCGCGCTACACCGGGCTCGTCGGTTCGTTCGCCGTGCTGCCGCTGGTGCGCCGCGAGATCCCCATCGTCGCCGACGACATGGTCGATCCCAAGTTCGGCACCGGTGCGGTCAAGGTGACGCCCGCGCACGACCCGAACGACTTCCAGACCGGTCGGCGACACGGGCTGTCCGAGATCGTCGTCATGGACGAGGACGGCCGCATGAACGACGCGGCCGGCGACTTCCGCGGGCTCGACCGCTTCGAGGCGCGCACGCGCATCGTGGCCGCGCTCCAGGACGCCGGCTACCTCGACAAGGTCGAGCCGCACCGCCACAACGTCGGGCACTGTTCGCGCTGCAACACGGTGATCGAGCCGTACCTGAGCTGGCAGTGGTTCGTGAAGATGGCGCCTCTCGCCGCGCAGGCGATCGAAGCGGCCAAGAAGGGCAAGATCAAGCTGTTCCCCGGGCGCTGGAAGAAGGTCTATCTCCACTGGCTCGAGAACATCCGCGACTGGTGCATCTCGCGACAGCTGTGGTGGGGCCATCGTATCCCGGTGTGGTACCGCGGCGAGGAGATGATCGTCTCGATCGAACGTCCGGAAGGCGATGGCTGGGTCCAGGACGAAGACGTGCTCGACACCTGGTTCAGCTCGTGGCTGTGGCCGTTCGCCACGCTCGGCTGGCCGAACCCGACCAACGATCTGGCGCGCTACTACCCCAACAGCCTCATGGTCACCGGCAGCGACATCATCTTCTTCTGGGTCGCGCGCATGGTCATGGCCGGCTACTACTTCATGGGCGAAGCGCCGTTCTCGCACATTTACTTCACCAGCATCGTGCGCGATGCGCAGGGCCGCAAGATGAGCAAGTCGCTCGGCAACTCGCCCGACCCGCTCGCCATGATGGAGAAGTACGGCGCCGACAGCGTGCGCTTCTGCATGGTGCAGACGCCCACGGGCCAGGACCTGCTGTTCGACGAGAAGCGACTGGAGAGCGGCAAGTTCTTCGCGAACAAGCTGTGGAACGCGACCAAGCTGGTGTCCATGCGCATGGGCGACGAGGATCTCTCCGGCGTGAAGGAGTCGCAGTTGCGCCTGACGCTCGCCGACCGCTGGATCCTGTCGCGTTTCGCGAACGCGGTGAAGGACGTGACGCGCAACCTGAAGACCTATCGCTTCGCCGAGTCCGCGCAGGCGGTGTACCACTTCGCGTGGAACGAGTACTGCGACTGGTACCTCGAGATGGCGAAGCCGCGTTGGGCGCTGGCCGATCTCGGCGACGCCATGACGGACGAGCAGCGTGCCGACCTGCGCACGGCGCGCTGGGTCAGCTGGAAGGTGCTGGACGGCATCCTGCGGCTGCTCCATCCGTTCATGCCGTTCGTCACCGAAGAGCTGTGGCAGGCGCTGCCGCACGACGGCGACACGCTGGCGATGGCGTCGTGGCCCAAAGCCAAGAAGTCGTGGTTCGACGCCGCGTCCGAACGCGAGGTGGAGTTCCTGCAGGCGGTGGTCGTGGCGGTGCGCAACCTGCGCATCGAATCGAAGATCGCGCCCGGCAAGCCCGTGCCGGTGTTCGTGCGCGGCGACGCGGCCCAGTTGGACTTGCTCGAGAAGCTGGCTTCGCAGATCACACCACTCGCACGCATCGAGAAGCTCACGGTGTCACGCGATGGTTCGCGCCCGAAGGTGGCGGCCTCGGCCGTCGTCGAGGGGGCCGAGATCTTCCTGCCGCTGGATGGCTTGATCGACCTCGACGAGGAGCGCGCGCGGCTCGCGCGCGAGGCCGAGAAGCTGCTCACGGATCTCGAAGGCGTGAAGAAGAAGCTCCGCAACCAGGACTTCCTGCGCAAGGCCAAGCCCGAGATCGTGGCCAAGGAGAACGAGCGGCTCGTGCAGCTGGAGGAGACGCTCGACAAGCTGAAGCGCGCGCAGCAGAGCTTGATCTCGGTGAAGGAATAGGGGTGCTGGGCTCCCGCGTCCGCTTGCACGCAGCACCGGTTGCGGCGCTGTGCTGGTGACGCGCCCGTGGCCGTGACGCGCAAGAGCCTCACGCCGTTCACTCCCGAGCTGCTCTCGCAGGCGCGTTCGCGTTTCCCTGCGCTCGCCACGCCGTGGGCGCTGTTCGACAACGCCGGTGGCAGCGTGCCGCTCGGCGGCGTCATCGAACGCGTGAGCGCCTACATGCGGCACTACGGCGTGCAGCTGGGTGCCAGCCACGAGCTGTCGCAGCAGGCGGG
>JANMAX010000300.1:0-46383 GCA_031360075.1 bacterium | reverse complement strand
GCCACGAGCAACGCGTTCACGGTGTCCGCCAGCGCGGCTGCAGCACTGTCGTTCACGGTCCAGCCCTCGAACGTCGCCGCGGGCGCCACGATCACGCCCGCCGTGCAGGTCAAGGTCGCCGACGCGTTCGGCAACGGCGTCACGGGCGCGAGCGTCGCGCTCGCACTCAGCGGCACCGGGACGCTCACGGGTGGTGCGGCTGTCATTAGTGACGCCACCGGGCTCGCGACGTTCGCGGGCCTGAGTGTGAACCTCGCGGGCACCAAGCAGTTGACCGCTACGAGTGGTGTGCTCACCCCCACGACCAGCACCTCCTTCACGGTGTCGACGGGCGCGGCTGCAGCACTGTCGTTCACGGTCCAGCCCTCGAACGTCGCCGCGGGCGCCACGATCGCGCCCGCCGTGCAGGTCAAGGTCGCCGACGCGTTCGGCAACGGCGTCACGGGCGCGAGCGTCGCGCTCGCACTCAGCGGCACCGGGACGCTCACGGGTGGTGCGGCTGTCATTAGTGATGCCGCCGGGCTCGCGACGTTCAGCACGCTCAGCGTCAATCTGGCGGGCTCAAAGCAGCTCACAGCTTCGAGCGGCGCACTGACTCCGGCGACGAGCAGCGCGTTCACGGTGTCGACGGGCGCGGCTGCAGCACTGTCGTTCACAGCCCAGCCTTCGAACGTCGTCGCCGGCGCCACGATCACCCCGACCGTGCGAGTCCGGGTTGCGGATGCATTCGGCAACGGCGTCGCGGGCGCTAGCGTCGCGCTCGCTCTCTCGGGCACCGGGACGCTCACGGGTGGCGCTGCGACGCTGTCAGACGCCAGCGGTATCGCGTCATTTGCGGGTCTCAGCGCCAATCTCGCCGGTACCAAGCAGCTCTCGGCCTCGAGCGGGGCACTGTCGCCGGTCACAAGCAGTCCGTTCACGGTCTCGCCAGCGGCCGCTGCCGTGCTCACGTTCGCGACCCAACCCACCAACGTGACCGCGGGTTCGGCGCTCACTCCAGCCGTGCGCGTGCAGGTCCGCGACGCGTTCACCAACCCCGTGCCTTCGGCGCCCGTCACGCTGTCGTTGACCGGCACCGGCACGTTGTCCGGCGGCGGAGCCACCCTGAGTGACATCAGCGGCATCGCCACGTTCTCCGCACTGAGCGTCAACCTGACCGGCAGCAAATCACTTTCGGCATCCAGTGGCGGGGCGGCTCCGGTCGCGAGCACGACGTTCACCGTCTCGGCGGCGGCCGCGGCCACGTTGTCATTCGTGGTGCAGCCGGCGAATGCGGTCGCCGGTGTGCTCCTGTCCCCCGCACCCCAGGTGAAGGTCACGGACACGTTCGGCAATGGTGTCTCCGGCGCTGCTGTTTCGCTCACGCTGGTAGGCAACGGCACGCTGACCGGCGGTGGCGCGGTGTTGAGTGACGCGACCGGCGTGGCCAGATTCGGCGCACTGCAGATCGATCGCTCCGGCAGCAAGCAACTGTCCGCCGTCAGCGGTGCACTCGCCAGCGTCACCAGTTCAACGTTCACGGTCGCCGCTGCCAGCGCTAGCGCGCTGGCGTTCACGGTGCAGCCGTCCGCCGTGGCGGCCGGCGTGGCGATCGCACCCGCCGTCCAGGTCACGGTCACAGACACGTTCGGCAACGGCATCGCCGGCGCTTCGGTGTCGCTCACGCTCGTGGGCACCGGCGCACTCAGCGGTGCCGGCCCGATCGTGAGCGACGCCCTCGGCGTCGCGACGTTCGCAGGAGTCAGCATCACGCAGTCCGGATCCAAGCAACTGACCGCCGCCAGCGGCGTGCTGCCCCCGCTCACCAGCCAGTCGTTCACAGTCTCGGCCGCGGCTGCGGCGGCGCTCACGTTCGTGGTCCAGCCGGCCAACGCCCTCACGGGCGCCACGCTCACGCCCGCGCCCCGCGTGCGGGTCTCAGACGCGTTCGGCAACCTGGTGACCGGTGCTCCCGTGACGCTGACGCTCACCGGCACGGGGACGCTCACGGGCGGTGGGGCTGTGGTGAGCGACGCCGCCGGCCTCGCGATATTCGCCGCGCTCACGATCGACCGTGCGGGCCCCAAGCAACTCAACACCACGAGCGGCACAGTGCCGGCAGCCTCGAGCAACGCATTCACGATCGACTGCCCGGTCATCACAATCGCACCGGCCTCGCTGCCGGCCGGTGGCACTGGTGCAGCTTACGCGCAGACGTTCGTGGCCAGCGGCGGCGCCGCACCCTACACATTCGCGGTCACCGCGGGCGCGCTGCCGGCGGGGCTCACGCTTGCAGCCAACGGTGCCCTGAACGGCACGCCCACGGCGGCCGGCGTCGCGACGTTCACGGTCACGGGGACCGACTCGTTCGCGTGCACGGCCGCAACAGCCTGCACACTCACCGTGCTCGGCGTCCCCGTGGCGGCCACCGACCTCAGCGCGGCGCGCATCGCCACAGCAGGGCCCAGCGCCGGCACCCAGCGCATCCGCGTGACATTCTCGACCACGCCGTTCACCGCCGCGGTCGAGGTCTACCGCACGGCGTTCGGTGGCTATCCGCGCTACGACGAGGCCGGCGGAGTCAGTCCGAGCGCGCCGAGCTATCCACCGGCGCCCCCCTGGGTGCTGACGCCGCTCACCGCCAGCGGCCAGGACGACGCACCGCCGACGCGTGATGCGTGGTCTTATGTCGTATTCCTGAAGAACGCCATCGGCCAGACCTCGGCGGTCTCCAACCGGACTCCGGTGACGCCGAACTACCTGCTCGGGGACTTCGCGAACGGAGCGCTCGCGGGGACCGGCGACAACCTCGTGGATTTCGCCGACGTTTCGTTGCTCGGAGCGCACTACGGCATCAGCGGCAGCGCGATCACCACCGCGGGCGTGAGCTACCTGGATATCGGGCCGACCACCGACCGCACCGTGCGAACCCGTCCCGTCACCGATGGCCGCATCGACTTCGAGGACCTCATCGTATTGGTGACCAACTACAGCGGCTTCGCGGCACCGGCTTCACTGACGGCAGCGGCGGCGGTCGCGGCCAACGCCGCGCAGGGTCCGGAACAACTTGAACTCGCGGCGCCTGCCCGGGTCAGCGCTGGGCAGACGTTCACGGCCGTCCTGCACATGCAGGCCGCCGGACGCGTGCAGGGCCTGTCGGCTCAGCTCGGCTGGGACCCCACGATCGCCGAACCGGTCTCGGTGACTGGCTCCGGCTGGGTCAAGGACCAGACGGGAGTGGTGTTCTCGGCCAGCCCGGGCGGCATCGATGCCGCGCTCCTGGGCGTGCGTGAACAGGGCCTGATGGGCGCGGGCGATGTCGCCACCGTGACATTCCGCGCGCTGCGCGACGGAGACCCGGCGCTGCGCATCGCACAGTGCGAGGCCCGCGATGCCGCCAACGCCACGCTCGGGCCGGAGGTGCTGAAGTTCCAGAAGCCGGTCGCCGTGCCCGCGCAGACGCTGCTGTTCGCGCCCGCACCGAATCCTGCACGCGGCCCGGTGAGCGTGTCGTTCGCGCTGGCGCAGACCGGCCGCGTCGATCTCGCGATCTACTCCGTCGATGGCCGGCGCGTACGCACGCTCGCCGCCAACATCATGGCCGCAGGCACGCATCGCTTCACCTGGACCGGCGAGGACGATGCCCAGCGCAGGGCCGCGCCGGGTGTGTACTTCGCTCAACTCGTCACCAACGGGCGGCGCTTCTCGCGCAAGCTCGTGTCGCTCCAATAGCCGCGGGGGAACACATGCAGAACCGATCCTGGAACATGTCCGGCCTGCTGGCCGCCGTATTGTGCGCGGGCATGCTCGCCGCTACGGCGCGTGACGCGCACGCCGCCATCAACGTTGGGATCACGCCGGCCACTGCAACGGTGCAAGCCGGCTCGGAGTTCGATGTCTTCCTCGACATCACGAGCGCCGGCTCGGCGTTCAATGGCTTCAGTGTGGTCCTGAGCTACAACCCCGCCGTGCTGACGCTCTTGCCGACGGTGCCCTCGAGCCTTCAGGAGGGCTGTCTCATGACCGGCGGCTGCAGCGCGGCGTGTGGGAACACGTTCCACGAGTTCATCGCCGCCGGCGACAGCATCGCGGTCAACGACTACCTGTTCTGCAACCAGATCACGCTCAGCGCACCGGGTCACCTCTACCGGCTCCGGTTCCGTGCGCCGGTCACGGCGCAGACGACGAGCATCAGCATCCGGCGCGCGACGTTCTACAACGCCGGACTGCTGGTGAACCCGGTGAACACCGCGAATACCACGATCCAGATTCCGCAGAGCCTTGGCGTCGGCGACGACATCGCCGCGCTGCGCACGCTGCGAGTCGAACCCAATCCGGCGTTCGGGCGTCTCCAATTGGTGCTGGAGGACGGCAAGAGCGGACTCGCCCAGATCGACATCATGGACCTGCAGGGCCGTGTCGTTCGGCAATGGGGTCCGGTATGGCTCGGGCCGCACGCGCGCGTCGAGTGGAACGGCATCGATTCGGCTGGCAAACAAGCGGCCGGCGGTCTCTACCTGGCACGCATCCAGCGCGGAACGCAGATTCAGACTTCACACTTCGTCCTGCTGCGCTGACCGGGGTGACGCCGCGTGAGCGGGGCCGGCTCAGGCCGCCGCGCGCCGCGGCTGGCTGTCGTCGAGGCGTGCGCGGATGCGGCCGATGAGCGTCTTCATGTCGTACGGCTTGGTGTGCACCTCATCGGCGCCGAGTTCCAGCGCCAGCCTGCGGTCGGTCTCTCCCGAGCGGGCACTGAGGATGAAGATCGGAATCCGCTTGTAGCGCTCGTCGAACTTGAGCGCGCGGCACACCTTGTAACCGTCCATCCGCGGCAGCATGAGGTCGAGCACCATGAGATCCGGCATGTACTGGCGCGCGAGCGCAAGCCCCTGCTCGCCGTCGCTCGCTTGGATCACATCGAACCCGTCCGCCTCGAGCCCGAACTTGAGCACGGTGAGGAGATCGGGCTCGTCGTCCACGATGAGAATGCGCGGCTTGGCTTCGGACATCCTGTCCCTCGGGATAGGGGGTGGACCTCGCGCTGGTTATCGGCCGTGCCCGCCGCGGACGTGAGCGCCAAATCCCCCCTGCCGATGCGGTCAGGGCTCGCGGAGGAACTCGACCGAGCGCTTCTGGGAGTCGCCCGTCAGGACGTCCCGCACCGTGATCTCGAGCGCGAAACGGCCCGGCGGAAGCGCCTGCACCGGGATGCTCACGAACTGCCGGCGCAGCGTGCCGAGCACCGCGTCCTGCCGCGTCATGCCGAGATCCTGGCCCTCTCGCCGCGGCGACAGCAGCCGCTGGAGCCAGACACGGGTGTCGCGCCTGGCCGAACGCACGGAGGTCTCGTACTCGAACCGGCCCTGCCCGTCCGGGCCGCGGCCCAGATGATAGACTTCGAAATAAACCACCAGTGCTTCCCCCGCGCGCACGCTCCCGGTCGGGTTGGGGTCGAGCCGGACGCCGCCGTCGAGCGTCGCGGGCACACCACACGTCACCACCAGGTCACTCATCGAGAGCGTGCTGTCCGGTGCCGCGACATGTAACGAGGTGCGCACCGAGCCCCGCTTCCCACCACCGCGCACACTGGTGCCGACAAGATAGTCCCCGCTCGGCAGTGCCTCGTTGAACGCGGCGACGCGCAACGTCGCCGCCTCGCACGCCGACGGGGACAGCATGCTGTGGACCCGCGCGACCTCGTGGTACAGGCTGTCAAGCACGACGAGGTCGGCCGCCAACGTGTCGGCCGGCTCGCCCGCCGCCGAGACACCGGCGAACATGAGCCCGCCGCCGTCGCCGCCCTCGAACGCCGCCACTTGGGCATGCACTTCGAGCGCCTTCGCCATGGGCGGCAGCAGCGGGAACACGCCGCGTCGTCCGTGCGTCGAGACCACGTCGAGCTTGGCGAGCGCATCGGCGTTCGGGACCGGGTCCAGGTCGCGATCCATCGACACGGGCAACTCGTAGCGCTCCGAGAGCATGCGGTCATGCAGCGTGACGCTCATGCCGAGCGCGCGATACTGCCACACCAGCGCGTTCACCGGGAAGCGCATCTGGGTGCCGCTGGAGTAGCCATAGAGCGACGTGCCGATCGGGTTGTACGCAGCACTGTCGGGAGCGCCATAACGCACGTAGATCTCACCGCGCTCGTCCCACCGGCGGCGCGCGACGTCGTAGTACAGGAAGTAGGCTTGGGAAACCCTCGCCCAGTACTCGAGCTGGGCTTCGTTCTCGGGCGTCGCAAGATCGGGATCGTGCTCACGCCAGAACCGGCGCGAGTACTCCGTGCGTTTGCTGGCCGCGAGGTGGTTGTACTCGACCGTGTCCTTCTCGGTCGCGAGCGGCGCGATGTCCTCGAAGCGGTCACGCAGGCTGCGCCTCAGCCTGGACAGCGCGGATCGGAACAGACTGTCGGCGCCGGTGACGTCGCCCGTGCGCCAGCGCGTCGAGGCGGCGGCCAATTGCGCTTCGGCGCGCGCGCGGTCGGAGCGCAGCGCATGCTCGGCGGCGTCACGCGCCAGCGTCAATTCGCCGCGTTCGACTTGCAGCGCCGACAGCATCAGCCACGTCTCGACGTTCATGGTATCGAGCCGTCCAGCGGCCGCGTAGTGGTCGACCGCGCGGTCCAGCGAACGCCGCTCGAGGTACTTGAGCCAGTCCCGCCGCCAAGCCTGCCCGAGCCCGTACCTCGCCCGCGGGTCATCGGGAGCCAGCGCCAGCGCGCGCTCGAACCGCGTGCGGGACTGCTTGAGGAAACCTGCTTGGTAGTAGGCGCGCGCCAGCACCAGTTGGACGTCGATGCGCAGCGGCGCCAAGTCCGCGGCGCGCTCCAGGTCGGTGATGGCCATGCGCCGCGTCTCGATGGTCTGCAACGCGAGTTGCCGCTCGGCGCGTTGCAGCAACTGCGTGGCCTGCGCGTCCGCGGACCGGAGCGGCCGCTCGGGGCGCAACGGCGCCACGATCGCAGCGCGGACGGGAGCCGGCACGAGCGACAGGGCTGCGAGCAGCAGGCAGGACAGAACAGCGGATCGCGCGATCATGCTCATGGGAAGTGGCGCCGCGCCGCGAGCAGCGCCGCGACCGGGGCCGGCCGCACGCCCGGTGTGCTGGAACCGCCTGCAGTATCGGCGGGCGCGCGAGTGGGGGTCAACCACCGAATACCAGTGGCCCGGGGGGCCGCTCTCGCGCTGTTCCCGGGCCGCCATGCCCCACTCGAACAGCGCGGGACGTCGGTCGTCAGTGTTTCGGCTCGGTTCCGCGTGCGGTTTCCCGCTTGGCCAACGAGCCCGGCCCGATGCTCACGAGCACGACGGCCGGCGGCTGCGAACACGGCGGGGTTCCCGCCGCAGCCGAAGGGCAGTTCTCGCAGCCCGCGGCAGCACCGCGCCGCCGCCACCACCGCCGCACCAGCCATAGGAGTGCGGCCAGCACGATCAGCACGACCACGATGTCCTGTGCGAGCAGTCCGTCCATGTTCATCCCAATCCCAGCAGGCGGCCGCCCTGGAACACGGCGAAGGACGCCAGCCACGCGAGTCCGTTCATCATCACGAGCATGAACACCGGCCAGCGCCACGAGTTCGTCTCGCGACGGACCACGGCCACGGTCGACATGCACTGGCAGGCGAGCACGTAGAACACCATGAGACTGATCCCCACCAGAGGCGAGTAGGCGCGCAACCCCGTGCGAGGATCGATGGCGGTGCGCATCTTCTCACGCAGCGACGTGTCCGCGTCACCCGTGCCGCCGAGATGGAACACCGTCGCCATGGTGCTCACCATGACCTCGCGTGCCGCGAGCGAAGTGACCAGTCCGATACCGATGCGCCAGTCGAATCCCAGCGGGGCGATCGAGGGCTCGATGAACCGTCCAACGCGGCCCGCATAGGAGTTCTCGAGCCGGACGCCGGCGAGCTCGTGTTCGACTTGGGCCGCCTGTGCCATCTGCCCCGCGGCCTGCGCCGCACCCAACTGCTGCTCGAGTGGTGCCGAAGCGGCCGAGTGGCGCGGGTAAGAGCCCAGGAACCACAGCAGGATCGAGGTCGCGAGGATGATCGTTCCGGCCTTGCGGACGAACAACATCGAACGATCACGCACGCCCGGCAACACCGTACGCCACGACGGCATGCGATAGGGCGGCAGCTCCATGACGTACAGCGGCTTGCCGCCCTTCAAGGCGGTGCGCTTCAGGACCGCCGCGACCCCGATGGCCACCAGCACGCCCAGCAGATACATGGAGAACAGCGTGATCCCCGGCAGTGTGAGCGGGCCGACCCAGCGGTTCGGCACGAACGCACCGATCAACAGCGCGTACACCGGCAACCGCGCGCTGCACGACATGAACGGCGCCACCATGATCGTCGTGAAGCGGTCGCGACGATTGTCGATGGTGCGTGTCGCCATGATACCCGGGATGGCGCACGCGAACGACGACAGCAGCGGGATGAATGCGCGCCCTGACAACCCGACGCGCCCCATGAGCCGGTCCATGATGAACGCCGCACGCGCCATGTAGCCGCTGTCCTCGAGTACGCTGATGAACAAGAACAGGATGGCGATCTGCGGGATGAACGTCAGCGTCGTGCCGACGCCGGCGATGACACCGTCGACGAGCAGCGACTCGAGCGGCCCCGGCGGCAGGATTGCCGCCACCATGCCGCCCATGCGGCCGACCAGGAAGTCGATGAGATCCATGGCCGGCTGCGCCCAAGCGAACACGGACTGGAACGTCGCGCCCATGAGCAGCAGGAAGATGACCGGTCCGAGCACCCGGTGCGTGAGCACGCGGTCGATGCGGTCGCGCAGATGGTCGCGGCGCTGCGCCGGCGACGCCACCGCACGTGCGACGATGTCGTGGATCGCCTCATAGCGGCCCTCGACGTCGTCTCCACGCCATCCCGGTGAGTGCAGGTCGAGGCGCTTCGCGAGGATGCGTGCGTCCTCGAGCACGTCCGGCGGCGCATGGCGGGCGATGGCGTCGTCCTCGCCATCGTCGAGCAGCACCGCGAGTGCGAAGTCGTCGCGCGCTCGCGCCGGCACCAGCGGATGGCGTGGCAGGCGGCTCTCGACACGCTCGAGCACGCGCTGCAGGTGCGGTGGCCATCGCCGGAAGCGCAGCATCGAAGGCTCGACGTCACGGTCAAGGAGGCGGCGCAGGTGTCCGAGGTTCTCTCCGCGCGACGCCGAGATGCCGATGACCGGAACACCCAGCGAGCGTGCCAGCTCGGCCTCGTCGATGCGAATGCCCTCGGCGGCGGCGGCGTCCATCATGTTGAGCACGAGGATCAGAGGCCGGCCCAGTTCGAGCACCTGAAGGGCCAAATACAGATGGCGCTCGAGATGGGTGGCGTCGACCACGAACAGGACCAGGTCGGGTGGTGGCGTGTCGTCCTGGAGCCCGAGCAGCACGTCGCGGACGATGACCTCGTCGGGCGAGTTGGGATGCAGGCTGTAGCTGCCCGGCAGATCGAAGATCTCGACCTTTTGCCCCGTGGGCAATTCGCACAGTCCGGTCTTCTTCTCGACCGTGACCCCCGGGTAGTTGCCGACACGTTGCCGCAGCCCCGTGAGCTGATTGAACAACGTGCTCTTACCGGCGTTGGGATTTCCGAGGATGGCGATGCGCCGGCGCTTGGTCGTCGCGGTCGTCGCGGTCGTCGCGGGAGCGGCACCGGCAGCCGGAGCGTTTCCGGGTCTGGTGGAGTTGGACACCGAAGCGCCCCGCGTCAGCGGAGCCCCGGCGCGTGCCGCGCCCTGCCCGGCCTCCGCCACCCCTCCGCCATCGGCTCGCGAGCGCTCGTCGTCAGCGGGACACATGGATCAGGCTGGCCTCCGTCCGGCGCAGCGACAGGTGTACGCCGCGCACGGAAAGCTCGATGGGATCCCCGAGCGGCGCGCGGCGCACCAGCTCGATCTCGGTCCCGGGCACCAGTCCCAGCTCCATCAGGCGGCGGCGCACCCCCGGGTCACCATCCAGTCGTGCCACCCTGGCGTGTTCACCCGGCCGCATGAGATCGAGCGTGTCCGGCGCGTCATCCAGCACGGGGCCGTTCACGCCCCGGCCCGTTCGTTCGCCGTACCGACGTCACGCACCAGCGAATCGCGCAGGCAACTCGTCTGGCAGACCGCGCACGATTCCGGACTGTGGTCCGTGCAGTTGTGCGGTGTGGCGCGGTACGCCAGCAGGAACTGCCGCGCCGCGGGATGGTCCGAGCGCATGAACGAAGTCAGCTTCAGCAGTTCGACCGAGACCTCGGGGGACACCAGGTGCTCGATCATGCAGGCGTCCTCGCTCGCGACATGCTCGGGAACGCCGAGGATCTCGGTGAGGAAGCGCGTGATCACGAGCCGGCTCGACTCGGTGCGCTCCGCGAGCCGGAGCCCGTTGGCAGTCAACTCGACGCAGCCGTACTTCTCGTGCGAGATAAGTCCGCGCGTCTGCAATGAGCGCAGCATGGAGGTCACACCGCTCTTCGAGACACCGAGGTGAGTGGCGATATCACCGACGCGCGCGTGCCCCTTCTCGGTCTTGAGACTCGCCACGGCCTGGAGGTAGTGCGCCATCGAGTGGGACACTTCCTTCTCACCGAACCGCTTCCAGATATCCATGTGTCTCAGGCTCCTTCGCCAGCTCAACCAGGGTCGCCGTGGGCGTCGGGGGCGTGGCATGAGGCGCCGAGGGCGCCTGGGCCACTTACCACGCACGGTCCTCAAGACTGTTGAGGCAGCTTAACTATACGGTCCATCGGGGGCAACAACAACCTGCATCGGGCCCGCGGGCCACCCTACCTCCCCCCCTTGGGCTCCACCGCCAGCTCGGTTCACGTCACCGATGGGGGACGCGTCCGGCTTTGCGGCAACGACTTAGCACGGTGCCACCCGTTGCAACAATCTTCGCCGCACCCAGAACGGGTGCTGACTCGGGGGGACTGGCTTGGGGTAGAATCCCTCCCCTTGGCCCCTGGACCCCCGATGCCCGCCCGCACCTCGCGCCAGCACCTGCACATCCTTACATGCCTCCTGCTCTCGACGGCGACCGCCGCCCGGGCCGATGGCCTGCCCGTGGGCCCTCCCCCCGGCGAAGCACAGTCACGGCCCGCGGTCACCCCGGACGGCCGCGGCGGCGCCACGGTGAGTTACAAGACCACGACGCTAAAGGTGGGCTCGGTGCACGTCGACGCGAGCGGCAGCGCCGATGGGCGCTTCACGATCGCGCCGGCCGCGCTGCCATTCGTGATCGAGCCCAACGAACTGCTGCGCGTCCTGGCGCCGTCCGATTCCCAACTCATATTCGCCGCCGACAACGCCCCGTTGTCGGGGCCCGCGATCACCTGCCTGCGTTCGGGCGGCAGCGCCACGGCGGGCTTCCCGGTCGCATTGCCCACGCCACTGCGACGCCCGGCCATGGTGCCGGGGCTCGGCGGCCGCACGCTGCTCGTGGCCAAGGACGCCGACGCGACATCGTTCTGGACGCTGCGGGCGGCGATCATCGGTGCGGGCGGCCAACTCGAGTTCTCGTTGCAGTTGTCGTCGCCGATCCAGTTCTTCATGGCCGATGCCCTCGACGCTTGCAGCGATGGCGCTGGCGGACTGCTCGCCGCGATCCCGTACTACGACCCGGCCTCGACCGGCAGTAAGGACATCGCGGTCTGGAAGCTCGCCGCGGACGGATCGCGGCCATGGGGCGAGATCGCGCGCCCGATGGTGACTGCGTCCAACGACCAGACCGACGTCCATGTCGTGCCCGATGGCGTGGGTGGCATGATCATGGTGTGGACCGACCCGCGAGCGGTGTCGCGTTCGCTCGATGTCTTCGCGCTGCGTGTGGACAAGAACGGCGCTCGTGCCGGGGGCTGGCCGTTCTATGGCCGGCCGGTGTGCGACGCGAACGGCGCACAGAGCCAGCCGCGCATCACGCGCGATGGGTTGGGCGGCGTCTGGATCGTGTGGCTCGACCGCAGAGCGGAACTCGTGGGCGACCTGCGCTACTCGCACCTGCTCGGCGATGGTGAGCTGGCTCCGGGGTTCACGACGGACGGCAGCATCCTGTGCGACGCCGCGGGCGCACAGGGCGAAGCGGCAGTGGCAGGCGACGGCGCCGGCGGGTTCTTCGCCGTTTGGCGCGACGACCGCGCGGACGCGGGCGACCTCTATGTGCAGCACGTCCTGGCGACCGGCGCGGTGGCCGGAAGCTGGGAGCCGAATGGCCGCGTGCTCAGCGCCGCGGCCGGCGTGCAGGACCAGCCGGCCATCGCAGCAGTGCAAGGCGGGCGCGCGGTGCTGGCCTGGCGCGACACTCGCAGCGGCAGCGCGCGCATCTACGCCGCCGGCATCGAGGACGCGTCCACCACCGGCGTCGGCACGGCGCGGTCCAGCACGCTGCGGCTGTCGGCAGCCGTGGCGCCGGGAGGGCACGCCCGGGTCCGCGTCACGCTGCCGGCCGGCGAGCCGGGCGTGCTCGAGCTCATCGATGTCGCCGGACGCGCGCTGGCTCGGGCCACCGTCACGGGCCCGCTCAGCGATCACGAGGTGTCATTCGGTGCTCCGCCCGCGCTGCGCCCCGGCCTCTACTTCGTACGCCTGCGACAGGAGCGGGCGGGCGCCATCGCACGGCTCACCGTACTGCGGTGACCCGCGCCCGTATCACCCAGCCCGCACGATCGCGGCACGCCCGGGCGCACGCGTGAGCCGCGACCTCGTGCATGTCCCGCCCGCCGCAGTGCATTCCGTCGCAGCCGCGCGGGCACGGGAACCTGAACTCCGCATCGTGGACGTGCGCGAACTGGCCGCGTTCTCACTCGGCCATCTTCCGGGAGCCGGACACGTGCCCATTGCGGAACTCGGCATGCGCCGCATGGAACTGCCGTCGCGCAAGCACGCCGTGCTCATGGTGCACGACCAGCCCGAGCTCGCGCGCGACGCGGCCCTGATGCTGGCGTCGCGCGGCTACGAGCGTGTGCTGTGGCTCGACTGCCCGCTCGCGAACGAGCCCTCGGGGCACGGCTGCACCGAACCCGCGGCACGGCTGTGGTCGCCGTCACCGTTCCTCGAACGTGCACTCCACGGCGCACCGCATGGCGGTGGCCGCGCGCTTGATCTCGCCTGCGGTTCGGGCCGCGCCGCCGTGCATCTGGCGCGAGCCGGCTGGCGGGTCGAGGCCTGGGACATCGACGGCAGCGCACTCGAACTGGCGGAGCGCTTCGCCAAGCGTCAGGGCGTGCGCGTCGCGACCCGGCTATGCGACCTCGAGGCGGGAGCGATCCCCGACCCGGACCCGGCGTTCGATGCCATCGTCGTCATCCGTTACCTGCACCGCGCGCTGTTCCCGTGGATCGAACGGGCCTTGGCCCCCGGGGGCGCACTCGTCTACGAGACATTCCGTGCCGGACAGGAGCAGTTCGGTCACCCACGCCGTCCGCGGCACCTGCTGGAGCCCGGCGAGTTGATGCGGGCGTTCCCGTCCCTGCGCGTCCAGATCCACGAGGAGTCGCCGGAGCACGAACCGCCAGTCATGGCGCGTGTGCTGGCCTTCAAGCCGGGGTAGCACGAAGGCGGCGCTGGCGACTATCGACTCGCGCGTCGAACCTGGCGAACGATTTCACGGCGGCGAGCGCCCGGTGGGCCCGGCAAGCCGCGCCACCCACGGAGCGGCATCCGGGCTGCGCCCGCCGAATGGGCCTCCCCCGGCCCCGCGGAGCGGGTCAGGGGGAGGTCCGCTTCACCACGAGCACGTCGCACGGCGCGTGAGCAACCACGTGTGATGCGACACTCCCCAGTATGAGTTTCGAGATGCCGGTTCGACCGTGCGAGCCCACCACCAGGAGGTCGGCGTTCTCAGCCCGCACCGTGTCGATCAGCGCCTCGCGCGGGTCCCCCGGCAGCACTTTGACCGCCGTCGGGAAGCCGGCCTTGCGAAGTTCGTCCTCGGCTCTCATGCACAGCTCTTCGTGGTGACGCGTGACTTCCTCGACCAACTCGGTCGGATACGGCACCGCTGGCGCGTAGACCTCGGCGTAGGCGGTGACCGGGGTGCGGACCGCAGACACGATCGTCACTCCGGTGTTCGGGGGCCACTTCTGGCGCGTGATCCAGCGCAACGCAGCGAGCGCATGTGGTGAATCGTCGAAGCCCAGCACGATCCTCATGGTCCCCTCCCGGCCGCGCGAGCGGCCAACACCGCTTGCAAGGGCGCATCGAACGTGCCAATCACAATGCGGCTCGCCAGCGCTCACAACGGCTTGCGCGGCAATGGCGCGTGCTCCGTGATCGGGTCCGCTGGGGGTATGCGGTCATCACCGGATGATGCCAGCCGGTCAGGAGCACTGACAGGCTGGCGGACTGCCCTCGTGCAGCACGCGACCGCACGCGTCCGGGGCACGGGGGAACCCAGGGTGCGTGGCGTGACACGGTCCTTGCGCGGCGCTTCAGTGCGCGGCTGTGAGGCTCCCCGATTCGAGCAGCGCGACACCGCTCGTGGCGTCGAACAACAACACACCATCGGGCCGCGCGGTCAGCGCGGCACGGTCTCCCGGTGCCGGTACGGCGCCCGAAGTGATGCGCGAGACCAGTGCCCCCACCGCGCTCGACCAGTGGATCAGCGTCTCGTTGCCGAGCGGCTCGACCAGTTCGACGCGCGCCGCGATGACCGCCGCGACGCCCGCGCCGGCGGGCGCCACGCGGAGGTCCTCCGGTCGCACGGCCACCGCGATGGGCGCGCCACGCCGCGACGATGCCGCCGCACGCTGGGGCTCGCCCAACTCCAGACGCACACCATCGACCTCGACCGCGGTGCCGTCGGCGGCGACCGTGGCGTTGAACTGGTTCACGGGCGGCGTGCCGATGAACCCGGCCACGAACGTGTTCGCCGGCCGCGAGTAGAGCGTGCGCGGGTCGGCACATTGCTGCAACAGCCCCGCCTGGAGCACGGCGATGCGGTCGCCCATGGTCATGGCTTCGACCTGATCGTGCGTCACGTAGATCATGGTCGCGCCCACGCGCTGGTGCAGCCGGCGGATCTCGGCTCGCATCTCGACACGCAGCCGGGCGTCGAGGTTCGACAGGGGTTCATCAAACAGGAACACCTTGGGTTCACGCACCATGGCGCGCCCCAGCGCGACGCGCTGGCGCTCACCGCCCGACAGTTCGCGCGGCTGGCGTTCGAGGTAGCGCTCGAGCCCCAGCACGCCTGCGGCGGTCTCGACACGCCGGCGGATGTCGTCCTTGGGGACCTTGCGCAATTGCAGGCCGAACGCGAGGTTCTCGAACACGGTCATGTGCGGGTAGAGCGCGTAGTTCTGGAACACCATCGCGACGTCACGATCGCGCGGAGCGACTTCGTTGACCCGCCGGCCGCCGATGCGCACCTCTCCATCGGTGACCTCCTCGAGGCCCGCCACCATGCGCAGGAGCGTCGACTTACCGCAGCCGGAAGGGCCGACCAGCACGAGGAACTCGCCCTCGGCCACGGTGAGCGAGACGTCCTTCACGGCATAGGCGCCACGGCCATACGACTTGCCGACGCCGACGAACTCAACTCCGGCCATGGGATGTCCTCCAGCGCCGGCCCATGAGGTCGACGCCGATGTAAGCGGCCAGCATCACGATGGCCGCGATGACGAGCCAGGCGAGCTTGGCCTTGAGCACGTGCACGAGCGCGTCGGGGTCGGTGAGCAGCCGCGGATCGCTGCCCAGCACCTCCTGACCGAAGCGCGCCAACACCCAGCTCCAGGTGAACGAGCCCAGCAGAGTGCTGAGCGTGAATGGCAGGAACTTCATGCGCGCCGCACCCGCCGGCAGTGAAACCAGATGACGCACCACCGGGAGCAAGCGCGCGAAGAATATGCCCGCGACCGAGTAGCGGTTGATCCACTCCTCGGCGAGCAGCCACTTCTTCTCGGGCAGGAAGAAGTATCGGCCATACCGCACGATGAGCGGCCGGCCGAGCCGCCGCGCGGCCAGGTAGGACAACGCCGATCCGAACCAGGACCCGAGTGTCGCCGCGAGCACGACCCCCCAGAACGAGAACGCCCCCTGTGACGCCCAGTAGGCGGCCGGCGGCACGACGATCTCCGAGGGCAGCGGGAACACGGTCGATTCGACAGCCATCATGAGGAACACACCGGCGTAACCCTGCGCGTGCACGAACTCCATCCATGAGGCGAAGAGCTGATGGAACATGGGGCGGGCGGTTCCTCGGTACTCGGGGTGGCGGTGGCGCGTCAGCGCGCCACGGCCCCCGCGGCTGCGGGCACGCGCTCGGCCCAGGTGAAGTCGTCGCCATCGGCCACCGCTCGCGCGAGTGCGGTGTCGGGGTCGTGCTCGAGCACGACCCAGGCGTTCTCGGCGACCGCGCGCGTCAGGATGGCGCGCTTCTCGGCCATGGTCTCGATCGCGGCGACGTCGTAGCCCATGACGAATGGGATCCGCACATGGGCCGCGGTCGGGATGACGTCGGTCACGAACCAGGCCGCACTGCCCCCACCGGCCACGCGCACGACCTGCTGCCCGCGCGTGTGCCCATCGACCGGGATCATCTCGAAGCCGGGCCACGGGGTCACCGCGCCCTCCCACAAGGTCAGGACGCCGGCTTCCATGAGCGCGTCGTAGTTCTCGGGCATGTAGGAGGCGCGCTCACGCGGATTGGGCGCATGCGCGTTGTCCCAGTTCTTGCGCTGCACATACCAGCGCGCGTTGGGCAGCGACGGCCGGAGGCCGGCGCTCGTACGAATGGTCGAGCCGCCGGCATGGTCGAAGTGCAGGTGCGTCAGCACGACATCGGTGATGTCGGCCGGCGCCAAACCGAGCCCGGCGAGCGACTGCTCGAGCGTGGGCTCGGGTTCCAATCGATAGATATCGCGCAGCTTGTCGGGGAACTTGTCCCCCGCGCCGACATCGACCAGCACGTTCAGCCCATGCCCCTGCAGCAGCATGCAGCGCATGGCGAGACGGATGCGGTTGCGCTCATCGGGCGGATTCGTGCGGCTCCACAGCGGCTTCGGCACCGAGCCGAACATGCTGCCGCCGTCGAGCCACAGGTGGCCCGCGTCCACCGTATGCAGCGTCCAGTCACCCAGCGATAGCATGGCCATCGCGCAAGGATGCGCGATGGCGTGGCGTGGGGTCAACCGCTGGCGTCACGGCTGGCGGCGCGCTCGGCAGCCGGCATCGGAAACGCGGCACGCGCGCGCCGGCAAGGGGCAGGCGCGCGCGTGGGAGAGCCGCGAGATGCGAGTTCCGGCACGAGCCTTGCGGTCCGTGGCCGGGACCATGGCTGCACCACGACGGGCCGCGCGCAAGACCACAGCCGGCAGCTGGGCCCTCGCGCGGCGGGCCCGCGTGAGGCGTTCCGGGGTGCCCGGGCACGCTGGCCAGCACCCCGGTGCGTCAGCGGTACAGCGCTTTCACCTCCGAGAATGTCTTCGTGAGCGTGGGCGTCGCGCCCAGCCCGGTCACCGTGAACAGGATGTCGGAGTAGTCGTTGTCACTGTTGCCGCGTTCGTGCCCGACCCGGCTGCCGCTGTCGGAGTACTCGCATGCCACGAGCCAGGTGTCCGCACCGAGCCAGCGCGACACGTCGAAGATCAGCATCTGCATGTCCCCATCGAACGGTGCATGCTCCGCGCCGCGGCCACGCGGGCCGATGTCGTTGAACAGCCGGTTCGTGAAGTAACGGTAGCGCCCATGGTCGTCGTCACCATGGTCGTCGCCATCGTAGTCGACGTAAAAGCCAAAGCGCGTGACGCTCTGTGGCAGCCGCACGATCGCGCGCGTGCCTCGCAGACGCCAATTCTCGAGCACGACACCGTCGCCGATGCCATCGATGACTGGACGACCCAGACTCTCGTCATACCAGCCGACGACACCGTGCGGTGACTTGCGGTCAATGAGCTGCACGGCGACCACATGCGCACCATTGTTGACCCAGAACCATGGGTCGGGATCACCCGGATGCGCGCCGATGAATTCGGTGCGCACGTCGAGCCGGCCATGACCGATCAGCCGGTCGACCTTGCGCTGCAGTTCATGCAGCGATCCATCGCGGCTCGGACCCATGACGATGGATACCGGCGACGACGCGAATACGGGAACGGTGGCCATGAGCAGCGCAAGCGCTGCCCATGCCCGGAGTAGAACATGCCTCATGGAGGCTCTCCTGCGTGGGGGCGGGGAGTTTCCATATGCGATGGGTGAAGCAAGGGGGTTCCGGGGCCTCATGCCGCCGGGCATTCGCGCAAAGGGTGGGAGGGGCGCGAATGGGGACTGCGATGCGCTAAGTCTGCGCAATTGCAATCCGCCCCGGCAAGCAAAATCGTGTTGCAGATTTCGCGATTCCGCCGCACCACGCATGATGGAGCAGTCCCGCTGCACGGTGTTCTGCACGGCATGCTCACGGCGCATACAGATCGCTCACGACGTGCCCAGGTCCCGGCCGTTGGGTGAGATGCCCCGGCGTGCTCGTGGGAGGTGTGTTGCGCGCCCGCCACGCGCGACGGCAGCGAGCGATGCGTACCGCGCACCTGACCGCGCTGGCGCATCCGATTCGTGCGCGGCCGACCGAACCGCGGCCCGCTGATGCGCCGCCAGCGGCCGCGCGCTCCTGCCCGGCCTAAGCGTGCAGGGCGCGCCCCGCCACCGCGAGCGCCGCTTCCTTCACGGCCTCGGGCAGGGTCGGGTGCGCATGCACCGAACGCGCGATGTCCTCCGAGCTCGCACCCATCTCCATCGCCACCACCAGTTCGGCGATCACCGCGCTCGCATGCGGGCCGACGATGTGGCCGCCCAGGATGCGGTCGGTGGCGGCATCGGCCACGATCTTCACCTGCCCATCCTTCTCCCCCATGGCCTTGGCGCGGCCATTGGCGAGGAACGGAAATGTGCCCACCTTCACGGCGATGCCCTGGCTCCGGGCCTCTTCTTCGGACAGTCCCACCGACGCCAGTTCGGGCCACGTGTAGACGACGTTCGGGATGGCGGCGTAGTTCACATGGCCCGCCACTCCGGCCATGCGCTCGACGCAGGCGACGCCCTCTTCTTCCGCCTTGTGCGCCAGCATCGGCCCGGCGATGACGTCACCGATCGCGAACACGCCCTTCACGTTCGTCTCGTAGTGCGCGTCGACTTCGATGCGGCCGCGCGCGTCGAACGCGATGCCCAACTCGTGCGCCCCGAGGCCGTCCGTGAACGGGCGCCGACCGACCGCCACCAGCAGCACGTCGGCGGTCAGCGTGGTCGACTCGCCGCCGGCGGCCGGTGCGACCTCGGCTTCCACCCGGTCACCCACGATGCGAGCCGAGCGCGCCGAGACCGTGAAGCGGAACTTCATGCCCTGACGCTCGAGTGCGCGGTGCAGCTGTTTGGCGGTCCCGGCATCGGAGCCCGGCACGATGCGATCGAGATACTCGAGCACCGTGACCTCGCTGCCGAGCCGCCGCCACACCGAGCCCAGTTCCAGCCCGATGGCCCCCGCGCCTACCACCAGCAACTGCTTCGGTACCTCGGGCAGGGTCAGTGCATCCGTGCTGTGCACGATGCGCCGGCCGTCGAACGCGATGCCGGGCAGTGAAGCCGCCTTGCTGCCGGTGGCGATGAGGATGCGCTTGGCCTGCACCCGGCGCGGTGCACCCTCGCCCGTGATCTCGACCTCGCAGGCGGACAAGACGCGGCCGGTGCCGGTGATGCGCTCGATCTTGTTCTTCTTGAACAGGCCCTCGACGCCGCGCGTCAGTTCCTTCACGACCTGGAGTTTGCGCGCCATCATCGCCGGCAGGTCGAGCGTCACGCCGGCGACTTTGACGCCGTGCACAGCCAGGCCATGCGCGGCCCTGTCGAAGTGCTCACTCGAGTCGAGCAGTGCCTTGCTCGGGATGCAGCCGACGTTCAGGCAGGTGCCGCCGAGCGCCGGGTACTTCTCGATGCAGGCCGTGCGCAGGCCGAGCTGCGCAGCGCGAATGGCGGCGACATAGCCCCCGGGCCCGGAGCCGATGACGACGAGATCGAATGCGTCCGTGTTCACAGCCGCTCCTTCATAGGCTTCGCCCGCGCTCAGCGTTGGTGTTGAGTCCCCGAAGTCGTGTGCATGAATCGGCGAGTCATCGTGGTCGCTCGCAAGGCGCAACGACGAATTCGTATCCGGCAGCTACGTCGAGGATGAGCTATGCAGCCAGCGGCGACGAGGGCCATCGAGGCATGTGCTCGACTTCTGGGACACAACACTAGACTCGCAACAGCATGCGCTCGGGGTCCTCGAGCCGTTCCTTCACGCGCACGAGGAACGTGACCGCCTGCTGGCCGTCGATGATGCGATGGTCGTAGGACAGCGCCACGTACATCATGGGGCGGATGACGACATCGTCGCCGACCGCGATCGGGCGCTTCTCGATCTTGTGCATGCCGAGGATACCGCTCTGCGGCGGGTTCAGGATGGGCGTCGACAGCAGAGAACCGAACACCCCGCCGTTCGTGATGGTGAACGTGCCGCCCGAGAGCTCCTGCGGCGTCAGCTGGCCGTCGCGCGCCTTCAATGCCAGCCGCGCGATCTCGCGTTCGAGTCCGGCGAAGTCGAGCCGGTGGGCGTCCCGCACCACGGGCACGACCAAGCCGCGTTCGGTGCTGGCCGCGATTCCGAGGTGCACGGATCTGTGGAACACCATGTCCGTGCCGCGGATCTCGCCGTTCACCGCCGGCACGTCGGCGAGCGCGAGGACACAGGCGCGCGCGAAGAAGCTCATGAAACCCAGTTTGGCGCCATGCGCCTTCTCGAACGAGTCCTTGTAGCGCGCGCGCAACTCCATGACGCGCGACATGTCGATCTCATTGAACGTGGTCAGGATCGCGGCGGTGTGCTGGGCCTGCACCAGACGCTCGGCGATGCGCAGCCTGATGCGATTCATGGGCACGATGGTGGCATCGTCGCCGAGCGCGGCGGGTGGCGCGGGAACGGCGGGTGGCGCGGAAGCGGCGGGTGGCGCGGAAGCAGCGGGTGGCGCGGAAGCAGCGGGTGGCGCTGGAACGGCGGGCGGCGCGACATGGCGCGCCGCGTCATCCTTGAGGATGCGCCCGCCCGGACCGCTGCCCACGATGGTCGCCGGGTCGAGGCCGCGCTCCTCGACGACGCGGCGCACGGCCGGTGACAGCACGGGAGCGGCGGCGGGAGCGGCCGTCGTGGCCAGGGGGGGCGCTCCCGCAGCAGTGGCTGCTGCCGGCGGAACGGGTGCCGCGCCAGCGGCGGGCACCGCCGGGGCTGCAGCCGCGACACCCGGTGCGATACGGCCGAGCACGTCGCCGACCTGCACGACATCGCCGGGCTTGCGCGCATGACTCAGCACGCCGGCGGAGTCGGCGACGATCTCGACCGCGGCCTTGTCGGTCTCGAGCGTCGCGATGGGCTCATCGAGCCGCACCGCTGCGCCATCGGCTTTCAACCATTCCACCAGCGTCGCCTCGGAGATCGACTCCGCCAGGCGCGGGACTCTGACATCGACGGTCACGAACGAGCCTCCCTGCGGACCTCGGCGTGTGCGACGCTCACGCCGTTCGAACCATTCTGTGGAACCGTGCCGGCGCCGAGCGCGGCCTCGATAAGTGCCGCCTCTTGCTGCTGGTGCGTGGCGTAGAAACCCGTGGCTGGCGATGCCGCGCTGCGGCGCGCCACGAAGCGCAGCAGATGCCCGGCGGGCACGACCGCCTCGAGCCGGTGACGGATGCTGCGCCACGCCCCCATGTTCGCCGGCTCCTCCTGGATCCAGCCGACGTCGCGCGCATCGGGGTACGACGCGAACAGCGCGGCCAGTTCGGCCACCGGGAACGGATAGAGCTGTTCCAACCGCACCAGTGCTGTATCGGCGAGCCCGCGTGCTTCACGAGCCTCGCGCAGTGTGTAGTGCAGCTTGCCGGTGGTGAGGCGGATGCGCTTCACCGCAGCGCGATCGACGAGCGTGTCGTCGATCACCGAGTGGAACGTGCCCGCCGAGAACTCAGCCACCGGCGAGACCGCCAGCCGGTGCCTCAGCAGGCTCTTCGGACTCATGATGACGAGCGGCTTCCGGAACGGCCGGTGCAACTGGCGACGCAGCGCATGGAAGAGCTGCGCGGGCGTGGTCAGGTTGCAGACTTGCAGG
Source organism: bacterium (assembly GCA_031360075.1). Taxonomy (GTDB): domain Bacteria; phylum Eisenbacteria; class RBG-16-71-46; order RBG-16-71-46; family RBG-16-71-46; genus JAIOPA01. The sequence continues at coordinate 24,290 of JANMAX010000300.1, read as the reverse complement.
TTGCGGTCCGCGCACAGTTCGAGGAAGCGCTCGAGCCGTCCGCTCGAATGCTCGGGTCCCTGGCCCTCGTAACCATGCGGCAGCAGCAGCGTGAGTCCCGACATGCGCCCCCACTTGGCTTCGCCCGCGGCGATGAACTGGTCGATGATGACCTGCGCGACATTGGCGAAGTCACCGAACTGCGCTTCCCAGACCACGAGCGTGTGCGGGTCGGCGGTGCTGAAGCCGTACTCGAACCCGAGCACCGCGGTCTCGGACAACATGCTGTCGATGACCTCGAAGCGCCCCTGCTCGGGCACCAGGTGCTGGAGCGGCACGTGACGCTTGCCGTCCTCGGCGTCGTGCAGCGCGGCGTGCCGGTGCGTGAACGTGCCCCGGCCGACATCCTGGCCGGTGAGGCGGACGTTGCGGCCTTCCAGCAGCAGCGTGCCATACGCCAGCGTCTCACCCAGCGACCAGTCGATGCGGTCCTCCAGGAACATGCGGCGACGATCCGCAGCCAGCTGTGTGATCTTGCGGTGCGGATGGAACTCCTCCGGCAGCTTGGTGATGCCGTGCAGCAGTTGCTCGAGCGTCTCGCGCGAGGCGCGCGTATCGGCCGTCCAGTCGTCGCCCGCCCACGACAGCCCGCGCCACGTGCCGCGAGGCTCGTGCCGGACCGGCGTAACGGGTTCGCTCGAAGCACGGCGATGCGCGGCACGGAACCCACCGTCGAGTTCCGCCTCGATGCGCTCCACTCCGCTCGCGTCCAGGACGCCGGACTGGATGAGCTTCTCGGCGTACTGGCGGGCTGCGGGGACGTGCCCCGCGATCTTCTTGTACATGACGGGCTGTGTGAACGTCGGGTCATCCATCTCGTTGTGACCGTGCTTGCGGTAGCACACCATGTCGATGCAGACGTCGCGCTTGAAGCGCATGCGGTACTCGAGTGCCAGCGTCATGGCGTGCACGCAGGCTTCCGGGTCGTCGCCATTGACATGGAACACCGGCGCATCGACGACGCGCATGATCGCGGACGGGTAGCGCGTCACGCGCGCATCATGCGGCGAAGTGGTGAAGCCGACCTGGTTGTTCACGACGATGTGGATGGTCCCGCCGGTCTGGTAGGCCGGCAACTGGGCCAGCGCCAGCGTCTCCGGCACGATGCCTTCGCCCGAGAACGCCGCATCGCCGTGGATGAGCACCGGGATCCCGCGTTCGCGGTGCTTGTCGGCCATCATCTCCTGACGAGCACGCATCGCTCCCAGCACGACCGGGTTCACGAACTCGAGGTGACTGGGGTTGTACGTCAGTGACATGTGCAACTTGCGCCCGTCGGGAGCGACATAGTCCGACGAGTAGCCGAGGTGGTACTTGACGTCGTCGTGCCCCTGGATGTCGGGCGGCGCGAACGCCGACTCGAACTCACTGAAGATGTTGTCGAGCGGCTTCTTCATGATGTTGGCCAGGAAGTTGATGCGCCCGCGGTGCGGCATGCCGATGGTGAGCTGCTCCACCCCCACGGCGGTGGCATCGCCGACCAGCGCTTCGAACATCGGGACCAGCGACGCGCCGCCCTCGAGCGAGAAGCGCTTCTGCCCGGTATAGCGCGCATGCAAGAACTGCTCGAAGCCGTCCGCCGCCAGCAACGCGCGCAGGATGCCGACGCGCGCGGCGTCCGACAGGACCGGCCGGTTGCGCGTGCCCTCCATCCGCGCCTGCAGCCACTCGCGTTGCAGCGCATCCGGGATGTCCATGAACTCCGCACCCACCGTGCTGCAGTAGGTCTCGCGCAAGGCCTGCGTCAGCTGGCGCAGCGTGCCGCGGAACTCGCCGTGGAACGGTGCCGCCACCTCGCGGTCCAGGTCGGCCTCGCCGAGCCCGAACGCGAACAGGTCCAGGAACGGGTGCGTGGCCGGCGCGTCGTCGCCCAGCGGATCGAGCCGGGCCACCAGATGGCCGAACTCGCGGTAGGCATGCACCAGGGCATAGGCGCTGTCGGCGCCGCTCGCGACCGCGGCCGGTCCGGGGCGACTTTCGCCGAACTCCATTCCCGCGAAGAAAAGCGCCCAATCCTCGGGCACGGAGCGGGGATTCTCCAACCAGTGGCGGTACTGGTCTTCGATGTAGTCAGCGTTCGCCCGCAGGATGAAATCAACCCGGCCGGACATGCGAAACCTCTAGTGCGGTATTGGATTGCGCGACCGCTCCCGCCGGAATCCGCGTCCGCACAGGGGTCGCAGTCGAGTCAGGCTAGCATGAAGCGAGCCGCCCGGTTGACCGGGTCGTTCTCTCGCTGGACAATCAAGCCGGGCTCACCGCCGCTTGGATGCGACACCCCCCGCTTGAGGAGCGAACACGCGCGTGTCGAACCAATCGCGGTTCTCCTCCAGGGCTGCCCGGACGGCCTTGGGCGTGTTGAGCCCGTGGCCGAGGCCGGGGAACACCGTGAGCCGGGCCTCGACCCCGACGTCGACCAGTGCGCGGTACAGCTCGCGGGCGTTGGGAGTCGGCACGCGCGCGTCTGCGCCACCATGCTGGATGAGCGTCGGTGAGCCGGCTCCGGTGCGTACCGTGGCGATCGGCGACGTGCGCGCATAGATCTCGGGATCGTCCCACGGCGTGGCCTTCAGGTACTGCGCGGTGAACGGCGTGATGTCGGTGTTCACGTAGTAGGTCATCCAATCCGAGATGCCCGCGCCCACCGAGATGGCGCGGAAGCGGCGCGATTCGTGCGTGGCGAGGAACGCCGAGATGTAACCACCCTGGCTCCAGCCCATGACCCCGACACGCGTCGTGTCCACGAGTCCCCGCGCCGCCAGCGCCTCGATCCCGCTGACGATATCCCAGGCGTCGCCGATGCCCAGGTTGCGCACGTTGAGCGCGCGGAACGCCGCCCCATAGCCTGCACTGCCACGGTAGTTGGGCTCCAGCACCAGCGCGCCCTTCGCGAGCCAGTGCTCGATCGGATACACGTAGCTCGAAGCGAAACGCGTCGGACGGGACACCCCGGTCGGGCCACCGTGGACGACGATGAGCAGCGGGCGGCGCGTGCCGGGCCGCCAGTCCGCGGGCTTCCGCAGGACGCCCTCGATGCGCGCGCCATCGCGGCTCGTCCACTGCACCACTTCGGCGCGGCCGAGCGTCCAGCCGGCCAGTTGTTCACCGAGCCGTGTGAGCGAGTTGCCCGGCTCGCCGGGACTCGCGACGTACACTTCGGGATAGTGCGTGGCATCTCCGGCGACGTAGGCCAGCCAGCGACCGTCCCGCGTGAGACTCCAACCCGACCCGGCCCAGCCTTCGCCCGGGTTCAGCCGCGAGGCCGAGCGCGTCACGGGGTCGAGCTTGTAGAGGTACGAGCCGGTCTGCATGTTCGCCGCGAAGCACAGCCCAGCCGGCGTCCAGGCGACGAGTGAGACGTCCTCGTCGAACTCGCGGGTGAGCACGGCGGGCACCCCGCCCGAGGCCGGCACCGTGGCGATCATGCCGTTCGCGTAGTACCAACTGCGATCCTCGGCCGAGGTCTCGAACGCGATGCGTGTGCCGTCGGGCGACCACACCGGATGGCTATCGGGGCCGCGCCACGTGACCAGTTCAGTCACTTGGCCGCCCTCGACCTGGACGACCGCGACATCCCTGGTGCTGTCGGAGCCGAGCGCAACGTCGCTCTGATGATCGAACGCGATCCGTGAACCGTCCGGCGACCAATTGAACTCACCCACCGCCCACTGGCCCTGCGTGAGCCGCTTGCCTCGCGTCGCACCGATCGCGTGCAGCCACAGGTTGGCGCGCCCGCGGTCGTCGTCGCGCTCCAGTTCGCCGTAGAGCCGATCGCGCTCCTTGCGCTTGTCGTCGCGGGCTTCCGGTGTGGTGAACGCGATGCGTCCACCGTCCGGGGCCCACGCGAAAGCGGTCACACCCTCTTCGGCGGCCGTGACCTTCTCCGGCTCGCCACCCGCCATGTCCAGCAGCCAGACCTGGCGCTTCTCGCCGCGCTCCGAGAGGAACGCCAGCCGGCTGCCATCCGGGGACCACGCGGGGGCGGTGTTGGACTTGAGGCCGGACGTGAGCGACCGGTTGGTGCGCGTGGCCGCGTCCGCGAGCCAGAGTTGCGTCACATAGTGGTTCCCCACGAGATCCGTGTCGCGCACCGTGTAGGCGACCCAGCGGCCGTCGGGTGAGACGGCCGGCGAGCTCGCGCGTCGCAGGCACAGCATCTGGTCGATGCTCGGCTCGGCGGCCGCTGCGAGCGAGCAGAGGGCCGCGGCACCTGCGACGGTCCGGAAGGCGGCGACTGCGAGCCGGTGGAACGCACTCATGGATCCTCCTTGGACTCGACGGTGACGCCGGACATCGTGCCATGCTGCCGCAACCGGAGCCCGGATGCCAGCCCTCCGCGCCACACGCGAGAGGCTTGCAGGCTGCGCGGCGATCCCGTGCACATCGCAGTGCGGGCCCGCTTCCCACGCCTCGATCCGCCCGCGGACCAGCCCTCCGCAGTGACCCTTCGCCTCCAATCCATCCTCAAGCGACGGCATCAGTTGACCGATGCCATGAGGGCTCGCTGGCCATGTCCCGGAGCCGCGCATGGTCCCCTCCTTGCTGCGTGGCTCGTGCTTCTCCCACTTCCGAGGGTCGCCATGTCCCGGTCGCGCGGATTCAGCCTCATCGAACTCATGATCGTCCTGGTGGTCGCAGGCATCGTGCTGTCGGTCGGCATGCCCGCGTTCGGGAACTTCCGCAACTCCATGATGCTCAAGCAGGTGAATGCCCAACTGCTTCAGGACATCCGCCGGGCCCGCCAGCTCGCGGTCACGCGCCGCGCTCCGGTCGTCATGATGATCGGCGCGCCGCCGACCACCACGAACATCACGTCCTACGTGATCCACGTCGACACCAACGGCGACAATGTCGCCCAGCCGACCGAGGCGCGCACGTTCCGGAGCCTGCCGCACGGGACCCAGCTCAACAGCGTCAGCATGGTGTCGCAGGTCGACAGTCTCACGTTCGACATCAGTGGCACGCTCAAGCTCGGGACTCAGGGAGGCACGCTCGTGTTCTCGAACCAGCTCGGCAAGCGGGACACGCTCGTCGTGTCCGCAGCCGGCATCTGTTACCGGCCATGAGCCCGGGCGCCACGGTCACCCGCGATCGCCGCCGGGCACCGCGCGGCTTCACGATCATCGAGGTCATGATCGCACTGGCCATTTTCGCCACCGGCCTGCTCGCGCTGGCGCTGTGTGTGCCCATGGCCACGAAACACGTCATGAAGGCCGGCTCGCAAACGCGCGCCTCGTCGATCGCCTCCGAGATGGCAGAGGAACTGCTGACCATCCCGTACGGTGACGGCGACCTCACGTCGGGCACACACACCGACCCCGCCAATCCGCACGAAGGCGTCTACTACGTCAGCTGGGTGGTCGTCGATGACCAGCCCACCACGGGCTGCAAGCGCGTCACCGTGAAAGTCTCCCGGCGTTCCGTGAGCACCATGCCCGAAGCCAGGCTGGTCATCGTCACCGCCCAGGCCGGAGGCTGATCGTGAAGTGCACGGATCGCCGGCCAGCGGCGCCACGGGGCTTCGGGCTCATCGAGCTCATGGTCACGCTCGTGCTCACCACGCTCGTGCTGGCCGGCATCATGGGCACGTTCTTCCGCACCTCCAACCAGGCCCAGCACCTCACGAACGTGACCGACGAGCGCCAGAACGCGCGCACGGCGATCCAATTGGTCGAACGCGAGATCCGCATGGCCGGCTCGGGCTGGGGCCGCGTCGAGATCTACTGCAACGACAGCGGCGGCGGCGGTGACACACTGCTCGCCGTCAATCCCGGCTACTCCTCAACGGGTGCGAACGACTCGCTCGTCCTGGTCGGCGCTTGGCAGGCGGCCACGACACTCATGTCGGACATGGCGACCATGAACTCGGCGACTCGCGTGGCGAGCAATGCGGGCTTCAAGAACGGCGACCTGTTCATCCTCACGAACGGCACGAGCCGCGCCCACATGCTCATGTGCACCGGCACCTCGAGCACGGACATCATCGAGCACACGACCGCATCGCCTTACAACACCGTGAACACGTCGCTCACCGGCACCTGGCCCGCCGGTGGCGGCTACCCCGATACGGTCACGAACTGTTACAAGGCCACGATCACGAGCTACTACTACGACGCCGCGTCGTTCCGGAAACCGGCGCTCATGCGCCACGAGTACGGATCGGCGCCACAGGTCGTGGCCTACAACGTGGATGGATTCCGCGTTTGGTACCAGATGCAGGACGGAACCTGGACCCGCAAGCCCTCGAGCATGGACTTCGTGGACAAGGTGGCACCGGTCGTGTTCACCCGAGTCAACGACCCGAGGCGAGCCACGCTGCGCGACAGTGTCTGGGCAGCCGTCCAGCCGCGGACCTTCTAGGAGGCCATATGTCGTCCCTTCGCATCGACCCACGGCCGGGGCGCGACGAGCGCGGCATCGTGCTTGCCGCAGCCCTCCTGTTCATCCTCATGACCAGCGTGCTCGTGCTGACGTTCCTCACGACCACGACGGGTGAACGCTCCCAGTCCTCGAACGTCCAGACCGCGAAGATCTCGCTGTATGCCGCCGACGCCGGCGTGCGTGCTCAGCAACAGAAGCTCGCCAACCTGGCGCAAGTCAAGCTCGACAGCTGCCTGACCAACTGGACGGTGACGGGCGCGACGGGCAGCATCGTCAAGAACCCGCAACTGCTGTTCCCGGCCGGCATCCTCGGCCCGGCGATCTCGGCGAGCAGCACCAATCCGCCGTTCACCGCGACCGCGAACATCACGTTCTCGAACGCCGCCATCGCCGACACCGCACAAGTCTACAACTACCTGTTCAACATCACGTCGACCGGCACCGTGAACACGAGCGGCAAGCGCAGTGTGCAGTCGCAGGGCCTGTTGCGGGTGAGCGCCACGCGCGGCTCGTTCGCCGACTACCTGCTGTTCATGGACCAGTTCATCATGCCGGATGGTTCGACCATCTGGTTCACGTCGTCGGGCAGCTTCGACGGCCGTGTGCACACGAATACGTTCTTCCGCTTCGCGTTCAAGCCGACGTTCCAGGATCAGGTCACTCAGGTCAATGCGAATGCCACGTACTACAACAACGGCAGCCCGGTGTCGCTGAACGCGAACAACAACGGCAGCAAGGACGTCCCGAACTTCTTCGGCGGCTACCTGCGCGGCCAGGCCTCGGTGCCGCTGCCGACCAACTCGTACAACCAGCAGGGCGCCGCTTTGGGGATCAACCCACCGCTCGCCGCGGGCATCCCGCCGACCACTGCGCAGGTCAATACACAGCTCGGGCTGGGCTCCGGAACGCTCACGCCTCCGAACGACATCTACCTGCCACACTCCGGCAGCACGCTGACCGGCGGCATCTACATCCAGGGCACGGTCGACAAGGTGAAGCTGTGGGCCGATACGCTGGTGAACAAGCAGTACTACCAGTTCACCCAGGGCAGCACGAACCGCACGATCGAAGTGGACCCGGTGAACAACACGACCAAGGTCTGGAACGCGCTGTCGACATCGGGCGCCCCGACGACCACCTATTCCGGCGTGCCCCCGAACGGCGTCCTGTATACGAAGGGCAGCATCACTTCACTGGTCGGGCCCGGCCGCACGGGCGCCTACGTGAACTCCGCGATGGCCGAGAACACCAAGCTGCTCATCGCCGCGACGGGCGACGTCGTCATCAACAGCGACCTGACGTGTGACAGCTTCAACAACAAGAACAACGTACTGGGCATCTACTCGTCGAATGGCGCGGTCCGCATCGGCACCTCGGCACCGAACAACTTGAACGTCGATGCGTTCATCATGGCCGCTGGCACCACCGGCGGGCAATTCACGGTCGACAACTACGGCTCGGGCTCCGGGCGTGGAAGCATGAACCTGCGTGGGGGCGTGGTCGCCAAGTATTATGGCGCGTTCGGCACCTTCAACAGCACCGGTGCGATCGCGACCGGCTACAGCCGCAACTGGCACTACGACCGCCGCGGCCTCATCCCGCCGTTCTACCCGACCACGACGCGCTTCGACGCCGACCTGCCGTCGGCGCGCACCATGGCCTGGAAGGAGATCTGACATGGCTTACAGGACCACGCAGTCGGGTGGCAGCCGCTGGTTCATGGCCTTGAGCCTCGTCGCCATGGCCGCCGCACTCATCCTGGTGGGCATGGAACTGGCGAAGTCGCGCGCGGTGATGACCAACACCGCGAACGCGGCGTCGACAAGCGTGTCCGACGCGCCAGCGCCGGGCTTCGTGAATTCCGACGAGGTCGCGCCGGACGAGTCAGCGCCCGCAGCATCGCAGGCGGGCAGCAGCGCCCCTGCGGGCTCCGCCGGCACGAACCCCGAGGCCATCCGCAACCAGTGACGACTCCGCTGGACACGCCGGCGGCACGCGCCACTGCGTCAGACACCCGTCCGCCACGAATGCCGCAGGGCCAGCTCCGAAGCGTGCAGCCCCTCGGCTACCGGCCGCGCTCGACCGCGCACTATCGCGGCGGACCAAGCACCCCTGCTGGACGCTGGGTATCACCAGGCGTTCGCGGGCTCCCGCACCCGCCTGAACGCGGCCGCGATCTGCTCCGAGCGGAATCCGAGCGGGACCGTGGACCAGCGCCGCATCGGATCATTGCCCATCACGAGCAGTCCGGAGTGCTGGCTCCGGTCGGCGTCGATGCGCGGGTCCGGATCGTAGAGGCCGAGGGAACGCCGGACTTCCTCGATGCCATCCGCGGATCCCGTGAGGAACGTCCAACCTTCCCCCGCCCCGTGCTCGCGGCGCGCCTCCCGCAGCACGCTCGGGGTGTCGTGCTCGGGATCCAGGGTGAGTGTGTACATGGCGACGTCGCGACCGAGAGCGTCACCGAGCTGGTCCTGGAGCGCGCGCAGCTTGGCGAAGCCGGTCGGACAGATGCCACGACAGCGCGTGTAAGCGAGGTTCACCGTAACGATCCGGCCGCGCACGAGATCGTCATAGAACCGGACCTTGCGGCCGGTGTGTGTGTATAGGCTGCGATTCGAGATCATGCTCCCCCCGTCAGATGGTGTCGAAACGCGCCATCATCGCCATGTCCTCGTGCTCGACGTTGTGACAGTGGAACACGTAGCGCCCGCGGAACTGCTTGAACTGCACGCGCACGTCACACTCGTCATTGGGCCCGAGCACGACCATGTCGCGCATGCCGGCATCCCACGGTTCCGGTGGCCTGCCGTTACGGGACAGGATCTGGCTGAGCGTGAGGTGGATGTGTATCGGATGCCACCAGCCACCGCTCTTGTTGCGCAGCGTCCAGATCTCGACGTCCTCGAGGCGCGGCTGGGCGACCACGCGATCGGGGTCCCAGAGTTCGTTGTTCACCGCCCAGGCGCCGTTTCGGCGGGTGAACTCGAAGGTGCGTCGCGCCGCGGGTGGGAACGGATCCGCGGGGAGCGGATCGCGCAATTGCAGCGGCAGGACGCTCGGGTCGGGCGCGGTGCCATCGACGATGAACTTGAGCAGCGGCGTCGGGAACGCCGCCGGACCGTCCGGCCCACGACCGCTCTTCTGATCCAGCCGGTTCTCGAGCACGATCTCAGCGCCCTGCGGGTAAGCCGAGAAGTCGAGGATGACCTCGTGCCGCTCGCCCGGGCCCATGAGGATGCCGCGGCGCTGGATCGGGCGCTCGAACAATCCACCTTCGGTGGCGATCTGCATGAACGGCTGGCCGGTCGACAGGAACAGTTCGAAGAACCGCGCGTTGCTGGCGCACAGGAACCGGAAACGGTACTTCCGACGCTTGACGCGCAGGAAAGGTTGCACCGCACCGTTCACGAGGAACGTGTCACCGAGGAATCCATCGTGCTGGTTCGAGTCATAGACGAGCGAGCCATCTGGCGCGAAGCGCTTGTCCTGGATCGCCAGCCCGATGTCGTAGGGACCACTCGGCAGTCGCAATCCGTGCCCGCTGCTCCCGGTCTCGTCCCCCGGATCGTCGTCCGAGTAACGCAGGAAGAACCCGGCCATGCCGCGGTACACGTTCTGCGCGGTAAAATCGACGAGATGATCGTGATACCACAAAGTACCCTGCGTCTCGCGCGGGTCTTCATGATGCGTCTCTGGAAAGAGGTAGTCGCGCGACTCCCCGGGCCGGAACAGGTCCTCGGGGTAACCGTCATCCTCGGAGGCTTGTTCGCCGCCGTGCCGGTGCACGACCATGTTCGGTACGCCGAAGCCGCGATGGTCCGCGGGCAGCTCATTGCGGAAACGCACCAGCATGGGTGTGCCCAATCGCGACACGAAGGTCGGCCCGGGTGTGATCGCGGCCTGGCCGTCGCCGTGGACGTCCTCGTAGCCCCACACTTGCGTCGACGGCAGGTCGGGATGATACCGATGCGCCCCCTCGCGCCCGCGCACCTCATGGAATACCGTGCCCGGCGAAACGGCGCGGCGCGTGGCGAAGGGGGCCACCGCGCGCGGCACCGGGGGAATGGGCAGCTCGGTGGCGAACGGGCGCAGGAACGGACTCGGGAACGCGTTCGCGGCGAATACGTCCCCTTGGGCGCGGGCCCAACGCGGGAGCATCACGGTACCGCCGGCGAGGAGCGAGGCTCTCAGGAAGTCGCGGCGTGAGGGCATGGGTGTAACCTCGTGGGAAAGTAGTCCGATGGCTCTGGGGCAGGGGGATCCGTCCAGTGCACTCCCTGGGCGCAGAGGATGGAGCCACGCGCGCTCCGTCCCGGGGGGGAGGAACCCGGACAGCATGCGGTATCGCCCAGCTCAACGAATACGAACTCTCGCATTGCCGATGAACTCCGGCGTGACGAGGTTTACTACCATCGAACCCGCTCGTCCGCACGGGCGCCCACCGACCGCGTCGGGGGCATCCGGGGTGGCCGACCGGCCCCGGTCCGCCGGGCGCACGAAGGGTCTATGATGGCAGCGTGAAAGACGCGCCCGGCGCGGTCGCCATCGCGGGCGGCCCTCCCACGCTCCCAGCGCCAACTCATGGAGACCCGAGATGCCCGATCGCATCCTCACCTGCCCCGACTGCAAGAACGTCAAGCTCGTCGCACACGACCGCAGCACCATCGAGATCGACGAGTGCCCGATGTGCCACGGCGTGTGGCTCGATCGCGGCGAACTCGACAAACTCATCGCGTTGTCCCGAAGCGGGCGCCTGGTCATCCCGGAACTATCGCCGTACGGCGAAGGTCACGCCCCCGCCGACGACGACGAATAGGCCTCGGCCAGCAGCGGCTCGGCCACATCGGGCTCCTCGGCACGCCGGTGCGTCTTGGCCACCACCGTGTACACGGCTGGGACCACGAACAGCGTGAACACCGTGCCGATGACCATGCCGCTCACGAGCGTGATGCCGATGCTGTTGCGCGCTCCCGCGCCCGGACCGTGCGCGAAGATGAGCGGCAGGTGGCCGAATACCGTGGCCGCCGTGGTCATGAGGATCGGCCGCAGTCGCGTGCCAGCCGCCTCGATGACCGCCCGGGCCTTGTCGCGGCCCCGCTCCTGGAGGTGGTTCGCGAACTCCACGATCAGGATGCCGTTCTTGGCCACGAGCCCGACGAGCGTGATGAGCCCGACCTGGCTGTAGATGTTGAGCGTCGTGAAGCCCAGGAACGTGAACGCCAGCGCCCCGGACACCGCGAGCGGCGCCGAGCCCGCGAGGATCACGAACGGGTCACGGAAGCTCTCGAACTGGGCGGCCAGCACCAGGAAGATCAGGATGGCCGAGAGCATGAAGATGCCCATGAACTTGCCGCCCTCGGTGCGCAGTTGCCGCGATTCGCCGGCATAGTCGACGTTGTAGCCCGGCGGCAGCAGGTTCCTGGCGTCCGCCTCGATCGTCGCCAGCGCCTGGTCGAGCGGCACGCCTGGCGGGATCACCGCCTGGATGCGCACGGCGTTCAACTGCTGGAAGCGCTTGAGTTCGCGTGGCTGGGTGCTGGTCTTAAGCGATGCGAACGTCGACAGCGGCACGAGTTTGCCGCCCGGGCCCGTGACGTACACGGTCTCGAGTTGTTCGGCGGTGAGCCGCTCGGCGCGCTTGAGCTGCGGGATGACCTTGTAGCTACGGCCCTGGATGCTGAACCGGTTGACGAAGTTGCCACCGATCATGCGCGACAGGTCTTGTCCGACCCGGCTCATGTCGACCCCGAGCGAACGCACTTTGTCGCGGTCGAACACGACTTCGGTCTGCGGCTGGTCGTACTTCAGGTCGGTGTCGACGAACATGAACTTGCCGCTCTTGTAGGCGCGTGCCACCAGCACGTTGGCGACCGCGAGCAACTGCTCGGGCTCGGCCGTGGACGAGATTACGACGTCGACCGGGAAACTGCCGCCGCCCGGCAGCGCCGGCGGGATGAGCGCGATCGCACGGACGCCAGGGATCTTCGAGAAGCCGCCCGACACCTGCATCTGCAACTGTGCCGTACTGCGCTTGCGCTCGGTCCAGGGCTTGGTGACCATGCCGGCGAAGCCGCCACCCGGGGTCGTGATCTGGAAGATGTTCTGCGCTTCGGGGATCGAGTGGTAGACATCGTAGATACCGCGCGCGAACATGGTGGTTTGGTCGAGCGTGGCGTTCGGGGCGGCCTGCACGATGCCGAACACGATGCTCTGGTCCTCGCGCGGGGCCAGCTCGCGCTGCGTGAACATATAGAACGGCACCATGAGCAGCACGACGATGACCCACAACGTCAGCACCACCGGGCGGTTGCGCAGCGTCCCCTCGAGCATGCCCATGTATTTCTGGCGCACCCGTTCGAACTGCCGGTTGATATGGCCCGCGAAGCCGCGCTCGTTGTCGCCCGAGCGCAGCAGGCGCGAACCCATCATGGGTGACAGGGTGATCGCCACGACGCCCGAGACGATGACCGCGCCGGCGAGCGTGAACGCGAACTCCCGGAACAGTGCGCCGGTGAGTCCGCCCTGCAGCGCGAGCGGGGTATAGACGGCCGCCAGCGTGATGGTCATGGCGATGATCGGGCCGAGCAGCTCACGCGCCGCCAGGATGGCCGCGTCGAACGGCTTGTGGCCCTCGTGCACATGGCGCTCGATGTTCTCCACCATGACGATGGCGTCATCGACCACGAGGCCGACCGAGAGCACGATGGCCAGCAGCGTCAACAGGTTGATGGTGAAACCCGCCGTCTGCATGAGGAACACGGCGCCGATGAGCGAGATCGGGATGGCGATGACCGGGATGATCAGCCCGCGAATCGAGCCCAGGAACAGGAAGATGACCAGGATGACGATGAGCAGCGTCTCGGTTAGCGTCTTCAGCACCTCGTGGATCGAGTCCTCGATGTACTTGGTCGAGTCATACGGAATACCCACGGTCATGCCCACCGGCAGTTGGGTCTCGAGTTCCTTGACCGCCGCGCGGACTTGCTTGATGACCTCGAGCGAGTTGCTCGTGGGCAGCACCCAGACGCCCATGAACGTCGCGGTCTGGCCGTTGAAGCGCACCTCCGAGTCGTAGTCCTCGGCACCCAGCAGGACATCGGCGATGTCGCCCAGACGCACGACGTCGCTGCCCTGCTGGGCGACGACCATCTGCCGGAACTCCTCGGGCGTCTTCAGATCGGTATTCGCGACCAGGTTCACCGACGTCATGCTGCCCTTGGTGCGGCCGAGGGCGGACAGCGAGTTGTTGGCCGCCAGCGTGTTCCACACCTGCGAGGCCGACAGGTTGTGGGCCGCCATGCGGTCCGGCTTGAGCCAGATGCGCATGGCGAACGTGCGGCCGCCCAGCACGTCGGCACGCTGCACGCCGCTGACCGCGCTCAGGCGCGGCTGCACGACGCGCACGAGGTAATCGCTGATCTGGTTCTGGTCCAGGTCCCTGGACGCGAATCCCAGGTACATGGCCGCGAATTGCGCGTCGGCGGTCTGCACCTGGATCACGGGCGCCTGGGCTTCGGGCGGCAGGTCGTTGCGGACCTGAGCGACCTTGGCCTGGATCTGTGTGAGCGCGTCGTTCGGGGTGGAGTTGTGCTTCAGGTGCACGGTGATCGTGCTGATGCTCTGTGCGCTCGACGACTCGATGTAGTCGATGCCGTCGGCGCTGGCGATGACGCGCTCGAGCGGCGAGGTGATGAAGCCGCGCACCAGGTCGGCATTGGCACCGACGTACGCCGTGCTCACCGTGACCACCGCGACGTCGGTGCGCGGGAACTGGCGTACGCTCAGCGAACGGATGGACTGCAGCCCGGCGATCAGGATGATCAGGTTGACGACGATGGCCAGCACCGGCCGGCGGATGAACAGGTCGGTGAGCTTCATCAGTTGTCTTCCGGTCGGGGCGAGCGGCTGTTGGCCGGCTGCGACTTGTTGTTGACGACCACGGCTGCGCCCGGGCGCAGCTTGAACACGCCCGAAGTCGCGACCTCCTGCCCGGGCTGGACCCCGTCGAGCACCGCGACCTGGTCCCCTTCCGAGCGCCCGAGCTTCACGAACTGCTGGCGCACGCCGCGGAACGGCTTGCCGTCGGGACCCTTCATGTCCTCGAGGATGAACACCGAGTTGCCGTAGGGCGCATAGTTGATCGCCGAGGTCGGCAGCGCCACCGTCGACGCCCCCATGCCGACGACCACCTGGGCGGTGACATAACTGCCCGCACGCAGCAGCCCGCGCGTGTTCTGGAACGTCGACTGGATGTTGACGTTGCGCGTCGCGTCGTTGACCACCGGGTCGACCGCGGTGACACGGCCGGAGAACGTGGCCGTCCCGCCATCGGCGGACGCGTGCACGACCGCGCCGGGACGCACCACACCAGCGCTCTGCTGTGGCACCGAGAAGTTCACGTACACGGCATCCAGCGACTGCAGCGGCACGACCGGGTCACCACTGCGCACGTATTGCCCCAAGCTCACCTGACGAATGCCAGTCGAGCCCGCGAACGGCGCCCGGATGGTCTTGCGATCGATCGCGGCCTGCGTCTCTGCCACGGCGGCCTCGGCCTGCTTGTACTGCGCGACCGCGATGTCGACTTCGGATTGCGCGATGGCATTCGAAGCAAGCAGCTTGCGCGCGCGGTCCAGGCTCAGGCGGGAGAGTTCGAGCTTCGCCTCCGCCGAAGCCCGTTGCGCGCGCTCCTGACGCGAATCGAGCGTCAGCAGGACCTGATCCTTGGCGACGCGTGCCCCAGAGACAAAACCGATGCCATCGACCACGCCCGGCAGGTCCGCGCTCAGCGTGACGCCCTGGACCGGCGCGACACTGCCGACCGCGTCGAGCGTGGTGGCCCACTGGCTCCGGCTCGCGACGACCGTGGTAACGGCCTCGGGCGGCGGCGTGAACGACTTGCCACCGTTGATGGCCGCCGAGATCTGCTGGAACTTGATGAAGCCGAGCGTGGCGATCACGGCGAGGACGATCGCCAGCATCTGGATCATGCGCTTGTTCAAGACAGGGAACTCCTGGGCAGGCGCCGAGCGGCGCACACCGGGATGGGTCGATGAGGTTCGAGAAGTCCGTAGGATGCCGGCCACCCGCGGGCGGTTGCGACGAATCACGCCGGGGCCGGTGGTTGCCGCGACAAGCGGGGGCGAATGGACGCCCGCCGCGCGCGAGGGGGGCATTCTAGTGGAGTCCGGGCGGTGAGAACAGCCGCTCAGGAGGGCAGGCCCGACGGACCGCGATGGGCCTGCCCTGTCCCGGGGCCTCAGTGATCGCAGACGCTGGCCGAGAAGCGCGTCAGGATGGGGCCTATCGGGCTCACGATGGCCGAGCCGTTCGTCCCCCCACCGATGACGATCCCGACCGGCCGGCGGGTGCCGTCATCGGTCACCACCAGCGCACCCGAGTCGCCGAAATCGCCGAAGCCCGGGCCGGTCAGGATCTGCCCCGTGAACAGCGCCACCCCGCTCGGGAACGTGATCTTGGCCCTCACATTCACGGCCTTCACCACGGCGCGGGTCAGTTCGGTCGTGCGGCCGAGTTTCATCACCCGCAGCCCGGCGCTGGCGGTCGCGACCGTGGCGGAGGGGAAGCCGTAGTAACCCGGCGGGGTCGAGCACACGAACTGGCTCGGGCTGAGCGCGATCTCGGCGATGGCCGCATCCATCGTGTTCGGCGTCTTGCCGTCATAGACGATGGACTGGAAGTCGGAGAGCGTGGCCACGACCGCCGACGGCGGGGCCGGCGCGCATGCCGCATCGATGTCGGGCAGGCTCGGCTGCACGATCGCCTCGCCGATGACGCCGAGATTCTGTCGGGCAAGCACGTGATTGGCGCTGAGCACGAACCGCTTCGTACCGCGCTCGAGTACGCAGCCGATGGTGCCCGGCAGGCACTCGTTGGCATGGCCCACCGAGACGCCGACCGCCATCGGCCGGTAGCTCGCGGTGAGCGACCATGGCCGGATCTCTCCGACGACCCATACATCGATCGGGATGCCCTCGACGGACTCGGGCATCGGCATGCCGGCGTCATCCGATTCGAGCAGCACCACGACGCGGGGCTCGCCGTCCGCATCGAGGGTCGCACCGGTGCCGATCACGCCCGGCGCTTCCATGAGCACCGGAGTGGCGCGCTCCTGCGCGCGGACCGCCTGCGCGAGGTGCTGGGCGAGTAGCGCTGCGGCAGGCCCCTCCGTGGACGGCGTACCGGACGAAGCCACGCGGCTGGCACGGCTGCCATCGCCACAGCCCGTGGCGAACAGGACCGCCGAGAGCAGTGTCACCGCAAGCAGGGAGCCGGAGCAAAGGAACGGCAAGCACGCGCGCGCAGGACATGATCCGCGGAAGTTCATGGCAGTCTCCCCGTGATGCGACGCAGTCTCGGGGGACACCAGTGCGGGGGCGGCCTGGCAGGCCGATCGATGCCCCAATCTGACCACGGCTCGCTCCGCCGGCGCAAGCAGGGCGGCATCGGGACCATGCGCGGCAACCACAGGTTGACACTGTCAACCCATGGCGACCACGGCAGGCCACCCCGGAGCTCTCCCCCGCATGCCGTTGTCACGGATCCGGGCGGAACATGGTGGGTCGGGGAACTCGCACCAGGCGTGCCCGCGGCACGGAGATTGCGGTATCCCCCGTCGGGTCGGCCCTGGTCGCGGCTTCCAGTCGGCTGGGTCGATGGCTCGGCAATACGGCGGTGCGGGTCGCGTGCAGCCACGACGATCCGTGGCAACCGGGGGGCCTACCATCGGCGTCGAACAGGTCAGGCCCACTCAGGTCAGGCCCACTACGGAGGGGCGGGACGACGGACCCGTGAGCATCTTTGACGGCATGCTCACGGCCTGCCCTCTCGACTGGCGGCGCTGGTCGAGACGGGCCGCCCGGGCCGAACCGGGGCGTCCATGCCCGCAGTGGAACACCTGCTCGCCCTGCAGTCGGGGGACGGTCAGGACCATCGAGCGGCGGCTGCCGGGAGCTGAGTCTGGGGGCTCGGTGCTCGGCACCGCCGTACTCGTCTGCGGCGGACACGATGGCCGGGATCAACCGCGGCCCGGCTCCTGGCGCGGCGCGCCTCCGGTCCGGCGCAGCGCCTTGTAGAAGGCCTGCCGACTGATCCCCAGCGCGCGCGCCGCGGCCGTCACATTGCCACCGTGCGTTTGCAGGAGTTCTCCCAACCGGGACCGTTCCGCGGCGAGCCGGCTCTCACGCAGCCCGCCCGTCGGGTAGGTCTCCAGCGCGGCGGGCAACGCTCCTCGCACACGCCCGGCATCGAGCCGTTCGTCGGCGCTGAGCCCGCTGCCGAGCACACGCAGCAGCATCTCGAGTTCGCGCACGTTGCCGCTCCACGGTGCGCGCTCCAACAGGGCGATCGCATCGTCGTCGATCCCGCCGATGCCCATGCGCACCGCGATGCTCCGTGCGAGCGCGGGGATCTCGTCCTGGCGCTCGCGCAGTGGCCGCAGCTGGATCCGGTGACCGTTCAGCCGGTGGAACAAGTCCGACCGCAGCTTGCGCTCCGCCAACAGCTCGGCGAGCGGGCGGTTGGTCGCCGCGATGAACCGGGTGCGGAGCTTGCGCGTCGTGGTCTCCCCCACCCGCCGATACGTCCCTTCCTGGAGCAAACGCAGCAACTTCGCCTGTGCGATCAATGACAGCTCCGGCAACTCGTCCAGGAACAGCGTGCCGCCCTCGGCGTTCGCGACGATGCCTGCTCGCGCTTCGGTCGCACCCGTGTACGCGCCGCGCGCGACGCCGAACAACTCCGCTTCGACGAGCGTCTCGGGCAGTGCGCTGCAGTCCGCGACCACGAATGGCCCGGTCGAGGTGGTGCGGAGTTCATGCAGCAGCATCGCCACGAGTTCCTTGCCCGTCCCGGTCTCGCCCTCGATCAGCACCGGGAGGTCCGAGTTCGCGGCGCGGACGAGCTGGCGGTGCAACTCCTGGTCGGTGGTGAGGAACTGCCGGCCGTCGGCGAGTGCCAGCTGGATCACTTCCGATGCCGACGAACGGCGGCGCTGCCGCGTGGCTGAGGGCAACTCGACCGGCGCAGCCGGTTCGGAGGCTGCCAGGTCCGGCACGCCCAGTTGCTCGAGCTTGGCCGCCAGCGCGGTCCGCTCGCGCGTGAACTCCAGACCGAAGTGCAGCGCCTTGGCCCGGGCGAACGTCTCGATGGCGTGCTGATGGCGTCCCATCGCCCAACTGCACTGCCCCTGCACACGCAGGCCGATCAGCTCCTCGAGCCGGTCGACGCGGTGGCCGGCCCGCACCGCGAGCGAAGCACGGTCCTCCGCGCGCTCATGATCGCCGAGCGCATGCAGGCTCTCGGCGAGGCCGCGCGCCAGCGAGGACACCAGGTCGGCGTGGCCCACGGCAGCGAGGGCGTCCTCGAGCGCCGACTCGAACGCACGCGCGGCCTCGTCGTTGCGTTTGCTGAGCAGCAGGACCTCGGCTTCGTAGTTCCGGATCAGCAGGCGGTCGCGCGGCCCCATCTGCCGCGCCGTGTGCGCCTTCAAGTCCTGCAGTTGGCGCTGGGACTCGCGCGTGTCGCCCATCTCGATCCAGTACGACAGCCAGCTGGCGTCCTGCACGAACACGATGCGCCCGGCCGGCAGTGACTCGATGTGCTCGTCGACGCTCTCGAGCAGTTTGCGCGCCTGGTCCAACTCGCCGGCACGCAGTTCGGTATGCGCCAGATTGCAGACCATGGCGCACCAACTGAGCGAGCCCGGCGTGACCCCGGCCAGCGACTGCTCGTGGCACTGCCGCGCCTTGGCCAACTCCCCGAGCCGGCGTGCGATGCGACCCAACTCATCGCGCACGGCCAGCACCCGCTTGGGAGCGAGCTCCATGGACGCAGATCGTTCCAGCAGCCGCGACAGGATGCGCTTGGCCCGCTCCAGATGACCGAGCCGCGACAGCGAATGCGCCAGCAACTGCCGCAGTGATGCGCCCACCTCGTGCGACCGCGGCGATGTCCGGATGGCGCGCAGCGCCACGCGCACGGCCGTGTCGTACTCACCCTGATAGTTGAGCACATGGATGAGCAGCATCTGCCGGGCGACCGGCGTCGAGGCCGCATCCTCCGGCAGCAGGGCCATCTCCGAGAGGATGACCTCACCGGACTCGAGCCAGCCGATATCGTTGAGCCGTTGGATCTGCTCGGCGCTCGGGGGCGAGAATCGGCGTGGGGCGTCGGACATCGTGAACACTCGAGGGGATGGGCGGCGGGCGACGGGGAATCCATTGCGTTCGGTACTTGTACCATGCGCGGGGGGGCGAACAGTCACCCAAGTGGTGGGCGACTGCGGTCGGGCCGGGGTGACCCCGAGCGGATCCGCTGCACGAGCGCATTCCAGTGTCGCCCGAACGTTGAGCGCGGCGCCACGCCGGTGCGGAACGTCACCGGCCTACGGGCTGCGCAGATCCGTGACGCCTGCCGGCGGCGTCGTGTCCGAACCACCCGGCGCCAGCACCGTCCACTGGTCGATGATGGTGCCCTGTGTGCAGTCGGTCGAGTTACCGGAACCGGCCGGGCCGCAGATCACGTAACCGTCGATCCGCCCCGGCTGGATGTGCAGCCGGATGTGCTGCAGGTGGTTGATGCGAAACGCCGACCAACTCGGCTGGGTGGCGGACAGCCCGCCCAGCGACGAGCCGCCACCCGGGCCCACGATGTGCAGGATCCCGTTGGTCTGCGCGGGGTCGGTGCGCTCGTAGTGGTGGCTGTGCCCGTTCATGTTGAGCATGAACTTGGGGTACTTGCCGTGCAGCGTGGCCATGTAGCCCGCCAGTTGGGAATCGCCGCCATGGTCGGCGCCCGAGGACCATGCCGGCCGGTGGCCAAACGTGACGATGAACGTGATCGCGGGGTCCGACTGTGCCGAGGCCATGACCGCGTCCGCACGCGTGGCCCAATCGCCCCACGCGCCGCTGTAGGGTTCGGGGAACGCGATGAAGCGGACGTTCCCGTAGTCGAACCAGTACCAGTCCTCCCCCGGCCCATTGCCCACGGCGGCGCTGGCGCCCGGTGAGGTCTGCGAGTTCGGGAAGTCGAACCGGCCTTCGTAGTTGTTGAGGTTGTCCGCCAGGCCATCGGCCGCGGTCGCCCACTCGTGGTTGCCCCACGCCACCATGTAGGCCGCATCCTCGGACCACACCATGACGTCGTTGAAGTGGCCATCGACTTGGTCGATGGAGTTCTGGTCCCCGTACGTGAGGTCGCCGGGCACGAGCACGAAGCGAGGGCGGTCATCCCCGGGGAGGCTCGGATGGTCCTGCGCGACCATGCTCTGCGTGGGGCCCACCGGCGCGTAGCCCAGCGTGCTGCCGACGTCAGCTACCTCGGCGATCCAGAAGTCCGAGCTGCCGCGTGGCGGCGGGGTGCGGAACGTGTGCTCCGTGCCGGACCCGATCTTGTAATAGTAGAGCGTGTTCTCGGTGAGCCCCGTGATGCGCGCTTCCCAGAACGGCCCCGGCGACGAGTCCGGCATCGGCGACGGCGCCTGCGCGGTGACCGAGCCCGTGTAGGTGCCGGGGCTGGTGCCGTACTGGATCGTGTTCTCGGAGCCCGAGCCGCGCCAGTCGAAGGTCACGGCGGTCTGGCTGATGATCGTCCAGTGGATCTCGTCCGCGGCACGTGCAGCCGTCGTGGCGAGCGCGACGAGTGACAACGCGAACACCATCGTCTGGATCGCCATGGCCGTGCTCCGGCCACCCGAACTCGTTCGAGGATGCGCCATGCCGACCTCTCTCCGTTGCGGGAAGCTCGAAGCTCTCCCGGTGTCTGGACGCGGTGCGTGGAGCGGCGTGTGCCATCGGTCGGGGAGCCGGCCGGCACACGGCCCGTCATGCGGACTCAGGAGTTATCGGCCGGTCGGGGGCCGCGGCGCAGGCCCGTGGGGGGACCGGGCTCGAGGGCGTCACGGGAAAGCGCGACGTCAAGAACCGGAGCCGGACACCGGTTGCGAGAAGTTGGTGCCGGGAGAGGGACTCGAACTGCTTCGCCCCCGGTCCTCGGTCCATCCACTTCTCAGATTGAGGAGTCGCCGCTCCAGCCTGCGACGTGGTTACTACCCGCGTTTGCTCTCGCTAGGGTGTGCTGGAAAGAAGCTGCCCCTCGGGCTCGATGACTAGCGTCTCCTCGCCCGGGAGTTCCCGAACGTTGAACTCGAACCAACGGTTGGCACTCGCGCTCAGGTGCCGGAACACGACGCGCAGCGGGACGCCCTCATGATGCTGGCGGAGATACCCGAGCAGGGAATCCAGGTCGTCGATCCGGCGGCCGTCGATGCTCTCGATAATGTCCATCTGGCTCATGCCAAGCGCCTCCGCGACGGAGCCCGGCGCCACGGAATGCACGATCAGCCGCGCCGGCTCATTCAGCGCCGTCGAGTCCTCGAACTCGAACGACGCGATCAGGGCCCCGTCGAGGCTCACTGCCCGCCGTGAGACAATGGATTGCTGCAGGCTTGGGCGGACCAGAAGTTCGAGCTCGCGTCCCGCGCGCAGGACATGGATCGTAACAACACCGCGTCGTCCTCTCATCGCGGTCACGAGCTCAGTCACGGTTGTGACGACCTCTCGCTCCCGACCGACGCTCACGATCTCGTCGCCGGGGTGGAAAGGCCACCGAGCCGCGTCGTGAGTGGCCCCCACCTGGAGGGTGTGGCGCTCGTCCTCATCTACAAGGAGCGAGAACGCCAAGTCTGGGGGTTCTGGAGAAACGCCGTTCTGGAGCAGCTTCAGGATGCGGCACACGTCCCTCATGGGCGTGGCGAGGTTGAGACTGTTCGCCTTCGATCCGCGTGCCATGGCCGTCGCGATACCGACGATTCGCGCGTCCCGTATCGCGATGACCGGCCCGCCTGAGTTACCGTGGTCCACCGTGGCATCGATCTGAAGGAAATCGTTAAGAAACTGATCTGTCTTCCCCGAGACGATTCCACGCGTTCCCGTAAAAGGCATCCCGAGCGGGTGACCGAACGCTCCGACGGCTTCCCCCACCTCGGGGACGCCGTCGCAGTCAATCGGCGCAGCCGGGTGTCGTCGATCATCAGCCGACACCTCGAGGATGGCCACGTCGGTGAACGGATCCACGTACAACTTGCGCGCAGGCCGAAACGTCCCGCCCGAGAAGGCGAGTGTGACGTCGGATGGTGAGCGCCCCACGACGTGCGCGTTCGTCAGCACCCAGCCGCGGGCAGCATCCACCAGAAAACCGGCGCCGCTGAACGAACCCCGCTCGTCCCCCATGAATGGTGTCGTGATCTGCGTGCGAATCCGAACCGTGTAGGCGCTGGCTTCGCGGAAGATCGTCTCGGCATGCTCCTGGGACTGTGCCGGCTGAACGCCTAGGCCGCATAGCGCCACGAGGGCTGCGACCCGGCTCGTTAGGCATGTCCATCCACGCGCGGTTCGACGGCGAGCCACCCGTGGCTTGCGAGGCACGCGCACCGCCGCCGCCCTCAATCGTGCCACGAAGACCCGACCACACCGGCACGTCAGTTGATCGTTCGGAGCACAAAGCACCGACCTCGAGCAACTGGGACACGCGAACTGGTCCAACTTGTGAACCGTCCTGAGATGGACGTCGACGTTGCTGCATCCGACCCGGCAAACTGGGCAATTCCGTCTTCCGGAGGCTTCAGTCACCTTGCTTGCCGTCACGAATGGCCGAGGTCTGGTCGAGGGCCGCGAGCGCCCACTCCAACCCATCACCATGCTGGTCCACCTATCGATTGGCCACATGAACGCAATCTGCGATACACGCGCGCTGCTGAAACTCACCAAGTACCTCCCGCGATCGCTTCGCACCAGGACGACAGCCTGCTTGTGTCATCAAGGAGATGGGCCCCAGAAACATCATTGCCTTCAGGGATCGCTCCCGGCCCCAGCTCCGTTGCCCCCGGATGGCCCATCGCGCGGCCCTTTAGACTTCCGGATTCGCAGAGATCACGGCCGCGCTCGTGGCCTATGCAATTTCCATGCGCTCGTAAGCAATAAAAAGACAAGGCAGATGCTTCGGTCCGCCGGCGACCCAGCTGAGCTGATAGTGGACAGTCGCTCCCCGACAAACGGCCGTTCCGCGAGGCCGATTCACCGGCTTCAGCTGCCGGGACCCCGTCATCCCAGCGAGGTCCGACCGGCGCGGGAAGGAGTCACCCGCGCCAGCAACCGATGGGCATTGCAGAATCCGAGGCGCAGATCGTCGTCTTGCACGATGAAGCTGTCGGCTTCTTCGTACGCCGATGTTGGTTGTACGCCGATGTCGGCGCCAGATCGGTGCCTGGCAGCACTCTCCGCCCAGCGGCGTTCAACAGGCTCACTGGCATCCGGTTCACCCACGGCGTCGTGTCCCGGTGACCTGCGCTCCCCGCTTCAACTCGCTGACCTCGGTGCCGGGAGAGGGACTCGAACCCCCACGGGCTTGCGCCCTGCGGATTTTAAGTTATAGGAACGCCCTACGGCACCAAACGGCACCGCACGGCGTGGTTGATTCTGTGCACGGCATGGCAAGCCTTTACAGCGTTCGACCACTCGTCATGCCGTCTCATGTCGTGCGGTGTTTCGCGCACGTTTCGCGCACGAACCCGCACGTTATGCGCACGTTTCTCGCACGCGGCGCAGCGCGAAGTGGGCCGGGGCCCCCCAACCGCGCCGTTGAAGTTGAGAGATACCTGGGTCCCGAAATATGCGAGAAAACTGAGGGCGGAAACCGAGCGCTGCCGTGCGCAGGGACTAGCTTGGGAGCGCGTAGGTAGACTCGGGCCCGGGCGAGAAGCCGACGATGCCAGCTGCCGCGAGTCTCCCGCAGAAGGCCTTCAAGGGTGCAGGCTCAGTGGCCCCGCCCCTGATCGCAACTTGTGGCCC
>JANMAX010000208.1:0-2828 GCA_031360075.1 bacterium | reverse complement strand
GGCGTTCAGAAGGCCGGTAAGCGGCTGATGCTGCTGGACCCCCGCTTCCAGGACGCAAATCTCGCAACCCGCCGGGCGATTCTCGTAGCGCTTGGTAATCCCGTGGGTTACGGGCTGCAGACGTTCGACCTGCTGATGCGGCCGGTCGGCACGCCCGAGATCACACCGGCGAATGCGGGCCAGTACTTGCGGACGATCCGACTGGTCGAGATGAAGGCAACCAAGAAACCGATCAAGGGGCCAGCCCTGAATGGGTTCTTCTTCGGTGCCACCGAGAACGAGGTGCGAATGGCCAGGGCGCTTGGCGATCGCTACCTGTTCGCGTTTGTTGTCCTGAACGCACACAACGAGTTCAAGAGGCCATTCGCGCGCCTCCTCACTCTCGACGAAGTCGAAACGCGCACCAAGGTACCCTGGCGCACGCAGTACCAGGTCAACTTCAAGACCGGTATGTCGGGAGAAGGACTGGTCGCGGACGGCGAAGCCATCATTGTGCTCGACCATCTGGAGCCTGAACCGCCAAGCGGTTACTGAGCGTCCCCCGCATCGTTTCGACGCGCGACCGTCTGCCTGCGGTCAACAGGCTTTGATCCGGCATGACGATCTCGCCCTCTCGCCGGCCCAGGCTTCGCGTTGGTGATCGGCCGAAGCCCGCTAGGCTCAGAGTTCGATGGTCCGGCACCGAATGTACGCGTGCCGCGGGGGTGCCACCATGAGCTACACCGTCGACCTCGAACTCGACCGCCTCCGTTGCCGGTCAAGAGCTGCTGCGCAGCAGGCCGCAGCCGTCATCAATACCGACCCGTGGATGCGCCATCACCTTAAAGTCCTGGTCGTTCCGCGCTCCATTCCCGAACGCGATGATGCGTTGGACCTCGTCATCGAGACCTACGACGGCTGCTATTGGAACGAGCCCTCCGCCCGCAAGATCTGGCTCGCGATCGCGCCATTCATGGCGGACGAATCCACGCTCGAGTTCAGGCACGAGGGGGGCGACCGATTCCGCATCCGCTGGGAGGCCGGACGCGTCTACGAGGAGTTCCCCAAGGAGGTTATCTGGGCGCTCGAGCGCGAGATCACGCCCGCGCTCCTGGAACCGTGAGACTCCGCTAGCACGCCCCGATAACCCCGCTGGACTCCGCCCCGCCAAAGGCCCACGATTCACCCTGCCCGGCCATGGCCAGCCCCCCGCTCGGTCCGGCCCCATCGTGACGCTCGCCGACCGCACCTCGCCCTGCCCGGTTCCCAACTTCGGCTCGTCACAGCTTCAGTGTCCCCGGAGAGCTCCGATGGCCGACTGCACCGCGTGCCGACGTACGGTCGACGACGACGCCCGGTATTGCCCCGCGTGCGGATGCGCGCTGGCGCCGTCATCACAACTGCTCACCGAGCCAGCGCCGATCGTCGAGGACTCGCCCACGCTGCCCGTGAGTCCCTCCCCGCGGGTCGGAAGCAGCGGCGACGGCACCCGCCAGCACTTGCCCGGCACCATTCTCGCAGGGCGCTATCGCATCATCGAGCGCGTCGGTCATGGCGGAATGGGCGAAGTGTTCCGCGCCGAGGACATGCGCATCGGGCAGATGGTGGCGCTCAAGTTCATCCGCGCGTCGCGCCAGAAGGGCGGCGGCGAACTCGAGCTGTTCATCTCCGAGGTCCGGCTCGCCCGGCAGATCGGCCACCCGAACGTCTGCCGCGTCTACGACCTCGGCGAAGCCAACGGTGCGCCTTTCCTGTCCATGGAGTTCGTCGATGGCGAGGACTTGGCGTCGTTGCTGCGCCGCATCCGGCGCCTGCCGCCCGACAAGGCCACCGAGATCGCACGCGAGATCTGCGCCGGGCTCGCAGCCATCCACGATCTCGATGTGCTGCATCGCGACTTGAAGCCGGCCAACATCATGATCGACGGCCGCGGCCGCGTGCGCATCACCGACTTCGGGCTGGCGGCCCTGCAAAGCGACCCGGACCACAGCCATCACATCGTGGGCACACCGGCGTACATGGCACCCGAGGTGCGCGCCGGCGGCGCGGCCACGCCGCGCAGCGACCTCTATAGCTTGGGGCTGGTGCTGTACGAAACCTACACGGGTGGCGCGCCCGACGAGGCCGTGCCGGCCACGACTCTGCACGCGGCGCGCGGCGGAAAGGCGATCGCCCACGCGCTCGCCCCCGAGGTCGCGCGCATCATCGGACGCTGCCTCGAGTCCGACCCCGCGCTTCGCCCGCAGTCCGCCCTGCAAGTGGCGGCAGCCCTCCCGGGCGGCGACCCGATCGCGGCCGCCATCGCTGCGGGTCGCACGCTCGAACCCGAACTACTGGCGGCCGCGGGCGCGCGGGAGCGTGCGCTGAGCCCCGCGCGCGGGTTCGCTTACATGACCGCACTCGTGCTGGGGGTCGCGGCCGCCCTCAGCGTGGCGCCGCACACGCGGCTCGTGTCGGCGGCGCGCATGCACGAAACGCCACAGTCCATCGCGGCGCGTGCGCGACTCACGCTCCAGGGCCTCGGCTTCGCCGACCCGGTCGACGCCGCCGAGGGGTTCGTTTACGACGCCACGGTGGTCGAGCGGATCGCCGCCACCGACCGCAGCGCCGATCGCTGGGAGAAGCTGGCCGCGAGCGGCGCACCGGCGTTCCTGCACTGGCATCGCGAAAGCCCGCGGGCCATGCAGCCACTGGGCGCGCGGCAACGTGTCACCCCCGGCGACCCCGCCGCGGACGTTCCGGGCATGGTCGACGCGCGCTTCGACGTGCGCGGTCGATTGCGCCATCTGGCCGCGGTGCCGGTGGCGAGCGTTGCCGAGCGGGCCGTCCCCGGCGTCATGCGCGACAGC
>JANMAX010000196.1:0-38621 GCA_031360075.1 bacterium | reverse complement strand
CGTGGCCTATTCGCTCGCCCTGGCCTACATCCTGTTCTGGCTCGCCTACGTCCCTGCCGGCTGGATCCGGCGCTACAACCGAGTGGGCGATTACTCCTACGGCACCTACATCTATGCGTTCCCGGTCCAGCAGGCGATCGTCGCCAAGGTCCCCGGCATCACGGCCGCCCCGCTGCTGTTCGCCTCGGCGCTCGTCACACTGACGCTGGCGGCGCTGTCGTGGCACCTGGTGGAGCGCCACGCGCTCGCGCAGAAGCAGCGCGCGGTGGACTGGACTCGCAGGCTGGGGCGCGCGCGCCGCGCCTGAGCTCCGCGGTCACGGCACCTGCCCCATCTTCACCAACGCCGCTGCCAGCTCGGGTGAACCGGGCGCCGCGGCCAGACCGCGGCGCAGGACCGCGATCGTGCCCGGCGAATCCCCGGCCTGCGCATGCACCTGCGCTTCGAACAGGTAGGCGCGCGCGTTCGATGGCAGGATGCGCTGTGCTGCGGTGAACGCCTGGATCGCACCCGTGGGATCCTGCTTCGCCAGCGCCATCATGCCGACCATGACCTCGGCATCGCTGCGCACCTGGATGTCCTCCGACTGGCGCGCGTGCTGGATGGCCGCGGCGGAGCCCGCCAGATCGCCATCAACGCGCCGGCGCTCGGCCAGCACCACCCAGGCCTGGCCATGGGTGGGATCGATGCTCACCGCACGCTCGAACGCCGCGCGTGCCTCGCGCTTGAGCCCCTGCGACATGAATCGCGCGCCCTCGTCGTAGGCCGCCTGGCCGCGCGCACGGCGCGAGGCATCGGCGAGCATTGCGTCGACCGCCGCCGCTTCGGCGGGTGCGGCCACGTGCATCGCACGCACCGTTGCCGCGGCACGCGCGGCGTCGCCGTTCTGGGCGAGCCAGCGCGCCCGTGCCCCGTACCAGCGCGCCGGCGTCCAGTCCGCGAACAGCGCGCCCGCAGGCTCGTTGGCCTCGAACGGGATGCGCCCGGTGACATTCGCCAGCCCGCCGGCCTGCGTACGGCCGATCGCCACCAGGTCCTGCGGCGCGCGGTACTCGACCACGGGGCGGTCGTCGCGGTTCAACGGCGCATCACCCGCCACCGCGCGCAGCGATTCAAGCGGTGCGGCCCAGTAGGCCGCGAGCAGCTCCGCGTCCGGGATGCGCGCGCGGTCCAGCATCTTCCGGGCCTGCGGCGTCTGCAGGCGCGCCAGATCGAGCTTGCGCCCCTCGGGCATGGCCACCAGCAGCAGGTCGACGTTGCGCCAGATGTAGAACAACTGGCCCTTCGGGAACACGTCCAGGAACGAGTGCACGAGCGTCGAGAACGTCTCGGGCGAGAGTTCGTACAACTGCAGCCACTGGCAGAACACGCCGTCGGGTTCGAGGCGCGACTTCACGCGGCGGTAGAAGTCGACCGTGAACAGGTTGTTCACGCCCGCGATCCACGGATTGGAAGGCTCCGAGACGATGAGTCCGTAGAGCCCCGCCGAGTGCAGCAGGTGCGTGCGCGCATCACCCATCACCAGCGTCGTGCGCGGATCGTCGAGCGGGTCCTCGCCCTTGGAATGGAACCAGCGCGAGGCGTCGATGACGCCGGGCTCGAGCTCGACCACCTCGGTGGCACCCGCTCCACCCGCGAGCACGGATGCCGTCGTGACGCCCGAGCCGTGGCCGATGACCAGCGCACGCGCGCCCGAATCCGCCAGGGCGGCGGGCAACAACCCCAGCAGCACCTGGGTCTCCATGTCGAGCGTGCTGGCGTCGACCTTGCCGCCGACGCGCAGCCACAAGTCCTTGCCGCGCGGATCGGTCCCGAGGATAACCGAGGCGTTGATGCCCTCGCGGTAATACAGCACGCGGTCATCCAGCGTGGCGCGGCGCACCGCGTCCGGCGCGCCGGCCGCGAACGCCGACACCTTGAACGCCTGCGCGGGCCGGTAGACCCCCGCGGTCATGAGCGTCGGATCCCACTTGGGAGCGATGGCCACGAACAACACGGTGGCGAGCAATGCGACCACGGCCAGCATGGGCGCCATGCCCTTGCGCTCCCCACGCCGCCATGCCAGCAACAGTGCGACCAGCCCGGCCACGCCGGCGATGCCGACCGCCAGCAGGTGCGTGCCCTGCACTCCATAGCGCGGCACCAGCACGAAGCCGGCGACCAACGAACCGGCGATGGTCCCGGCCGTGTTGACGGCGTAGGCGAAGCCCGCGGCGTGACCGCCATCGCGGCTCTGCAGCAAGCGCACGCTGACCGGGAACAGCGCGCCCAGCAGCACACACGGCAGTCCGATCATGAGCGCCACGGTGCCGGTCTCGGCGGTGAGCAGGCCGCGCCAGTCGGTGCCGGCCGCCGTACCCATGTCGAGCATGCGCTGCGGCAGTCCGGGGAACGCCTGCACCGCGAGCGCGGCACTGGCCGCCAGCGCCAGCTGCAGCACGGCGAAGCCCGACAGCGTGCCGAGCTGCCTGATGCGCGGCCCCACCAGTGCGGCCCCGAGCGCGATGCCCAGAAGGTAGACGCCGAGCACGGCCGAAAATGAGTACACGGAAGACCCGAACACCAGACCGAACAAGCGCACCCACGCCATCTGGAACGCCAGCGCGCCGAAGCCCGAGAGCGCGAACAACCACGCCATGACTGCGCGCGAGCCGGGATCGAGCGACGGCGCCGGGCTTGCCGGCACGGCGGCAGCTCCCGTCGCCTTCACCGGTGCACCACCCGCGTTCCACGCCAGCGCGGCGGCGGCCAGGTTGAGCGCGGCGGCCACGAACGTGGTCGCGGTCAGCCCGATCACCGGAAGCAGCACGAAGCCGGCGGCAAGCGAACCCACCACGGCGCCGAACGTGTTGAGCGCATAGAGCCGCGCCAGTCCCGCTCCGACCATGGCATCGCGTTCGATGTGGGCGACCAGCACCGGCAGTGTGGCGCCCATGAGCGCCGCCGGCGGGACCAGGAACACCATGAGCAGGCCGAGCCGCGCCGCCGCGAACATCGGGCCTTCGCCGCCGAGCGCGCGATACAGTTGCCCGACCAGCGGATCGCTGAGCCTCAGCAGCGGCAGCAGCGCCACGCCCAGTAGCGCCACGCCCAGTTCGAGCAGCGCATACGTGCGTGCGCCGTTCGCGCGCCGCGACAACGGCACGCCGAGCAGGCGTGCACCGAGTGCCAGGCCGCCGAGGAACGCGGCGACCACCGCGGCGGCGGCGTGCAGCGAACTGCCGAGCACATAGCCCAACTGCTTGGACCACACGACTTCGTACAACAGGCCGGCAGCACCGGAGGCCAGGAAGCACAGTGCGGCCCACGACGGGAACGCGCCGGGACGGGATGTAGGCTTGGCAGAGGTCATAGGGCGCGCATGTTACCTGTGCTGGCGCCCGGGTGGAACCCCACCCGTCCCAGCCACTTGCCCCCCCGCCCTGCGTGCCCGAGTCAGGCGGAACCAGTGTGACGCGCAGCCGGGCGGTCTTGCCGAGCCGGAACGGGTATACGAATGGCCCATCTGCCTGACACCATCCGGCATTTCAAATCGATTGTGCGCATATTGAACGCGGCCTAGACTCCACGCGCGCGCAGCCCGCGTTCTCACACGACATGGCCGACATCGCCCCCCCCGAAGGTCCGCCATCCCGCGCGCATCCTCCTGATGTTGGATCGGGCAGCCATGAACCGAGCCTCGCACTGGAACAAGTTCGCCGCACCGCCGCCGGTGGAATTGCCCGCGCCCGCGCCTGCACCCGACGTGGTTGCGCCCCGCTCGGCCACGACAAGCACGGTCGCGCCACCAAGCGTCACACGACGCCAGCAACTCCGATTGCCGCATCCGCGCCGCTGGGCCGCGCGCTTCCCGCTGACCACCGTGGCCTTGTGCGCGGCACTGGCCGGCGGCGTGATCAACCTGCTGCTCGGCACCGACCCCTGGTTGAACCCGGACAGCCATTCGTTCGAGGCCATCGCGCGGTCGCTGCTGGCCGGCACCGGGTTCGTCTATCGCGAGCCCATGTTCCCCAGTCTGCCCCTGTATGCGTTCCGCTCCCCGGGCTACAGCGCATTCCTGGCGCTCGGCTTGGCCCTCGGCGGAGTGTCCGCCGTGGTCGCACTGCAGGGCGCCATGCACGGTGTCGCGGCTGCACTCGTCGGCTCGATCGCGGGACGCTGGGCGGGCGCGCGCGGCGCATGGCTGGCGTTCGCGATGTACATGGCATGGCCTGCCGCATGGTTCCATGCGGGCCAACTGATGAGCGAGAGCTTCTTCACGTTCAGCATGATCCTCACGTCCTGGCTCGTGCTCCGCGCCAAGCAGCATCATGGACTGCGCTGGGCGGCCGCGGCCGGCGTGGTGGTCGCGATCGCGATCCTCACACGGCCTGCCGGACTGGGCTTCGCGGCTGGTGCCGGGCTGTGGTTGCTGCTGCGCTACCCGCGCGCGGCGGCGGTGTTCGCGCTGAGTGCCGTGCTGGCGTGGGCGCCATGGCCGATCCGCAACGCGTCACGCTTCCACACGTTCGTGCCGTTCCTCACCGGTGGCGGTGTGGCGGCCTGGAATGCCCACAGCCACGGGCGCCCCATCGACGCCTGGACCTGGATGTCCCAACACACCGAACGCGGCGAACTGGGGCTCGACCAGCACTTCCGCGACGAGACGGTGAAGATCATCCGGGAGGACGTGCCGGGCTTCTTCCACCTCATGGCGCGCGGGACGCTCGAGTACCTGGGTCCGCTGCGCGAACGCGACCCGGGCGCATGGCTGCACCGCTTCGCGCTGCTCGCGCTACTGCCCGCCGCCCTGTGGGCGAACTGGCGCCGCCGTCTGCTCCTGCCCGCGCTGGTCTGGAGTGGTTACGCCCTCGTGCTCATTCCACACGCGATGCACGCGCGCTACCGCTTCCCCACCGAGTGGTGCGTGGTCGTGGGTGCAGCGATCGGGCTACAGGCGATGGCGGTGCACTGGGGTGCGCGGCGCACGGCGGGCCTCGCTGTGGGGGCCCTGCTGCTGTGCATCGCGTTCACCGTGGTCGTGGCGCGCGCCTGAGGCACGGGGCCGGAGCGCCGCTCCGGCGCGGCTGGTACATGGCCGGATACCGAAGTCGCAGTGGAATCCGCGTTGCGCCGCGGGCAGCCGCCGCCTAGGTTCATGCGCAGTCGGCACGTTCGCCCGAGCATGGGCCGGGGGTCCGCCCCGCCGCGCGGCCGGACGACACACCGCTTCGACCACCCATTCCGAGGAAGCCATGGCCCGCGCCTCCGCGCCTCCCGTGACGCAAGACTATCCCGATCTGCCGCCGGAGTTCGTGCCGCTGCCCGAGGGCGCGACGCCTGAGGAGAAGGACCAGCACTGGTACGAGACCTGTTACATGGGCGACCGTATGCCGCAGTTCACGTTCCGCGCGGTCGCCATGGGCGCGGTGCTCGGCATGCTGATGTCGATCTCGAACCTTTACACCACGCTCAAGGTCGGCTGGTCGTTCGGTGTCGCCATCACGTCGTGCGTCATGTCGTTCGTGATCTGGAACACCATCCGCACCATCCTCGCCAACCGGGTCTCGAACTTCTCGGTGCTCGAGAACAACTGCATGCAGTCCACGGCATCCGCGGCGGGCTACTCGACCGGTGCCACCATCGCGACGGCTTTCGGCGCGCTGCTCATCCTGGACCCGACGCACACGCACCAGCCGTGGTGGGTGGTCACCTCGTTCACGGTCTCGACCGGCGCTCTGGGTGTGTGGCTGGCGATCCCGATGAAGCGCCAGATGATCAACCAGGAGCAGTTGCCGTTCCCCTCGGGCATCGCGGCAGCCACCACGCTGCGCAGCCTGTACAGCAAGGGCGGCGACGCGACGAGCAAGGCGTACGCCCTGGTGGTCGCTCTCTCCGTGGGCACGATCGTCGGCATCATGAACACCGCCGAGGACCAGTTCGTGGCGCTGGGCCGGTTCTTCACGTTCATGCGCACGCGGCTCTTCAATGTGCACCTGCCCGAGCAGCTGCCCGAGCAGGGCTTCGGACTGCTCGCCGGCAAGCCCATGGTCGGGTTCGGTTTCGAACCCAGCGTGCTGCTGATCTCGGCCGGCATGATCGTCGGGCTGCGCGTCTCGCTGTCCATGCTCGCCTCCGCATCGCTGCTGTATCTGGTCGTGGCTCCTTGGCTGCAGGGCATCGACGCCGCCAACGCCGGGGTTGGGGGTTACATCAACAGCATCCCCACCGCCGGTGGCGGCGCGCTCTACCACCCGCGCAACTGGGCGCTGTGGGGCGGCACCTCGGTCATGGTGTTCGCGAGCCTCGCGGCCCTGGGGCTGCAGTGGAAGACCATCGCGCGCTCGTTCACGATCCTGCGCCGCGGCACTGCCGCCGACAACGTGCGGGGCACCATCGAAGAACGCATGGCGGCGATCGAAGTCCCGAACTCGTGGTTCATCGCCGGCATGATCCCCATCACCATCGCCACCGTGCTGGTGCAGGTGATCGCGTTCCAGATCCACTGGTGGGCCGGGCTCATCGCGGTCGGCATGTCGTTCGTGCTGGCCCTGGTGGCGTGCCGCGCCACGGGTGAGACCGACACCACGCCGATCGGCGCCATGGGCAAGGTCATGCAGTTGCTGTTCGCCGCGCTGTCGCCGCACAACGTCACGCACAACTTGATGTCAGCGGGCGTCGGCGCCAACGGCGCGTCGTCGTCGGCCGACCTGCTGACGGACCTGAAGAGCGGTTACCTGCTGGGTGCCAATCCGCGCAAGCAGTTCATCGCGCAGGCCATCGGCATCTTCTTCGGAACGCTCGCCGTGGTGCCGGCCTGGTACTTGATGATCCCCAACACCGCCGCGCTCGAGAAGTACCCGCTGCCCGCCACGCAGACCTGGGTTGCGGTCGCACGTGTGCTCTCGAACGGTATCGAGAGCCTGGCCATATCCTCGCGCTGGGCGATCCTGGGCGGCGCGCTGGTGGGCATCCTGCTGCCCGTGCTCGAGAAGTCGTTGCCCAGGGCGAAACGCTTCCTGCCCTCGGCCATGGGACTGGGACTCGGCTGGATCGTGTTCTTCAGCAATGCACTCGCGTTCACCATCGGCGCATTCATCGCGTGGGGCTGGGCCAAGTGGAAGCCAGCGAACCAGGAGCGCTACAACATCCCGATCGCGTCGGGCTTGGTGGCCGGTGAGTCGCTCATCAAGGCGCTGCTCGCGATGCTCGCCACCGCGCTGGGATTGCTGGCCGCGAAGCATTGACCCACCGCTGTCCGTAGCACGACGGCCGCCCAGGCGATCCCTCGGGCGGCCGTTGTGCTGGCGGGTGAGCGTGCTCAGCTGTGGCCGCCGGAAGCGGCCTCCCTCCCTTGCGCGCTCCCTCCGTTCGACAACTCGAAGCGGGTGCCGCCGGGTTCGGTCGCCACTCCGGTCGGGACGAACCCGGACTTCTCCAGCACGCGTGCCGAAGCGGGGTTCGCCCACTCCGTCTCGGCGGCGATGCGGCTCACGCCCGGCTGTGCGAATGCCCAGCGCACCAGACCACCCACCAGTTCCGTCGCGTACCCCTGCTGCTGGAACTGGGGCAGCACGGAGTAACCGATGTGTACCGTCCCGCCCTCCGGCGGGCCCAGGAATCCGCCGCCAGCGACCAATAGCGGCGCGACCCCGCCGTCCATCCGGGCCAGGGCGTACCAACCGAACCAGCCGGCTCGCTCGGGCGCCGCTTCCAACCAGTTCAGGAACAGCGGCAGTGCATCGGCCGCGGTCTCCGGCGGCCAGTTGTCGGGCACCGAGGCCTGCAGCAGCCGTGCGAACTCGCCACGGTCGGCGATCTCCGCTCGTGCGTGCGCAACCGTGGCCGGCACCAGTATCAGACGTTCCGTCGCAAGCATCGTTGCCATCCTGCGGCGGTGCGTGGGCCAAGCCGCCCGCCGATCGCGAAGTGAACTGAGGGTGGAATCCGTGCGCTCGACAGCTCAGGCGCGCGCGGCCATGGCCGCCTGCTTGATGATCGCGATGACGCCTGGGCGGTCGATTCTCGCACCTGGCATGAGCCGGATGTGACGCATGGCCTTGCCGGTGCCCTGGAGCAAGTGCTTGGGATCCTCGAGTTCGGCGCCACCCCAGACCTGTAGGTTCACGTACTGCTCGTGATTGACGAGAGCGCAGGCGTTGCGATTGCCCTGGTAAGTGAGGTTCCGCCACTTCAGGCTGGGCACCAGGTCCGGAGCAGCCTTGTGGATCATCGCGTCGAGCTCGCGGATGAGTGCGTGGTGCTCGAGCTGGACCGTCGCGAGGAACTCGATGAGAACGGACAAGGGACTCCTCCACAGGACATCGGGGTCTCACATGGTGCCGAACGGGCTGACCGAAGTCGAGCCCGGCGCCGTCAGGGACATCCACGTGGACAGCCACCCGCGGCTTGCCATCGGGACACAGGCGCCGTCCAGGTTCTTCGAGCATGCGCAAGCCCGCGCCGACGAACTCAAGATAGGCGCAATCGCGCTCGCGATACAGGACCTCGAAAATGAAGTAGCGCGCTCCCTGGGATGGGTGCAGCACTACGCCCCGTCGTGGTCGCCCGCCGGCACCAGGTCGAAATCGCCTGCGAACACTCTTTCGAGGCGCCCTGTGCGCCAGCCGCGCACCGAGTCACGCACCAGAGGCGAGGGCGAACCGCGGTAGCGCCGCACGATGGTGGCCGCCGGCGATGGTGCGGCCGCCAGCGCTTCGGCCGCCTGCCGAGTCAAATCGGCCTCGCCATCGCGCGCGGGCACCAGAGGTTGCGCCAGGACGCGCACACGCACGCTCACGCGCTTCACCCCACCTTCGGCGTTGCTGCCCCACTCCAGGACATGCAAGCCGTCTTCCGGCGCCAGCACCACCAGCGACGAGAACCCGCTCACCGCCATCCACACCGTGTCGGCGGCATGACGCGTACTCGGCTTGAGCACGGCGATGCGCATGCCGCGCAGACGTGCCCACGACTCGTACATGGCGGCCACCCGGCGCGCGAACTCCAGCTCTTCGGTGCGGTCGGGGCCATCCGGCCCCGCTTGAACGTAGACGAAGGCGTCGCGCGGACCGGTGGTCATGGCCTCCTCGGAGGCCGCCTCGAGCAGCAGCATCTGCTGCGCCAGGCGCGACACCATGTTGCGCGGCCACACCTCGCGAGTCATGACGCCATCGCCATCGAGACGCGCCAGCAGGGACCTGGCCGAGCGCGAGCCGGCCTCGATGCGGTCCATGTACTCCGCACGGCCGAGCACCTCGAAGCGGTCGTTCCGCTGCCAGAAGCCCTCGGTCGACGGCATCGCCAGCCACGCTGCCTTGCCGTCGCGCCATTCGGCCGAGTCGAGCCGCGCGCCGAAGCGCTCGAGCGAGTTGCGCAACTCGACCAGCTCGCCCGCGGTACCGTGCGCGTCCCAGGCGATGGCGCGCAAGTCCGCACTGCGCCCCGCCGCGGGCCGCGCCACCGGCACCAGCGGCGGCGCGTCGGGATCCACGAACTCGACCGCGAGCGCGTCGCCATCACGACGCACGAACAGGAACTGGTCACCCTCGGGCACGCGGCGCTCGACGATCGTGCGCGCCAGCGGTGCCAGCAGGTAGCGCTCAAGGCTGCGCTTCAACGGACGCGCGCCGAGATCGGTGGTGAAGCCGCGCTCCAGCAGGAAGTCGAGCGCGCCCTCCTCGATCTCGACGGCCCAATCGCGACGGCGCAGGCCGCGGCGCGCGGACGCGTCCGCGATTTCCTTCTGGAGGATGCGGCGCATGACGTCGCGCGTGAACGGCCGGAACACGACCACGCGGTCGAGGCGGTTGCGCAGCTCGGGTGCGAACGCGCGCGACACCGAGCGCTCGACCGCGGTGGCGCTGAAGCCGTCGCCGCCTTCCGCGAACCCCAGGCGCTCGCCGGAGGCGAGCGTCGCGCCAAGATTCGACGTCAGGATGATGATGCTGTTGCGGAAGTCGGCGGTCTCGCCGGCGGCGTCGGTGAGCCGGCCGTCGTCGAAGACCTGGAGGAACAGGTTCCAGACCCGCGGGTGCGCCTTCTCGAACTCGTCCAGCAGCACGACCGAGAACGGCTGGCGCCGGATCGCCGACGCCAGCGAGCCGCCGCCGGCCGCCGTGGACGCACCGGTGACGCGCTCGAGCCCCATGCCATCCGACAACTCGCTCATGTCCAGACGCAGCAGACGGTCCTCGGAGCCGAACAGCCCGTTGGCGAGCGCCTTCGCGAGTTCGGTCTTGCCCGTGCCGGTGGGGCCCGCGAACAGGAACACGCCATAGGGCCGCGTCGGGTCGGTGACGCCGGCCTTCAGGAGCGCGACGCGTTCGACGAGCGCCGAGACCGCATCATGCTGACCGATGACGCGCTCCTCCAACTTGCTGCGCAGCGCATCGAGGTCGAGCGGCCGGCGATCGTCCAGCAAGTCCGGCGGCAGACCGGTGAGCGAGGACACCGCCTTCAGGATGTCCTCGTGCTGCAGGGCGACCGGCGGGGCTTCGGCCGTGATCGGGGCGACACTCGTGACCGCCAGCTCGAGCATGCGCAGCACTCCGCCGGGCGCACGCAAGCTCGACAGATACTGGCGGGACAACTGTGCCGCCTCGTCCAGGAGCCACGCCTCGACCGTGACGCGGCGTTCGCGCGCGGTGCGTTCGGCCCAGCCGCGCAGCAGCACCGAGACCTCGGCATCGCGCGGCGGCGCCAGGCGCACGATCTCGAACAACCGGCCCAGTTCGGGCCGTTCGGCGAGCAGGCGGTCGAGCGTGCCGGGACGGGTCTCACCCAGCGCCAGGATCTCGCCCGACTCGAACGCCGGCATGAGCTGCTCCAGCGCGCCGGTCGGCGACTGCATGGCCCGGCCGCTCCACAGCAGTTGGTGGAAGTCAGGGACCAGCCACAGCGTTCTGGGTTTCGCCGACAGCCGCTTGCGCAACTCGAGCAGCCGGCGCTCGAGCATGCCCACGAACGACATGCCGGCGTTCAGCTGCGAGGCGCCCGCCTCGTAGATCCGCCAGCCGTTGCGCGACAAGTGCGACGCCACACGGCGCGCGAGCGCGGTCTTGCCGACGCCCGACTCGCCCACCACCAGCACGGGTCGCGGCGGCTGTGCGGTGAGCGCCTTGATGATGCGATCGAAGCACTCCTCCGTGGCCGGAGTCGGATACACGGCCGGCTCCGGCATCTTACCGCGCTCGTGCCATTGCCCGATGCCCTTCAGGTCATCATCGCCACCCATCTCGGTGGGGCGAAAGCCCGGACGGCCCCCGGACGCTGAGCTCGTGCCCGCTTTGGCCTTGAGCGTGGTCATGAGCGGCTCCACCAGCGCCTGGTCCTGTTCGGCCAGCACGGCCTCGACCAGCTCCTCGCAGCGGTTCTCGCTCGGCAGCTCGAGCCCCTCGAGCGTCAACGGCGCGAACGCCGCGCGCCGGCGCAGGAAGCGCTCGAGCGTCACGGCGTGGCCACTGCTCGCCCACTGCCGGTCGAGCTTCAGCAGCGTGCGTCCCGCGAGCAGCGGGTCATCCGGGTGCCAGGCCTCGAGCACACGCAGCACGCCGTCGGCGTTCCACGGGTGGAAGCGGTTCAACTGGGGGAGCAGCACCGACTCGAGCGCCTCATCGTGCGGACGCTGCGTGAGCGCATCGAGCGCGGCGATGGCCGGGTAGAGCCGCTCACCCTGCACCAGGTCGAGCAGCAGCGAGCCCGGCACTTGCGGGTCGACCAGCAATGCCACGGCTTCGCGATAGCCGGGCAGGGCTCCCAGATGCTCGGGGCGCGTCACCTCGGGTGACACCTGCGTGATCTCGAAGAGCAGCATGTAGAGCCGCCGCAGCACCGGATCGCTCATGCCACGGTCGGCCTCCGCGCGCGCTGCATCCGGCGCGGGCGTGGGCAGGCCGTCGGGATCGGGATTGGGATGAGCGCTCAGCCGCGCGCGCTCGAACCACAGCCAGATCACGACCACGGACAGCACGATGACGGCGTAGATCATGTGGGTACCTGAGGGGGGACGGCATCAGCATTCCGGGCGGGCGCAGCGCTGTCAAGGATGCAGTGGTCGACGTGCCGGAACGGGGAGAGCGGCGGGCTCAGTCGTGACGGCGCGCTTGCGCGCCACCGGGGTGCCGGGCCGCAGCCCGCCGCGTGGCGCACGGCTCAGGCGGGCATTGCCCGCCAGTGATCGAGCACGTCGCCCAGCGTGCTGGCGAACGTGCGCGTCACGTGCCAGCCGGTGTCGCGCTCGGCGCGCGACGGATCGCCCACCAGCCATGGCATGTCGGCTGGCCGCAGCCGCGCCGGATCGACCTCGACGCGCACTTCAACGTGCGCCAGACCCGCGAGCGTGGCCACGACATCGCGCAACAACACACCCTCGCCACGGCACAGGTTGTAGACATCGCCGCGCCGGCCGCGCTCGAGCAGCGCGCAATAGCCCTGCACGATGTCGCGGACATCACACAGGTCGCGCGTCACCTCGAGGTTGCCGACGCGCAGCACGGGCTCGGCGCGCCCGGCCTCGATGGCCGCCACTTGCTGGGCGAACGACGGGATCACGAAGCGCGGCGTCTGCCCGGGCCCGGTGTGACCGAACGGCCGCGCCCGCACCACATCGAGGCCATGGGTCTCCGCGTATGCACGCGCGACCTGCTCGGCGGCGGCCTTGCTGAGCGCGTAGGGACTCACGGGCTGGAACGGCGTGTCCTCGCCGGCACGCGTACCGGGCTCGATCGACCCGTAGACCTCGCTCGTGCCCACCACCAGCACGCGCGCCGCGGGCGCATGCACACGCAACGCCTCCAGGAGCGTCCACGTGCCGGTCACATTGGCGCGGAACGTCTCTTCGGGGGCCTCGAACGATCGCGCCGCACTGCTCTGCCCCGCCAGGTGAACGATGGCGTCGAGCGGTGCCGCGGTGACGGCGGCCTGCGCCTGTGCGGCGTCGGCGAAGTCCGCCTCGAGCCAGTGCCCGATGGGCGTGTCCGCGCCCGGCGCGCCGATCCCCGCACCACGCACAAGAGCGCCACGCGCCACCAGTGCCGCCACCAGATGCGGGCCCACGAAACCACCCGCGCCCGTCACCAGCACGCGCGCACCCTCGAGCACGGTCATGGGTGCGGTCCTCAGCGCGAGCGCCAGTGCTCCAGCATGTCGTACAGCGTCTGCTCGAACGGGATCGTCGGCTGCCAGCCGGTCGTGCGCACGAACTTGCTGTTGTCCCCCAGCAGGATCTGCACGTCCGACGGCCGCAAACGGGCTGGATCCTGCTTCACCTCGATCTTCGTCTTGGTGTGCGACAGCAGCATGTCGAGCGTCTCGCGAATCGTCCAGCACTGACCGCGGCAGATATTGTAGACCTCACCCGGCTCGCACTTCTCCAGCGCCAGCACATAGGCGCGCACCATGTCGCGCACGTCGGTGAAGTCGCGCTTGGCCTCGAGGTTGCCGACGTGCAGCACGGGGGCTTTCTTGCCCTTCTCGATGTCGGCGATCTGCTTGGCGAAGTCGCTGGCCACGAACACCGGGCCGCGGCGCGGGCCCTCGTGGTTGAAGCCGCGCGTGCGCACGCTGTCGACCTGCCACGACATCCAGTACTGATACCCCAGCATGTCCTGCGCGACCTTGCTGACCGCGTAGGGGGACAACGGCCGCAGCGGGTTGGTCTCCTTGATGGGCACTTCATCAGGGAACACCATGCCGTACTCCTCCGACGAGCACGCCAGCTGGATGCGCGTCTTCAGCCCCAGGCGCCGCACGGCCTCGAAGATGTTGACCTGGGCCAGGATGTTCGTGGTCAGCGACTCGGTCGGCGCCACCCACGAAGTCGGCACGAACGACTGCGCGGCCAGATGGAAGATCCAGTCGGGCTTGATCTTGTTGATGGTGTCGAACGTCGACGTGGCATCACGCAGGTCGCACTCGTGCAGCTGCATGTCGCCCGGCTTCAGGTGCTCGATGTTCTCGGTCCGGCTGCGCCACCGCCAGATGCCGTGGACCTCGCAGTCATTGCGCGTGAGCAGGTAGTCGACCAGGTGGCTGCCAGCGAAGCCGGTGACGCCGGTGATGAGAACGCGACGCATGAGTGCCCTCGAAAGGTGTTGGGTGGGTGCCGAAGCCCGAGGAAGTTAGGGGTGTGGGCCACGCGGCGTCAATCCGCGTGCCGTCACACGTCCGGAGCACGCCAGCGGCCACCGAACGCAGCGTGGCCGCCGCACGAACGAGTCGCGCGGCGGCCACGGGCGCTACCGGAATGCCGCTCAGCCGCCGATGAAGATATTCGGCAGCGTGCGCTGCAACAGGATGATGAACGCCCCCATCAGGCTCTCACCGGCGATGATGCCGGACGACACCGCAACCGTGAACTTCTTGTGCCACGCGGGCCACACCTTGCTCACGATGAGCGCCAGCACCGAGCCGATGAAGAACGACACGGAGTTGAAACCATTGAACGTGAACGCCAACCCGAGCCCGGTGGGCGAAGGGATGAACTTCTTGTACTTGGGCAGCCAGCGCTCGAGCAGCACCAGCACGATGCCGAGCGAAGCGCCGATCAGGATGCCCATCTGCGCACTCTTCGGGAGCGCATCAGGACCGTTGCCCAGCAATTCGGCCACGGCCTTCCACACCAGGGCGGCCGGTGCGGGCCATTTCTCGGTGCCGAGTTCGTCCGGACTCTTCACGAACAGGAAGAACGTCGGCACCACGATGAGCCCGCCGGCGAGCACGCCCAGGAACTGGGCGAAGAACTGCTGGCGCGGGTTGGCCCCCAGCAGGTAGCCGCTCTTCAGGTCGGTCAACAGATCGCCGGCGTGGCTCGTGGAGCCCGAGGTGATCTGCGCGGTCAGCAGGTTGACCGTGGTGTCCCCCGGCTTGATCGCGCCGAACGTCAACTGTGTCATCTTGCTCATGGGCCCGACCGGCGTGGTGTCGGTCTCGCCCACGACGCGGCACGCCACGATGACCAGGAAGAACGTCGCCAGCACCGCGATGATGCCCATCCACCACGTGATGTGCATGAACATCTGGCCCATGATGACGACCGCCGCACCCACGACCACGAAGCCGCCCACGAACCACGACGACGGCACCTCGATCTTCTCCATCGGGTCGTCGCTGGGCACCCGGCCAGTGAATGCCGCGGCCAGCGTGCCGAACGTGCGCTGCACGGCCTTCCAGTTGAACGCGAACAACAGCAGTCCGCTGGTGACCATCATCGGGACGCCGATCCACAGCGACCAGCGCGAGATATTGCGGAAGCTGGCGGGCGACACGATGTCGCCGTTGTCGAGGAAGATCGGCGCCAGGATCAGGTAATTGATGCTGGCGCCGAGCAGCATGCTCCAGGCCTGCCGGAAGCTGATGAGCGCCCCACCCGCCAGCAGCAGCAGCGAGCCCTCGAAGCGCATGGTGAGCTCGTGCGCGGTGTAGTGGCCGACTTGGATCCACTGGGTGCCGAACGTCGCCGGAATCAGCGGGTAGAAGCGTCCCTTCCAGTCGGCATCGCGCAGGAAGCCCACGAGCGCGCCGGTCAGGCCCGCCCAACCCAGCGCGCGCGCCTGCCCTGCGCCTTCCGCGCTCTTGGCGTGCAGCGTGCGCAACGTGGTCGCCGCGGCGATGCCGCTCGGGAACGGCAACTGCTCGATGTTGATCATCTGGCGTTTGGCGGGAATGGCCAGGAACACGCCCAGGAACGAGATCAGGATGATCCACACGATGAGCACGTTCTGCGGCGGGACCGCGGTCGGGTTCAGCATCCACAGCGCCGGGATGGCGTTGACGATGCCGGCCGAAGTCATGGAGCCGGCGGCCGAAGCGGCCGACTGCATGGCGTTGTTCTCGAGCATCGTGAACTCGGAGAGCTTGAACACCCTCGCCAGCGACGTGAAGATGGCCCACGCGAGGATGCAGGACGTGATCGCGACGCCCATGCTCCAGCCGATCTTGAGCCCGACGTAGACGTTCGAGACGCACATGATCGCACCCAGCGCCATGCCGGTGATGGCGGCACGTAGCGTCAACTGCTTCTGTTTGTCGCCCT
This sequence comes from bacterium, assembly GCA_031360075.1. Classification (GTDB taxonomy): domain Bacteria; phylum Eisenbacteria; class RBG-16-71-46; order RBG-16-71-46; family RBG-16-71-46; genus JAIOPA01. The sequence continues at coordinate 22,609 of JANMAX010000196.1, read as the reverse complement.
GGTAGACGTTCTCGTACCAATTGCGCTCGATCTCTTCCGGCGTCCGCGGACGGCCGTTCTCATCGTGTGTGGCGGTAGCGATGGCCACGGGGCACCCTCAGGGGAGTCGGTCGGACGGGAAGCATGGACGATGCAGGCCGGTGAAGGGTGCGGGACGTTCCCATGTCCCGACAAGCGAAAACTCGCGAGCGCGGAGCACGGGGAATCAGGACCGCCAATTCCATCGACCTCCTGCCGTGCTTGCCCCGCGAACTCGTGCACGCACGGGCAGCGGGACCGCGGCGCGGGGACGTGCGGCCATGCGGGACGGCGTTCGCCGATCGCTACCGGTAGGTCGAATACCGCCGCAACTCGGTATTCCAGCGCTGCGCCGTGGCACGCTCGGGCAACGTGCGCGGCGTGGACGCCACGAATGCCGCGACGGCCTGCTTGAAGCGGGCCGTGCGCTCGCTCGTCGGCGACAGTGTCAGTGCTTCACGCAGCGCACTCAACGACCGGAAGCGCGCGTCGTGGGACGGCGCACCGCTCGTGGCTGCCCCGACCGAATCCCAGAGCCCGGCTGCGCGCTCCCAGGTTTCGGGCGTGCGCTCGCGCGCCGCGATCGCGCCGGCTTCGCGAGCGGCCGTCACAAGCACGCGCAGGGCGGCGGGCTCGCGTTCGTGGACATCGGGGCTTGGTGCCACGCCCGGGTTCGGCCTCTCCGGCCGCAATGAACTGCTCGCGCCGGCACGACCGAGCGCCATGCCGTCGTGCGGCCCGAGAGTGCCGATCGGCTCCAACGCCAGCGCGAGCGCGGCACTGCTCACGAGCACGAACCGCACGGGCTCGAAGCCGACGTGCATGGCCACGAGCGTGTCGCCCACCATCGGTTGCTCCAGGCAGAACGCGCCGTCGGGACCGCTGCGCGTCATGCGCGCGCGCGCCCCGAGCAGCATGAACTGCACACCGCGCAGCGGCGTGCCGCGTGTGTCGCGCACCACGCCGCACGGCGGGGCGATGGGCTGCGCGGACAGCGCCAGACCGGAAGTCGCGAAGCCGAGTGTGCGGGCGCTCTGCCGTTCGAGTGCGGCGCCGTCCTGCTCCTTCTCTGAACCTGTTACGGGCGGAGCCAACGCCGGGGACTTCGCCTGCGACTCCCCCTGCGTCGCGACGGGAGGCGAACCACGGAGCAGTGCCTTCATGTTCCCCCACGCCGAACCGGAGCCTGACGCGGGCTTGGGTGCATCGCCACCCGATGGGGCCTCGGCACGCGTCTGCATGGCCGGCTCGGGCGACGTCAACGTCGACGTCGGCGTCGGCGTCGGGGTCGGCGTCGGCGTCGGGGTCGACGTCGGCGTCGGCGTCGGGGTCGGGATCGGCGCTGGCATCGGCGTGGTGCCGGGGGTCTGGCGAGCTTCGGCCGGCCGGCCGGGGCGCGTACCCACGCTGCGATCGAGCGCCTCCTCGCGGGCCGGGAGCGCGTAGGTCGGCGGAGCCGCGGGCCCGGAGGGTGCGGCGCTCAGCGCACGGTCCTCGGCACCGTCCACGCTGCCGGGCGGCGCCTGCGCGGAACTGGACTCGGACCGCACGCCCTGCGACGAGGGTCGCGCCGGGCGCCCGCCGAGCACGGTCATGTCGGGCTGCTGCCGGCCGAACATCATCCACGCCACACCGGTCGTGAGCACGAGCGCCGCGGCGGCACCGGCGAAACCGAACGCGCGCGGTGTGAACGACCACCACGCCCGGCGCGCGAGCGGCGCCCCGCGCATCGGGCGCGCGGCGGCCGGCGCGGCAGCCTCCGACGCGGCCACCTCGGCGCTGATGCGCGCATCGACACGACGTGCGAAGTCCGCGAAGTAGGCCTCTCCCGCGTCGTACTCGAGCGCGGCATCGAGTGACGCATCGAGTGCCGCCAGTCCGACCAGTGCCTCGCGGCAGATCTCACACGCCGCGACATGCGCTTCGGCCGCCGCGAGCTCCGTGGCTGCCAGCGCGCCATCGTGCAGCGCATTCAGTTGTTCGTCGGTCAGGTGTGTCATGTCGCGTCCCCGGTGCGTGCGGCCAAGCGCCGCCTGAGTTCGGCCCGTGCGCGCGACAGGCGCGACATCACCGTGCCCACCGGCACTTCGAGTGCCCGTGCGATCTCGTCGTACGACAGGTCCTGCACGGCGCGCAGCGCCAGCACCGCCTGGTGTTCGGGTGCCAGTTCATCGAAACACTCCCGCAGCTGCGCGTCACGTTCGCGATTGGCCGAGTGGTCGGCCGGGTCATCGTCGACGCCCCACTGCTGCCCCGCCTCGAGCAGCGCGTCGATGGAGGTCTCGGGCCTCCGGCGCCGCGTGCGGAACAGCGAGAACGCCTGATTGGTGACGATGCGTGCGAGCCACGGATACAACGGTTGTCCGGTCTCGAACCGGCCGATTGCCCCCCAAGCACGCACGAACGTCTCCTGTGCCAGGTCGTCGGCGTCGGCGGCACTGCGCGTCAGCGACCAGGCGAGCCGGTGCACGGCACGCTGGTAGCGGCGCACGATCTCGCCGAACGCCGCCTGGTCGCCGCGCTGACTGGCGGCCACGAGCGTGTGGTCGTCAGGCCCGGCATCGGAAGTACGCCCCGGAGTGGGATTCATTCCCGGCAGGGAAGCCCGCCGGGGTGGGCGGCGTCAAGCCGTTCGCAGGGAAGGACTTTCGCATGGAAGCCACAACAGGCATAGTGGCGGGTACCACTGCGCGCCGAAACGGTGGGACCACTCTCGTCCCCCGACTGAGATCTTACTGGAGGTGGAATGCGCTTCGCGGGTGAGCTCGCGGCCCTGGGTACGGCTGCCTGCTTCGCGAGCGGTTCGAACTTGTTCGCCGCCGCTGGCCGGCGGATGGGCTCGCATGTCCTGAATCGCCTGCGCATCACCACCGCGCTGGCGTTCCTGGTCATCGCGCTGCACGTGAAGGACGGCGCGTGGTGGCCCACATGGGTCACACCGCTCGGGCTCGTCGCGCTCTCGGCCTCGGGCATGGTCGGCTTCGTGTTCGGCGACGCGTGGAACTTCCGCGCCATGGTCATCCTGGGCCCCGGACGTGCTTCGCTGCTCGCCGCCACCGCGCCGCTGTTCACCACCGCACTCGCCTGGCCCATCCTGCATCAGGCGCCGGGCCCGCTGTCGCTGGCCGGCATGCTGCTCGTGTTCATCGGCGTGGCGTTCGCGCTCACGTCGCGGTCGCGCCGCCAGGCCGCCATGGCCGATCACGCCGAGGGCTCCGAGCGCATGGGCATCGTCGCGGGCCTGCTCGGGGCGTTCGGCCAGGCCGGCGGCATGGTGCTGTCGAAGATCGGGCTGCGCACCGGCATCGATCCGCTGCCCGCCACCGTCGTGCGCGTGACCGCGGCGGTCATCACCATCTGGCTCCTGACACTCGCCCAGCGGCAGTTCGTGGGCACCCTGGGCGCGCTGCGTGATGGCAGGGCGACCGCGTTCATGGTCGCCGGCGCGGTCATGGGCCCGGTGCTCGGCGTGACGCTCGCGCTCACCTCGCTGCACTACATCGAGGCCGGAGTCTCGGCGTCGATCACGGCGCTCGCACCGCTGCTCGCCATGCTGCTCGCGGCACGCTTCCACGGTGAACGCCTGTCGTGGCGCGCACTGGTCGGCGCCGTCGTCGCGATCGCCGGCGTCGTGCTGCTGTTCCGCCGCTAGTGTTGCGCGCCGTTCGCGCTGCTGTCGGCGGGGACTTCGCCGGCGGCCGGTTCATCCATCAGCGTGCTGTCTGCCGGGAACGGTTCTGCTTCGATCTTGGACTTCAGACGCTGCATGTCGGCGACCATCTTGTGCATGGCCTCGGGAGTGACCACCGGTTCCATGAGGGCCGCGAACTTGTCCAGGTACTTGAAGCGCCCGTCCTGCTCGACCTTGGTGTGGCCGTTCGGCAGTTCGGTGAGCTTGTAGAGCACGTCGCCCTCGAACGTGTTCGGGACCTCGATGTGCACGCCCATCTGGTTCGGAGGTTCCCAGAGCGTGATGGTGCCGGGGACCGGCAGCTTCCCCTTCATGCGCGGGTCATCCATGATCCAGACCTCGCGATGACCGATACCGTCGGGCGGGGTCGTGGAGTCCGGTTTCACCTCGTGCAGGTAGAGCACCCACTGCGTGAGCTTGCTGGGTTCGGTCATCCACGCCCAGACCTGTTCGGGTGAGCGTTCGATCTCGATGTTGCCGCGCATGCGGCCGGCGTCACGCCGGTTGGACGCGATGAACAGTCCCAGCAGACACACCGCCAGCAGTGCCACCACCGTCCCCAGGATCCGAACTACCCATTTCATGTGTGGCGTCCTCCGTGGCTGCAACAGTCCCTGCCCGGGACAGCGGCTGCGGCGTGAGCCGCCCGCCTGGACCGGCACTCCAACACACCAGCGCGGACGACGCCACTCCCCTCGCGGCGTGCCGGCGTCGGCGGCGTCCTCCGCTCAGGCTCGCGCCACGAGCGCGCGGTCGCGTTCCGCACGCGCGGCCACCAGCGCCGCGCCCGGATCCGCCGCGGCGGTGATGGCGCGGCCGAGCACCAGCAGGCTGGCGCCATCGCGTGTCGCGCTCGCGACCGTGGCGACGCGCTTCTGGTCGTGTGCGTCCGCACCCGCCGGGCGGATGCCAGGCGTCACCGCGTAGAAGCTGCGCCCGAGCCGGGCCCGCACGCCGCTCAGGTCGGCGGCCGAGCACACCACGCCCAGTGCACCGGCGCGTTCGGCCTCGTCGGTGAGTGCAGCCGCGACCGCGTGCAGGTCGAACGGCCGCATGAATCCAGGCGGCATCGCCGCCGGGTCCAGGCTCGTGAGGATAGTGACCGCCACGACGCGCGTGGTGCCGCCCGCTTCGCGAATGCCCTCGACCGCGGCGCGGATCATCGCGCCGCCGCCCGTGGCATGCACGGTGAGCAGGTCGGCACCCAGGTGCGCGGCCGCTGCCGCCGCGCCCTTCACGGTGTTCGGGATGTCGTGCAGCTTCAAGTCGAGGAACACGCGCCGGCCGCGGGCTATGAGCGCACGCACGCCCTCTGGCCCCGCGGCAGCGAACAACTCGAGCCCGACTTTGGCCAGCTCGGGGCCCGGCCCGAGCCGGGCATCGAGCGCAAGCGCCGCGTCGAGCGTGGCGACGTCGAACGCGATCGCGAACTCGGGAGCGCTGGGCGGAGCGTGGCCCATGGTCAGTCGTCCTTTCGGGGTGTGGCGACAGCGTCCTGCGCGTGCTCGGCGCGGAACGCGCCGACGATGTCGGTGATGCGGGCATAACCGTGCGAGCCCAGCCAATCGCGCAGTTCGGTGAGCACGCGCGTGGCGGCTTCGGCCTCGACGAACGTCGCGGTGCCCACCTGCACGGCCAGCGCACCCGCGGCCATGAACTCGAGCGCGTCCCGCCCGCTGGTGATGCCGCCCGAGCCGATGACCGGGATCTTGACAGCGTGCGCGGCCTCCCAGCAGCGCGCCAGCGCCAGCGGTTTGATCGCCGGGCCCGACAGGCCGCCGGTGGCCTTCCCGAGCTTGCTGCGCATGCTCTCCAGGTCGATGGCCATGGCGACGAACGTGTTGACCGCGGTGACCGCGGCCGCACCACCGCGCTCGCACGCGCGCGCCGTCTCGCGGATGTCGGTGACATCGGGCGACAGCTTGGCGATGAGCGGCTTGTCGGTGAGCGGCACGAGATCCGCGAGCGTGCGCTCGAGCCGCGCGGGATCGGCCCAGAACCGCGCTCCGCCCGCGGCGACATTGGGGCACGAGAAGTTGACCTCGAACGCGCCGATGCCGGGTTCGCGCCCGAGCGCGCGCAGCAACGTCTCGAGCTCCCCGGGCGTCTCGCCGCCGATGCTGGCGATGACCGTGGCCTGCAGCTGTGCCAGCCGCGGCAGTTTTTCGCTGCGGAAGCGTTCGAGCCCGACATTCTCGAGGCCGATGCTGTTGAGCATGCCAGCGGCGCTCTCGGCGACCCGGTTCGGGGCGTTGCCGGCGCGCGGCTTCACGGTCACCGTCTTGGTGACGATACCGCCGATGGTCTTGAGATCGACGACATGCGAGTACTCGTCGCCGTAGCCGAACGTGCCCGAGGCGGTGAGGATCGGGTTCTTGAGCACGAGCGAACCGATGCGCACGCTCAAGTCGACGCGCTTGCCGGCGATGGCTCGGCGGGCCGGCGCGGTGTGGCTCACGAGACGCGGTCCCAGTCGAGGTCGCGCGATTCGAACACCGGGCCGTCCGTGCAGCACATGGCCCACTCGGGATTGCCCTGCAACGCCGCGGCGGCCGCACCCTGCGCCAGCACGCGGTCGCGCGCCACGGCCGAGCGGGGCAGCGGGCAGCCGCGGCACACGCCGGTGCCGCACGCCATGACGCTCTCCATGGCGAGGTGCGCGCGCGTCCCGTTGGCCATGGCCCAGCGCGCGACCGCGGCCAGCATGCCGTGCGGGCCGCAAGCGTGGATCACCAGCGGGCCCGCAAGCTGGGGTGCGAGCGCGTCCAGCACCTGCACGACGTTGCCGCGAAAGCCGCGCGTGCCGTCGTCGGTGGCGATGTGCAGCTTGCCGCCCGAGCGCGCCAGTCGCGTGCGCGCCCCAGCGAGGCCCACCAGCAGCGCACTCGTGCGCGCTCCGAACACGAACTGCGCCTTGCGGCGCGAGCGGGCCAGCACGTCCGCGGCCATGAGCAGCGGTGCGACGCCGCGCCCACCCGCCACCAGCACGGGCGTGCCGGCGTCAGCCAGCGGATATCCGCGGCCCAGCGGGCCGGTGGCATGCAGTGTGGCGCCGGGCTGCAACTGGGCCAGCGCGCGCGTCCCGGTGCCGACGGGCGAATACAGGAAACCGATGCGCAACCGGGAACCGCGCTTCGTCACGCTCGCCACGCTCATCGGGCGTGGCAACAACACGGGCGACGGGAAGTCGAGCAACAGTTGCACGAACTGCCCGGCGACGGGTGCCACGAATCCGGCCGGGACCTCGATCTCGAGCCAGCGGAAGCCCTCGCCGTACTCGCGCTGGGAGTGCACGCGCGCCTCGACCTGCTTCCAGCTGCGCTTCGGAGCCGCCACTACTTCGCCCTGCCGCTGCTGTCCGCCGCTGCGGGTTTGGCCACGCGGGCGAGCGAATCGGCCTTCGAGCGGGCGAGGACGACGCGCTTGAGCGAGTCCGCCTTCGCCTTCACACGCTTGAGGGAGTCGGCGCGCTGGCTGGCGCGGCGCACGGAGTCCCGGCGCGCCGCCTCGGCGCGCAGCGGGTCGAACTGCTTGAGCCGTGCGCGCAACGCCAGTGCCGACTCGGCATCGGCGCGCAACGCAGTACGGATCTGCTGGGCCCGGCGCACGGAGTCCTGCCGCGCCACGGCGCGGCGTACGGAGTCCCGCTCGGCGGCCGTGAGCGCCGGCTTGGCGGGCCTAGCGGGCCTGGCTGAAACGCTGTCCCGGCGCGCCACGGCGCGGCGCACGGAATCGCGCTGCGCCGGCGTGAGCGCCGGCTTGCTGGGCGCAGCGGGCTTGGCTGAAGCACTGTCGGCGCGCGCCGGCCGCCTGGCCGCGAGGGCGCGCATGCTGTCGGCGGCGGTCGCGGTCCGCGGTGCGGCCTTGCGCACGCTGTCGGCGGCCGCGTGCCGTGAGGGCGCGTCATCGCGGACGCTGTCCGCCGCTGGCTTGGGCGCCTTCTGGGCCGCACGTTCGAGCCCGGCACTCGCCGCCTGCAGCGTGCTGTCCTCTGGAGTCACGGGCCTGGGATCGGTCCGGCGCACGGTATCGGCGGGCACGACGACGGCCGGCACTGCGGCGCGCGGCGCGGCAGGCAACGGGACCGATGGCGGGATCATGGTGCCGGGCCTGGCACTTCGCGCGCCGCCCTGCTTGTCCTGCTTCACGCGCTCCGGTTTGGGCTTCGGCTTGGTCCACACACTCGAGAACCCGACGTTCGGATCGCTCACCGGCTTCACCTTGAGCTTCTTGCCCTTGTGCTTGGCGAGCGAGTCGGCCGCAGCCCGCACGCGCGCGAGCGAATCCGTCACGGCCCGGGACCGCGCGAACGAGTCGGCGATGGCACTGGCGCGCGCGAGCGAGTCGCCCGGAGACGGCGGGATGCGGACGGCCGCATGCGTGTTGTCGAGCCGTGCACGCGCGACGTCCAGGACGCTGTCCGCGGGAGTCCTGCGCATCGCACCCGAGTGCCGCGCGGTATCCGCCTGCACGACGGCCGGCGGCACGCCGACACGCGGGGCAGCGGGCAACGGCGACAGCGCCGGTGCCGGGAACACGTTCCTCGTGGACGCCGGCGGGGTGACGACATCGCGGTCGCCGGTGGCCGTGGAGTCTGCCTCGAAGTTCGGTGGTGGAGCGTCATCGAGGGACACGACGACGGTGTCGGCCTTCGCCACCTGGCGCTGGATCTCGGCCATGAGCGCACCGCGCCCCAGGGTGTCGGGCCGAGCCAGTGCGCGCCGGAGCGAGTCGACGCGCGCCCGACCCACGGCCGACGTGTCACGGCGCGCCATGGTGACCAAGGAGTCGCGCAGCATCATGGCGCGCCGCAGCGAATCGGGCAGCTGGTTGTAGCGCCACTGGGACGGGTTCCCGATCGCCGGCAGCGCGGCCCCGGGCGCGGACGGCGCGCCGACGCCCGGGCCGAAGCGCACGGCACCCGGTTCGACGATGCTGGCCTCACGCTTCCTGCCCAGCGGGCTCGTGCCGCCGGGAGGCGATGTCAGCGCCTCGTCGGCCGGATCGAGCACGGGCTTGGCGATCTCCCTGGGGGCGACGATCAGGTTCGCGGGCACGACCTGCCCGCTGCCCTCCAGATAGTCGCGCGCCGCGAGCTGCCCTTCGGTGGCCGGGTAGTCGCGCACCACCTTCCAGAACAGCGAGTCGGCGGCGTCCTTCTGCCCCAGCTTCCGCGCCATCACCCAGGCTTGCGCGTTCATGGCGCGCGCGCGAACCGCCGGCTGCGTGCTCGAATCGGCGATGGCGCGGTACACCTCGACGGCGCGCTGCGGCTTGTCCTGGCCGAACAAGAACAGTTCCGCGGTCAGGAAGCGGGCCTCGGCCTGGCGCGCCAGCGAGTCGGCGCCCCCGGCGGTGCGATAGCGCTCGATGCGATCGAGGTTCTCGAGCCGCTGATCGGCCTGCTGCGCGAACTGCGAGGCCCCGACCTGTTCGCGCACCTTGGCGTACTCACCGCGCGCCTTCGCGAAGTCGTTGGCGCCGGTCTCGTAGGCGAACCCGATGCGATACTGCGCCTCGGCCGCCAGTTGCGAGCGCGGGTAGTCGGCGATGACCGCACGGTAGAGCTCGACCGCCGGCTCGATGCGTCCGTCCAGCACTTCGACGCCGCCCAGACGCAGGGTGAGCCGGCCATAGACCTCCTGCGCGGGCGAACGCACCACGGCCGCCGGTGGCGGCTGGTTCTGCGGCAGGCCGTTGCCGGTGTTGGGCGTGGAGGCGATGCGGGGCAGCGCGGGAATCGGCGGCGGCGGCACGGTGTGCGACCTCGCGTCGCGCAGTAGCGCGCGCGCCTGGTCGAAGTCGCGGCTCGACTCGACACAGTCGACCTCGCGCAACAGGAACTTCAAGCGCTCTTCGTCGGTGAGCGCACGCGCGCCGATGATGTGGAAATCGGCCCGGGCACCCGCCCAGTCGCGCTGCTGGTAGCGCGCTTCGGCGCGCTGGCGCAGCGCACGGTCATACAGCAGGTGGCTCTTGTACTTCTCGAGGATCTGCCCGGCCGACTCGGCCGCCTCGCGGTAGCGCCGCAGCGAAATGAGCGCCTTCGACCGCTCGTACCAGGCGTACGGCACCAGGTCGTGCTTCGGCGCCTGGACCAGGAACTCGTCGAACGCCGCGATCGCCTGCTCGTGCTTGCGCGCCGCACGGTAGGACAGTCCGAGGAAGAACTCGGCCTCGCCGCGCAGTTCGCTCTTCGGGAACCGGGTCTGGAACTCCTCGAGCATGGCGACCGCCTTCAGCGGGTCATCCGTGCCGACGAGCGTGCGCGCCCACATGAGCCAGGCGTCATCGACCCACTTGGAAGTGGAGTAGACGCCCAGCAGTTTCTTCGAGTAGTCGCCCGACTTGGTGTAGTTCGAGCGCTGCGTGGTGCCCTCGCGGTCGACCTCATAGGGCTGGCCGTCGGTGGCCTTGAGGTAGTACTTCCGCGCCAGATAGAACGTGTTGTAATACGCGCACGACGCCGTACCCAGCGCGAGCAGCAGCAGGACGACAGAGCGTGCGAGCCGGGCCTTGCTCACCGGGTCTCCGGCGTGGAGCACCACACGGGGAACAGCGCCGTCGCGGGACGTTTCACAGGCACTCCTGGAGACTGGTCACATCGAGCGGACCGCGCCGCACGGCTTCGAGCCCGGCGACGGTGACCTGTGCGCCGGCCAGCGTGGTCACGACCGGCACGCCCATGGCCACGGCTCGCTCACGGATGGCCTTCTCGTCGTACTCCGAGGCCCGGCCGAGCGGCGTGTTGATGACCATCTGGATCTCCCCGTTCTCGATCAGGTCGACGACGTGCGGACGGCCCTCGTGCACCTTGAACACCTCGCGCACCGGGATGCCGTTCCGGCTCAGGAACCGGGCGGTGCCGCGGGTCGCCACCAGTCCATACCCCAGTTCGACCAGTTTCTTCGCCATGAACGTGATGGCGCGCTTGTCGTCGTCCCGGACGGACAGCAGGACATTACCCGAGGCGGGCAGGGACTCGCCTGCCCCGAGGTGCGCCTTGGCCAGCGCGCGGCCGAAATCGAGGTCCCGGCCCATGACTTCCCCGGTCGACTTCATCTCGGGGCCGAGCAGCGCGTCCTCCCCCGGGAACCGGCTGAATGGCAGCACCGGCTTCTTCACACTGATCATGCGCGGCTCGGTCTCGGCCGGCCGGATGTCGGACAGGCGCTCGCCGGTCATCACCCGGGCCGCGAGCCGGGCCAGCGGGATGCCGACCGCCTTGCTCACGAACGGCACGGTGCGCGAGGCGCGCGGGTTGGCCTCGAGCACGTAGATCTCGCCCATGCGCACGGCGTACTGGACGTTCATGAGCCCGCGCACACCGAGCGCGCGCGCCAGTTTGGCGGTGATGGCACGCACTTCCGCCACGGTGGATTCGCCGAGCGTGAACGGCGGGATGACACAGGTCGAGTCCCCGGAGTGAACCCCGGCCTCCTCGATGTGCTCCATCACCGCACCCACCAGCACGGTCTCGCCGTCGGCCACGGCATCGACATCGACCTCGAGCGCGCCTTCCAGGAACTTGTCGATCAGCACGGGCTCGTCCACCGAGACCAGCGCTTCGCGCGTCAGCCACTCCTGGAGATCGCTGCGCTCGTACACGATGCGCATGCCGCGCCCGCCGAGCACATACGACGGCCGCACCAACAGCGGATAGCCCAACTGGTCGGCGAACGTGAAGCACTCCGCGTGCGTCGAGGCGATGCGCGACTCGGGCTGCTTCAGCCCCAGTCCCGCGACCAGGTCGCGCCAGCGCCCGCGGTTCTCGGCCAGGTCGAGCCCGTCGTACGAGGTTCCCAGGATCGGCACCCCCGCCTCGTGCAGCGCGCGCGCCAGCTTGAGCGGCGTCTGTCCGCCCAACTGGACGATGACCCCGGTGGGCTGCTCGCGGTCGACGATGTTCAGGATGTCTTCGGCGGTCAGCGGCTCGAAGTACAGCCGGCTCGAGACGTCGTAGTCGGTGCTCACCGTCTCGGGGTTCGAGTTCACGAGCAGCACGTCGAACCCACGGCCCTTCAACTCGAGCGCGGCCTGCACGCAGCAGTAGTCGAACTCGAGCCCCTGTCCGATGCGGTTCGGGCCCGAGCCGATGATGAGCACGCGCGGGCGCGTCGCCTCGGGCACTTCGCACTCGTCCTCGTAGGTCGAATAGAAGTACGGCGTCTCGGCCTTGAACTCGGCCCCGCACGTGTCCACGGCCTTCATGACCGGCTTGATGCCCGCGGCCAGCCGGCGCCGGCGCACTTCCATCTCGGGCAGTCCCAGTCGCGCACCCAGATGGCGGTCCGAGAACCCCATGCGCTTGGCGGCACGGATGTGCGTGTCGTCCCACTGCGCCCCGCGCAACTCACGGTCGAAGTCGGTGATGCGCTTCATCTGGTGCAGGAACCACGGATCGATGCCGGTCAGCGTCGACAAGCTGCGTGGCAGCTCACCAGCGGCGAGCGCACGGAACAGATCGCGCAGGCGCTCGGACGACGGCTCGCCAAGCGTGAGCTGCAGCGCTTCCAGATCGGCGGCCGCGACCGGTTCGGGCAGCACGTCGCCCGTGGTCTCGAGCGCGCGCCAGCCCTTCAGGAGCGCCTCGGGGAATGTCCGGCCGATCGCCATGACCTCGCCCACTGACTTCATGCGCGTGCCCAACCGGCGGTCGGTGACGCGGAACTTCTCGAACGCCCACTTGGGGATCTTGACGACGCAATAGTCGAGCGATGGCTCGAAGCACGCCGGCGTCTTCTTCGTGATGTCGTTGGGGATCTCATCCAGTGTCAGCCCGACCGCCAGCATGGCGCTGATCTTGGCGATCGGGAACCCGGTCGCTTTGCTCGCCAGCGCAGACGAACGCGAGACGCGCGGGTTCATCTCGATGACGATCATGTCGCCGGTGCCCGGGTGCACGGCGAACTGGATGTTGCAGCCGCCCGCCTCGAGCTTGATCTCGCGGATGATGCGTAGCGAGGCATCGCGCATGGTCTGGTAGCAGCGGTCACTGAGCGTCTGCGCGGGGGCCACCGTGATCGAATCGCCGGTGTGCACGCCCATGGGGTCGAAGTTCTCGATGGAGCACACGATGACGACGTTGTCGTGCGCGTCGCGCATGACCTCGAGCTCGTATTCCTTCCAGCCCAGCAGGCACTCCTCGATCAGGATGCTGCTGTTCGGGCTGGCCGCGATGCCCACACGCGCCGCTTCACGCAGATGGCGGCGATCATGCACCAGCCCGGAGCCCTGCCCGCCGAGCGTGAACGACGAGCGGATGACGAGCGGATAGCCCAGTTGCTCACCCAGCGCGACCGCGTCGGCCACCGTGGTGGCGTAGCCGCTCTTCGGCAGCCGCATGCCGGCGCGCTCCATGGCCTTCTTGAACAGGTCGCGGTCCTCCGCGGTCTCGATGGCGTCGAGCGAGGCTCCGATCAGCTTGACACCGTACTTCTCGAGCACGCTGGGGCCGCCTCCGGCGGGTGCCCGCGCCAGGGCGACCGCCAGGTTGAGCGCCGTCTGCCCGCCGAGCGTGGGCAGCAGCGCGTCCGGACGCTCCTTGGCGATGATGGCCTCGGCGATCTCGGGGATCAGCGGCTCGACGTACGTATGGTCCGCGAACTCCGGGTCGGTCATGATCGTGGCCGGATTGGAGTTCAGCAGCACGACTTCATAGCCGAGCGCCTTGAGCGCCCGGCAGCCCTGCGTCCCGGAGTAGTCGAACTCGCACGCCTGCCCGATGACGATGGGACCCGCGCCCAGCACCATGATCTTCTGGATGTCGTTGCGGCGTGGCATCAGGCCTTGCCTCCGCGGCCGCGGCCGCCGCTGGTGGTGGGACGCACGCGCGCCGGCTTGGACGCCGACACGGGTGCGGGCTGCGGGTGCGGCGTGCCGGACTCGGTGGGCACCGCACGGCGCCGGCTCTTCTGGGCGACGAGTTCGGCGAAGGCGCGGAACCACGGGCGTGAGTCGTGCGGGCCGGGGGCGGCTTCCGGGTGGTACTGGCACGACAGCACGGGCAGCTTGCGGTGCACCATGCCCTCCAACGTGCCGTCGTTGCCGCTGAAGTGGGTCAGGTCGAACTCGCCCAGCGGCAGGGTCTCGGCATCGACCATGAAGCCGTGGTTCTGGCTCGTGACCTCGACCACACCGGTGCGCCGGTCGATGACCGGATGGTTCGCACCGCGGTGGCCGAACTTGAGTTTTCGCGTCTTGCCCCCGAACGCGAGCCCGAGCAACTGATGCCCCAGGCAGATGCCGAGCGTCGGCACCTGCTGCGAGACGATGCGCGCGGTGGCGATGGCAAAGTCGAGCGGCTCGGGATCGCCGGGCCCGTTCGACAGCAGTACGCCATCGGGTGACAGCGCCAGCACGTCGGCGCCGGTGGTGCGGGCCGGCACGACGCGCACGCGGAATCCCTCGGCACGCAGCAGGCGCAGGATGTTGTACTTGACTCCGAAGTCGCACACCACGACGAGCGGCTTGTCGCGATCGGCGGTGGGTTCGGCCGGCGTGGGGCCGTTGGCGGACCACCAGTAGGGCTCGACGCACGTCACCACGTCGGCCAGCGCCAGCCCTTCCATGCGCGGGCTCTTGCGCGCCTTGTCCACCAACTGCTCGGCGTTGCCGCTGAGCGTGGACAGACAGCCACGCATCGTGCCCGCGTCGCGCAGGTGGCGCGTCAGGGCGCGCGTGTCGATGCCCTGGATGCCGGGCAGACCGTGCTGCACGAACAGCGCGTCGAGCGTGCCCGTGCTGCGCCAGTTCGATGGCACCTCGCACAGGTCGCGGCACACCATGCCCTGCGCGCGCAGCCCGCTGCTCTCGAAGTCCTCGGCGTTCACGCCGTAGTTGCCGATCAATGGATACGTGAACGTCATGATCTGGCCGCAGTAGGACGGATCCGACAGGATCTCCTGATAGCCCGTCATGGCGGTGTTGAACACGACCTCACCCGTGGTCTCGGCTTCGGCGCCGAAGCCCTCACCCCGGAACACGCGGCCGTCCTCGAGTGCGAGGACCGCAAGCCGCCGCGTCATCGACCGACCCCGGGACCGGCCCCGTGAGCAACCCCGGTGTGCACGGGGCGGGTGAACCCGACGCCATCGGCGGCGTGCGTGATGCGGCCCTCGAGCATGGTGACGAGCACCTTGCCGGTGAGCTTCCAGCCGGTGAACGGCGTGTTGCGGCCCTTCGTGTAGAAGGCGTTCGGATCCACGGTCCACTCCGCTTGGGGGTCGAACAGCACGAGATCCGCCTGTGAGCCCGGCTCGAGCGTGATCTCGGGCAGCCGGAACACGCGCCGCGGCGCGTCGGTCCACAGCTCGACCGCGCGCGCCAGCGTGATATGACCCGGCAGGACGAGGTAAGTGATGGTCAGCGCCAGCGCGGTCTCCAGGCCGACGATGCCGAACGGCGCATCGGTGAACGGCTTGGACTTCTCGTCGGCCGTGTGCGGCGCGTGATCGGTCGCGAAGCAATCGATGGTGCCGTCGACGATGGCGGCGATGCAGGCATCGCGGTCGTCCTCCGACCTCAGCGGCGGGTTCATCTTGGCGCGCGTGTCGTAGTCGCCCACGGCTTCGTCGGTGAGCACCCAGTAGTGCGGGCAGGTCTCGCCCGTCACCGGCAGCCCGCGACGCTTGGCGTCGCGCAGCGCGTCGAACGATGCGCTTGCCGAAAGGTGCGCCAGGTGCACGCGGCCACCCGTGAGCTCGGCCAGGTCGGCATCGCGCCGGCACATGATGCTCTCGGCCGCGCCCGGGATACCGCGCAGCCCCAGTCGCGTGGCGGTGTAGCCCTCGTGCATGACGCCATCGCCCTTGAGCGAAGGGTCTTCCTCGTGACAGATGATGGGCAGGCCCGTCGGGCGCGCATACTCGAGCGCGCGGCGCATGACGGCGGCACTCGTCACCGGGTGCCCATCGTCGGAGAACGCCACGGCGCCGGCACGCGCGAGCGCATCGAGCGGAGCCAGTTGCTCGCCCTTCTGCCCCATGGTGAGCGCGGCGATCGGCAGCACGGCGCAGTGCCCGGCCGCTGCCGCACGGCGCAGCACCCATTCGACCCACGCCGCCGTGTCGACGACCGGATCGGTGTTGGGCATGCACGCGATGGCGGTGAACCCGCCGGCCGCGGCCGAACGCGTGCCGCTGTCGATGGTCTCCTTCGCGGATTGACCGGGTTCGCGCAGGTGCACGTGCAGGTCGACCAGACCGGGGGCGACGACCGCGCCATGAGCGTCGAAGACGCGCGCGTAGTCGGCCGGGTGTTCCGGCACCGGCACCACGACGCCGTCTTCCACCGCGAGCGTGAAGCGCTCGCCGGTGCGCCAGTGCGTGACGTTCCGGAAGATCGTCAGCGCGCTCACCGGGCCGCCAACGGGGCGGTGAAGCCATGCGGCTTCTGGAGCGCCTGCGCGCTGCGCTCGAGCACGGTGCAACGCACGGCGACACCATTGCCGACCTGCGCCAGGATGCGCGAGCGCGGGCCGTCGGCGACCTCGTGCGCCAGCTCGACGCCGCGATTGACCGGCCCCGGATGCATGACGACCGCGTGCGGCTCCATGAGCGCGACGCGCTCGGGCGTGAGGCTCCAGCAGCGCGCGTACTCGCCGAGCGACGGCAGCAGGCCCTTGTCCATGCGCTCACGCTGGATGCGCAGCGCCATGACCGCGTCGGCACCCGCGAGCGCGCCTTCGAGCGTGTGCGCCACCGTGCAGCCCAGTTGCTCGACATCGGCCGGCAGCAGTGTGCCCGGCCCGCACACGGTGACCTGCGTGCCGAGCGTGGTGAGCCCGGCGATCGCCGAACGCGCCACGCGCGAGTGCGCGATGTCGCCGACGATGACGAGCCGGCGGCCCTGGAAGCGGCCGTCCCAGGCATCTTGAAGCGTGAGCAGGTCCAGCAGGCCCTGGGTCGGGTGCTCGTGCATGCCGTCGCCGGCGTTCAGGACACCCATGGTCGACAACTGCCGCGCCAGCCAGGCTGGTGCGCCCGAGGACGGGTGGCGCACCACCACGAGCCCGGCGCCCATGGCCTCGAACAGGCGCACGGTATCGAGCAGCGACTCGCCCTTGTTGAGCGAGCTGGCGGCACTGGAGAACACCACGGTGTTGGCCCCGAGGCGCTGCGCGGCGATCTCGAACGACGTCCGCGTGCGCGTCGAGTCCTCGATGAACGCCAGCACCACGGTGACGCCGGCGAGCGTGGTGCGGTTGGGCTCACCCTTGGCGAGCCAGTCGCGCCAGCGCGCGGACGACTCGAGCAGCGTGAGCAGCGTGTCGGCCGACTGGCCCTCGAGCCCCAGGAAGTGGCGCGGATCCCCGGCGCTCACACCCACCGGCTCGGCGGTCAGCGGACTCACGAACTCGGATCCCGGAGGGCCGCTGAGTCCGGGCGCAGCGTGGCTGTGGACCGCAGCGGTGGGTGGTTCACCAGCCGCAGCGGAGGCAGAAAAAATCCCGGCGCCAGCAGGCGTCGGGGCAGCAACGAGCGTATGCGTCGTCGACATGGCACCGTTCTCCTGGCGGACTCTCGGGACCGCCTTAAGGGTGGAGTTCTGGCACGAACCGGCGCGGAATGTAGGGTATCCCCGAAGCGGATTCAAGGGGGTGTCGGTCTTTGTCTCCGCTTTGACGACAGCAGGACGCCCGGGCCCGGTCGGCGAACAGGAACCGCGTACTGCCGCCCAGTCCCGATGGCCCGCCGCTGGCGCTCCGCTTGAGCGATGGGCCAGGCCGCACGCTTGGGGACGAGACCGTGGCCACCGACCGGTTGTGTCTCGAATAAGCTCGCCGAAGCCGGAGATGGTCGGCCTTGCCTTCGTGATCGCCGCTTGGACCGACGGAAGCGAGAGCGACGCTCTGTGGTTGTTATCGCTTTCTCGCGTTTCTGTGATCCAACGCGAATCTGGGGCTTTAAGGGCGAAGCTCCATCGGCGATGTGCTCATTCCAAGCCTCACAGGAGAACACTCACGTTGTCTGCCACGACGGGCGGGGCCGCTCCATACGGCAGTCAGGCGGCCGACGACTGTCGCGCCAGCCGGCTCTCACGCGCGGGGCCGCTGACGAACCGCATCACCGCATGCCCCAGCGCCACGATGCCGACATAGGTTGCGGCATCGGCCAGGATCGGAACAATGCCCGGCGCGAATACCATCCACTCCGGGTGGACCGCGGCGAACAGGTAATCCCGCGGCGGGCCAATGACTCCCACGACGATGAGACACACCGCCAAGCCGCGCCAGCCAAACCTGCGAGCCACCCGCCAGGTGATGAGATAGACCGGTGAGCACGAGATCGCGAACCCCAGGTAGAAGATCACCCGCACGCCGGGTGTCGAGGGGATGAAAACCCGCCACACCCCGAGTACCTCCCCCAGGACCATCGCGCCCAGACCCAGGCCACCGGCTGCAGCGCCCCCAGCCAAGGCCCCCATGACGCGGCGCGAAGGCGCCCGCGTAAAGTAACTGGTGGCCACCAGCGCTGCAGCGTACGCACCGGCCATCACGATGATCTGCAGCGTTGTCATGCGCCCCTCGACCGCCTGACGCGTGGGCGCTCGGCGGCCGGCGCAGCCGGGCCGCTGAAGCACCGTGTCAGGCCGAACCTCGTGTGCAGCCCGGACTTTTCATGAGCAGTGAGCCGGGAGAGTCGGATGTCCGTGGAGCGCAAGGTGCTGGCGTGGGCGGCGACGCAGTCGTGTGGGTCACACGACAAGGTGCCGGCCATGCCCGCTCCGCAGCGATTCACGGGCAGCCGGCTCTCGCAGGGGGCACCCTGCGAAGCTGGGTCCTGCTCATGAATAGTCCGGTCAGGCCGCAATTCGCGGCCGTGAGCGACGAACCTGCTCATTGGCCTTCAGGCGGCTGCCATAACTCGACCTTGTTTCCCTCTGGATCGATGACCCAGGCAAATTTTCCATATTCTGACTCGTCTATCTTCTCGAGCACATTGCAGCTTTCCTCCTTCAGGACTTTGACCAAGGCGTGGAGGTCTTCCACTCGGTAGTTGACCATGAAGGGAGCAGAGCTCGGAGCAAAGTGATTGCTCTCCTGCGGACGGATGGACCAGGCCGTGGTGCCAGCAAATGGCTTGCCCTCGACGTCGGTCCAAGTGAACGCAGCTCCGCCCCAGGCTTGGACGTCGATTCCCAAGTGCCGCTTGTACCAAGCTTGCAGCAATGGAGCATCCTTGGCCTTGAAGAAGATGCCGCCGATGCCAGTGACTCGTTTCACGTTACCTCCGATGCGCACTGGGGGTGAGAGGAATGTTCCTGCTGCGGCCTGACTCGCGCGCTCAGCGGGCGGCCGAGCGCCGGGCCGCTGCAGCGGGCAGCTCGATGTTCGTCTCGTTCACGCCGACCGTCGGAGCCTACGAAGCTTCACGGAGCACCTTCAGGACATGCGGTAACGAACCGTGGGACGTCTTCGTCCGCGAGGATGATCCACACGCTGACGACCTCGGCCGAACGACCGCCCGCACCGGTCAGGATAGCGCGAATCTCGTACTTCTGTCCGTCGGGCGAGGCCGCCACCGGTTGCGCCTCCTGCGAGCATTCGCCGAACGTGCTGATTGGGGATTCGGCCGTTGAAGGCACGGAGCACCGATCTCGCAAGCTCTGGAAGCCGATCTACTTTTGCCGTCCCGCCGACAGCGAACAACTCCGCCGCACCGCTCGCATGTCCACGCACCCCAGAGCAGCGCACGGGTCGAAGCTGGCTTTCGAACGAGCGGCATGAGGTGCCCGCACTCCGGCATGAGCGTGGTCAGAGGTCCGGAACCCCGCGAGCGGGCTCCGTGCCTGCAAGCGGCTCACCGTGACACGACCACCCGGCTCGTCCTCGCCTGCTCCCCCGCCACCGCGCGAACCAGGTACAGCCCCGGAGCGACCCGCCTGCCCAGGGTGTCGCGGCCGTCCCAGCTCCAGTCATGCCGGCCGGCCTGCAGCGCGCCGGAAGCCAGCACGGCCAGTTCGCGCCCCGCCACGTCGTGCAGCGTCACGCGTACCGAACGCACATCCGCGGGCAGTGCCAAGGTGACGCGCACCGCTCCGCGCGATGGGTTGGGGCCGGCGGACAGCGCGAGCGAGACCGGTGCCGGGCCAGGCACGTCGAGCACGGCTGTCACCAACGAATCGACGCAGCCCTGGATCTCGTCCAGATGGTAACGCGTGCCGTGCGGCCAACTGAGCGCGGCGTGGTAGCGCACGATGCCCTGCTTGTTGAGCACGATGTAGTTGTCGTAGGTGCCGTAGAGCACCTCGAGGTTGCCACCCGCGGCCGCAGCACCGTTCAGCGCCAGCGGGAACGTGGCACCGGTCTGCACCTTGAACTGGGCGAGTTGCGACGCCGAACCGTTCCACAGGTCGATGCCGACCACCTGCACCTGCCCCGGATGACTCGCGGCGTAGCGCTGCTGGATGTCGCTCTGCACCGACGGACCGTCGGCGAGGCAGAAGGGTCAGCCATACCCCAGCATGAACATCACCACGACCCTGCCCGAATAGCTCGTGTTCGTCAGCGTGCCGCCCCCGAGCAGCGACTTGGAGTACGCGGGCGCGGTCGCACCGAGCGGCAGCTGGGCGTGGGCGGCCCGGGTCTGGAGTGAAGCGAGCAGCAGCACGACGAGCCATCGGCGCATGACGGATTCCCTCGGGTGGATCGTCTCGGCTCTACGATGGCAACCCTCGAGCGTGACCTTGTAGTTTTGAACCCAGGGTTCAAGAATCCAAGGGTACTTCAGCGCTCGCTACAGCAGCGTGCCCTTCAGGATCAGGCTGGCGATCGAGAAATAGATGACAATGCCGGTGACGTCGACGAGCGTGGCCACGAACGGCGCCGAGGCGCTGGCGGGGTCGAGCCCGGCGCGCTTCAGGAGAAACGGCAGCATCGAGCCCGCGAGCGTGCCGAACGTCACGACGCCCATGACGCTTACCGCGACCGTGATGCCCAAGGCGAGCGTGTTCGAGCCATACGTGTGGAACATGGACTCCCACAAGAACACACGCCCCAGCCCGATCGCGCCGAGAATCGAACCCATCGAGACGCCCTGGATGAGTTCGCGATAGATGACGCGCCACCAGTCGGCGAGCGTGACTTCGCCCAGCGCCATGGCGCGGATGACCAGCGTGCTGGCCTGCGAACCCGAGTTGCCGCCCGACGAGATGATGAGCGGGATGAACACGCTCAGCACGACCGCCTTGGCGATTTCGTTCTCGAACTTGCCCATGGCGGTCGCGGTGAGCAGTTCGCCCACGAACAGCACGGCCAGCCACACCACGCGCTTGCTCAGCATCGAGCGGTAGCCGACCTCCAGGTAGGGCGCATCGAGGGCCTCGGTACCGCCGATCTTCTGGATGTCCTCAGTGGCCTCTTCCTGCAGCACGTCGACGATGTCGTCGACCGTGACGATGCCCTGCATGTGGCCGTCGGCATCGACGACCGGGATGGCCTGCAGATCGTGCTCGGCGAACAGCCGGCCGAGTTCCTCCTGGTCCATGTCGCCGCGCGCCACGACCAGTTCGGTCGACATGATGTCGCGCACGGTGCGGTCGCTCGCGGCCACGAACAGTTCGCGCAGCGACACCACTCCCACCAGCCGCAGGTCGGCGTCGATGACGTACACGTAATAGACGTTCTCGGCCCGCTCGCGCGCCTGGCGGCGCAGGTAGCTGATGGCCTCGTCGACGCTGACGTCGGCGCGCACGCGCGTGTAGCGCGGGTTCATGAGTCCGCCGGCATCGTCCTCGGCGTATGCCAGCAACGCCAGCACTTCGCGCCGGGTCTGCTCGTCGAGCAGGGCCAGCAGGGCCTCGCGCTCGTCCTCGTCGGATTCCTGCACGAGATCGGCGGCGTCGTCGGGCGGCAGCAGCCGCATCCACGAGCGGCGCTGTTCGGGCGGAATCGCGAACACCATCTCGTACTGGTCGCGCGACTTGAGATCGAGGAAGAAGTCCTCGGCCTCGGGTCGCGGCAGGTCGAGGAACGCCTCGAGACGGTCGTCCGGGGCCAGCAGCCGCCAGGTCTCGCGCAGGTCGTCCGCGGCGAGGCCTGATTCGCTCTCGGCTTCGCGACGAAGGCTCATGCGCTCACTCCGCGGGCGTGGACGGGCTTGAGAACGGCGAACGGTGCTCGTCCGCAACGTAACCCCTGACGCGCGCGACCGTCCAGCAGCTTCGCCCGCGCGCGCGGCATGCGAGGGGCGGGGCAGCGGTGCGTTGGCGCGCGAGCGGTCAGCCTGGACGAGCGGGTGCCCCACCGGGCAGTGGCCCGGCCGCGCGCGTTGCGCTCGGAGCCGTGGTGATGAGCGCGACCGCGACGAGCACGACCGCTGCCGCGCCGAGCGTGCGGCCCGTGAGTGCTTCGCCGCCGAACGCCCAACCGAGCGCCATGGCGACGACCGGGTTCACGAACGCATACGTGGCCACGACCGCCGGCGGCACGCGCCGCAACAGGTACATGTACGAGCCAAAGCCGAGCGCGGAGCCGAACACGACGAGATAGCCGAGCGCCACCCACGCGGTCCAGGGCACCGCCAACGGCTGCCAGCGCGCGAAGTCGCCGGCCAACGCCGCGAACAGCAACTGGCCGATGCCGGCCGCCGTGAGCCCGACCGCCGTCGACACGACGCCCGACACCGGCATGGCGATGCGCCGCGACCAGAGCGAGCCCCACGCCCACGACAGCGAGCCGAGCACGGGCACCAGTGCCCACGCGGGATTCGCGCCCAGCGCACTCTCGCCGCCAGCCCCGCCGACTCCGGGCCCGATCAGCAGGACGATGCCGGCGAAACCCAGCACCAGCCCGAGTGCCGCCTGCCGTCCGGGCGGCGTGCCCTGCGGACCGGACCACGCCAGCAGCGCCATCCACAGCGGGATCGTGCTAACCAGCAGTGCGACCAGGCCCGAGTG
>JANMAX010000195.1:0-5555 GCA_031360075.1 bacterium | reverse complement strand
ACATTGCACGGGCCGTGCCGGGGTCTCGAAGTGCGGCGCGCCAACGCTTTGCCGAGCGCGGGCACGTGGCGGAGCGGCGAGGGCGTGACCAGCGTGTTCACGCTGGTGACGCGGCGCGGGGCAGCGCGCGCGATGCAAGCGGGGCAGCGCACGCGATGCAGGCGGGGCAGCGCGCGCGCCGCCACCGGGGCATCGGACGCGAGATCGTTCGGCCGGCCACGTGGGGCCGGGGACGGCCGGCCGTGCTACCGGCCGATACGCGTGCTCAGGAACTCGCCGATGCGGCGCAGGCCCTCGCGCAGGTGGTCGCGCGAGTTGGCATACGACAGTCGCAGGTAACCCTCGCCCTCGGGGCCGAAGCCCGTGCCCGGCAGCGTCACGACGCCGCCCTCGTCGAGCAGTCGATCCGCCAGTTGGGCGCTGGTCATGCCGGGCACCGTCACGCTCGGGAACGCGTAGAACGCACCCGCCGGCATGCCGCAGTGCACGCCCGGGATGGCGTTGAGCCCCTGCACCACCAGCTCCCGCCGGGCGCGGAACTCGGCGACCATGGCGTGCACTTCGTGCTGCGGCCCGGTGAGCGCCACTTCGCCCGCCTTCTGGACGAACGTCGCGGTGCACGAGTTGGAGTTGTTCATGAGCATGGCGAGCTGCTTGGCGAGCGGTTCGGGCATGATGCCGAAGCCCAGCCGCCAGCCGGTCATGGCATAGGTCTTCGAGAACCCATCCACCACCACGGTGCGTTCGGCCATGCCGGGCAGCGTGGCGATGCTGATGCACTCACCGTCGTACACCATGTCGGCGTAGATCTCGTCCGACATGACGATCAGGTCGTGCCGGCGCGCCAGGTCGGCCAGCCCTTCGAGCGTGGCGCGCGGCAGCACGCTGCCGGTCGGGTTGTGCGGCGAGTTCAGCAGGATCATCCGGCTGCGCGACGTGATGCGCGCGGCCAGTTCGCCGAGATCGATGTCGAAGCCGCGCTCGGCCACGAGCGGCACGGGCACGACGCGCGCGCCCACGAACTCGGCGATCGAGACGTAGTTGGGGAACGCCGGACTCGGGATGAGCACTTCGTCGCCGGGCTCGAGCGTGGCGAGCATGGTGAAGAACAGCACCGGCTTGGCACCCGGTGTGACGACCACGTTGGCGGCCTCGCACGTGAGACCGCGGCGCTGGCGCCAGGTGGCGGCGATGAGCTTGCGGAACTCGGGCAGGCCGGCGGCCGGTCCGTAGTGCGTGTAGCCCGCTTCGAGCGCGGCATCGGCGGCTTTGCGGATGTAGGCGGGCGTGTCGAAGTCGGGCTCGCCGATGCCCAGATGGATGATGCTACGACCCTGGGCTTCGAGCGCCTTGCCGCGCGCCAGCATGTCGAACGACGCCGCGGTCGTGAGCCGTCCCATCCGTTCCGCGAATCTCATGCTCGTCTCCCCGCCCAGGCGGCTGCCGCGCACCCGCCATGCGGGCACGCCTCGACCACTCCACCGTCCACGCGGGCGGCTGGGTGCCGGCACGCGTGCCGCCCGTGGTCACGGTGAGCCCCAGGCGGATGTCACCCGCGGCGAACGGCAGTCGCAGCTCGGCGCGAGTACGGGTGCCATCCCCGCCCAGCGCGCGCAGCACCAACCGATCGGCCTCGGGCTCCGGCAGGTACAACTGTTCACCGCGCCGCACCAGCCACACCGCGTGCGTCACGGCCACCCGGCTGCCGCGTGCGGCCGCCCACTCCGCGCGCGCGACCACGGCACGCCGCACGGCCGAACGGGCGAACGCCCGCGCGCCCCACAACTCGTGGCGCAACGACAGCCTTGCCGCCGGTGTGTCGCCGCGCCACTCGCACCACAGACCCTGCCGGGTCCCTGCGGCGCGCGTCCGCGGCGTCGGTTCGCGTCGCGCGCCGTGCTGCTCTTCGACGCCACAAGCGAACGCTTCATGGTCGCCCATCGGTGCGGCCACTTCAAGCGCGCCACGCGCACCCATGCGACCATCGGCCCAGCGCCACAGCGCGCCGAACGCCGCGACGCGGCCGCTCGCGGAGTCACGCCGGCGCGCCGACCGAACTGCACGAGTGCCCGGGCCGGGCACGAGGTCGTGCACGATCGCCGCCGCCAGCGCATGCGGGGGCCCGGCCCGCGCCGGCTCGGCCAGCGGCCGGAACGTGGTCAGCCCGCCGCGGATTCGGAGCGCCAGCCGTGCACTCGCGACCTCGCTCGCGAGCGCCGCCTCGGCGCGCCAGCGGCCGTGCGCACCGAGCGCCAGTTCGAGCGCTTGGCCATCCCGCTCGTAGGCGGCACTGCCCTGCGCCTCGCCGCGCGCACCCAAGCCGCCCAGCGCCACGGGGCCCAGCGCCAGTCGCGCACCGGCGAAGGCGCGTTTGGCGAAACGGCCGGCGAGCACGGCGGCGGGTCCGGATTCGAATGCGATCCCCTGGCCCGCGCGGCCGCGGTACCGCGCGCGCGCGCCGCGATCGTCGGCTGCACGCGCCCAGGGCTCGGCCGCGCCACCCAGCACGAGGCCGCGGCCCCATAGTGGGGCCAGGCGTCCGGCTGCGAGCAGGCCGCCCGCGAACGGTGCCTGCACGCCGCCGCCCGAGAGCGCGTCGTCGCCATCGCGCAGCGTGCCACTGGTGCCACCACCGCGGAATGCGATGCGCTGTGCGCGCCGCACGCGCGCCCCGCCGTCGCTCGCCGCGGACACCGACAGCTCGAGTTCGTCGTCGGCGAGTGAATCGGCCGCCTCGAGCGTGTAGTCGCCTTCGCCGGCCTCGGGCGGGGGCTCGGGTGTGTCGGCGAGAGCGCCACGCGCGCTGCACAGGACGAGCGCGCACACCACCGCGCACGCACGCCAGCGGCGTGACCACGGACGACACGCGCGCGCACTGGCGCGTACCGCGCCGGGCGACTCGCCGCGTGCCGCGTCACGCACCTCGTCGCGCGCGGTGTCACGCACCTCGCCGCGTACCGCGTTACGCACTTCACCGCGCGCGGTGTCGCGTACCCCGGCCCGCGTGGCGGCGTGCGGACGAGCGCTCATGGCTTGCCTCGAGCGTCGCGCTGCCAGCCCAGCGCCACGCGCACGGTCTCGCCCAGCACCGGATGCGCATCGACACGGACATCGACCCGCAGCGCGGCCGCGCGCGCGCGCACGCCGGCCGCGCCGCGCAATGGCGTGTCGCGCACTTCGGCCCATGCCTGCACGGGCGCCACCTCGAGCGCGATGCCCAGCGCGCGCTCGCCATCGTCGCCCGCACGCGGGCTGCGCAGCAGCAGCCATACGCCGCTCGCCGTGCCCACGCGCACGCCCAGCTCCAGTGCCCGGGCCAGTGGCGGCGACAACCCGCGCACCAGCATCTGCGGCGCGCTCGCCCACACGCGCACGCCGTTCGCGGGCACGAGCCACGCCCCCGCGCCCGCTTCGAGCCCGGCGTCACGCGACAGCGCGCGCGCCGCACTCCACGGCGCGTCGCGTTCGAGCCGTCCGCACACGCGCAGTGCCGCACCGGCATCGCTGCCCGCGCCGCCGGCGCTCAGCGCGAGCGCGGTCCAGCCGAGTTCGGGGCTGCCCGTCTGCGACACGCCGAACGCGGTGCGGGCACTGCGCCAGCCGGCGCCGATCACCGCGCTACGGGTCTCGAGGTCACGCAGCTCCCACCACTGCGTGTGCGAGACCGCGGCCGTGAGCGACCGGCCAGCCGGCGGCAGCGCCCGTTCGAGTGAAGCGAAGGCGTCGTCCTCGCCCGGCGAAGGCGGCGCGGCACCCGCGAAGTCTTGGGAGCTTGCGCGGCCTCCGGCCGCGCATGACAAGAGCGCGGTGGTGAGCGCTGCGAGCCATCGTCGCGAGCGGCCGCTCACGGCTGCGCCCCTTCGACGCGCAGTGCGGTCACGCGCGTCAGTGAGCCCGCGGTGGATTCGGCGCGCAGCACCGCCAGGTACACGCCCGGCACCAGCGCCTCGAATGTCACCGGACGCTCGCCGTGCGCACCCGATGGCACCGGCCCGGCCAGCCGCCGTGTGCGCCGGCCATCGAGGTCGTACAACTCGAGCGTGACGCGCGCGGATTCCCACGGCAGCTCCCACGCGAACTGTACGGTCTCGCCACTGGCGCGCAGCCGGCGCGGATGGGCGCGGAAGCCGCCCGGCACCGGCTCGGCCGGCCGCGGTGGGGCGAGCGGGGTGCCGCCGGTGCTCGCCGCGGGCCGCCAGGTCTGGCCATCGCGTTCGAGCGTGACCCCGGCGGCGATCCCGCCTGCGGAATACGACACGCGTTCCACCGGAACGCCATCCGCCTCGGCCAGCACGACTTGATCCGCGATGCCGGAGGCATCGTCACTGTTATTGAGCGCCGCCCACGGCGTGACACGCCGCACGCGCGCCGCGTCCAGCATGGGATGCGCCACCAGCAGCGCGATCGGATCCTGCGCCAGCACGGCCAGGCTGTCGGGCGCGAGCGGCGAGCCCGGCTCGATGCGCCCGCCCGCACCCGCGCGATCGCCGAGTTTGAACGCCTCGAGCGACAGCGGCTCGCGCGTCGCATTGCGCACCTCGACCCACTCGCCCTCGGCCGCCGTGGGATGGAACTGGATCTCGGACACCGCGAGTGGCCCGGGTCCGATGCGCGCGAGCAGCGTGTCGGCGTCATCGCTCGCTGCTTCGTCCGCGGCGAGCGCGACGCGAGCGACCAGCGTGCCGCGTCCAGCGCGCAGGGTGCCGAGCGTGACGCGCACCTGCGCGCTCTCGCCCGCGGCCACGGCCGGTGCGACGCCCTCGGCCGGCGCGGCGAGCAGATCGCTCGTGACCGCGACCCGCGCTTCGCCATCGGACCACGCACGGGCGCCCAGGTTGGTGAGCAGCAGCGTGAGCGTGGCCGTGCCCGTGGGATCGGGTTGCTCGGGTTCGAGAACGGCGTGATGGCGCACGAGCGCGGCATCGCGCGTGCGCTGGTTGGCGGCACCCGGCGAGGGCTCGGCGGCGCGGAAGTCGCCGGCGTTGCTTCCTGTCCCCGCGCCGTCCGGGAGCCGCGCGAGCGACTGGCCGCCCGCGACGTCGGGTGCGGCGGCGCCGCAATGGTATTCGTCGAAATCGTGCGCGCCCCAGCCCACCACTTCGATGGCGCCATCGGGCCACACCAGCCGCACCGCGTCGGGACCGTTCTGCAGTTCGAGCGTGGCGACGCGGTCCGGGAGCGGCACGACCCGCGTGCCACCCAGCACGAAGCGCCGCCCCGCATCCACGGAATCGCCGGGGCCGCCTGTCCACTTGAGCGTCCAGCGCCCGGGGGCAGCCCCGTCGCCGGCCTCGACGCGCAGGCCCGCGAGTGACTTCGTGGCACTCCCGGAGTTCCAGATCTCCAGGAACTCGTAGCCCGTATCATCGCCCGGCGCGTCATAATAGACTTCGGTGATACTCGGATGCGCGGCTGGCGCGCAGGACAGCGCGGCCGTGAGCAGCAGCGAGACGGCAGGCATGGCCGCTCCTTGGGAGTACTGGGTTGAGTACAGGGTTGAGTACAGCGGTGAGTACCGAAGTGAATACAGATGTGAGTGCTGAGGTGCACGCAGG
>JANMAX010000175.1:0-3200 GCA_031360075.1 bacterium | reverse complement strand
GCCCAGGTCCCACGCCATGCTGCGGAACACGAAACGTTCGAGCCCCGCCCCGGCGCTGATGAACACGCCATCGCCTGCGATCGGGAACTGCGTCTCGCCGCTCGTGAGGTGCGCGGACATCTGCGCGAGCCCGGCTCCAGCCGAGACGTACTTGGTGGTGCGCTCGCGGGTGTCGAACAATTGGTAGAACTCGACGCCCGCGGTGACCAGTTTCAGGCGGTCGCGCAACGTCGCCGGTGCGTCCGTGAGCGAGTCGAACGCCCCGGCGCGCCCCGACGGCTCACGCGCCGACAAGCGCTGGGCGTCGAACGTCAGGCCGATGGCGCGTTCGAACCGCATGCGATAGCGCACCCGCACCAGCAGGCCGCCGCCGCTGCCGAACTCGGTCCCGAGGTCGCCGCTCGACAGCATGGTCCCGCCTTGCGCCTGAATGCCGAGCCCGACCTGCCCGGAGCGCGGCAGCACGATGTTGCCGGCTGCCTGAACAGGGCCGGCCGACCACACCGACAGGACGAACGCCACGAGAAGCACTGCGGACTGGCGACGATTCATGATTCCTCCACGACCCCGGTCGTGAGAGCCCGCACCGCTAGGCACGGGGATGGAACTGACGATGCACCTCGCGCAGGTAACTGCGATCGAGGTGCGTGTAGATGGCGGTAGTGGTGACATTCGCATGCCCGAGCAACTCCTGCACGACGCGCAGGTCGGCGCCGCCCTCGAGCAGGTGCGTGGCGAACGAGTGGCGCAGGATGTGCGGATGCACCCGGGCCGTGACGCCGGCGCCGCGCGCGTGGCCCTGCAGCACCTTCCACCAGCCCATGCGCGACAGCACTCCGCCGCGGGCGTTGACGAATACGGCATCGTGGCGGGCGTGGGGGGCGAGTTGCGGCCGGCCGCGTTCGAGCCAGGCGGCCAGTGCGGCGGCCGCGGACCGGCCGAACGGCAGCACACGCTGTTTGTCTCCCTTACCGGTCACGATCAGCGAACGTCCGCCGAGGTCGACACCAGCACGCGGCAAGCACACGAGTTCCGAGACGCGCAGGCCCGAGCCATAGGCCAGCTCGAGCATCGCGCGATCGCGCAGTGCCAGCGGCTCGTCGCCCTGCGGGTGCGCAATCAGCGCCTCGACCTCGCCGAGCGTGAGCACGCCCGGCAACTTGCGTTCCCTGCGGGGTGCGGGCAGCAATGCGACTGGATCGTCGGATTTGTGCCCCATGCGTGCCAGAAAACCGTGGAAGCCACGCAACGTGCTGCGCCGGCGCGACACCGTGGATGACGACAAGCCGCGCCGCTGCAGCGACGCGAAGTAGCCGTCGACGAACGTCAGCGTCGCCTCTTCCCAATCACTCACCTTGTGATGCGCTGCAAACGCGGAGTAGTCGGCGAGGTCGCGGCCATAGGCGTCGAGCGTGCGCGGCGACAGGCGGCGCCCGCGGCGCAGTTCGTCGAGCCACGCATCGACCGGCGCAACGAGCTTGCGCGCGGCTGCCTTGGTCGCCTTGGCGGCGGCGGTGGCGGTCGTCACGCGGCCCCCTCGCGCTGTTGCGTCAGGCTCTCATGCACGCGGCGAGCCAGCGGCAGCGGCACATTCGCCTGCTCGGCGATGGCTTCCGGGCTCGCGGTCCGGATCTGCTCGACGCTGCCGAACGCCTTGAGCAGTGCTGCGCGCCGCGCCGGGCCCACACCGGGAATGCGGTCCAGCACGCTGCCGATGCGCACCCGCGAACGCAGCTTGCGGTGGTATTCGAGCCCGAAGCGATGCGCCTCGTCGCGCAGCCGCTGGAGCGCGCGCAACGCCTCGGAGCGCCGCGGCAGGCGCAGGTCCGGCAGCCCCTCGCGCACGATCAGCTCTTCCCGCTTGGCGAGCCCGATCAACGCGACCGGCCGCGTCGCGACCTTGTCGAGCGAGGCGCGCGCCGCACCCACCTGACCGGCGCCACCGTCGATGACGACCAGGTCCGGCCGCGGCAGCTCGTCCGACTCGACGTGCACCCAGTAGCGCTCGACCGCCTCGCCGATCATCGCGAAGTCGTCGGGTCCCGGGCGCCGCATGCGCATGCGGCGGTAGAGCGATTTGCGCGCCTCGCCGTCCTCCGATGCGACCACGGCAGCCACGGCTTGATCGCCGCCCGAGTTCGAGATGTCGAAGCACACCATGCGGTGCGGCGGCGACGGCAGCCCGAGTTCGCGCTGCAGCCCGAGCACGGCCTCGGAGAACCTGGCGCGCCGGCCCGCGGCCCGCGCGGCGAGGTTCTCGAGTGCGGCGGCGGCGTTGCGTTCGGCCAGCTCGACCAGCCGGCGCGCACGGCCGCGCACCGGCGCCAGCAGCTCCACCGCGCGGCCGGCGCGAGTGGCGAGCGCACTCGCGAGCACGGCATGGCCCTCGGGCAGCGAGCTCACCAGCACCCGGCGCGGCAGGTCATCGCGAGTGAGCGCATGCTGGGTCACCCAGATCTCGAGCAATTCACCATTGCCCAGCCCGCCGGCGCGCTCGACTACGCGGGTGTCCTTGCCGATGACTCGCCCCTGGCGCACGAAGATCGTGGCGATGGCGGCATGCGGGCCATGGTGCGCGAACCCGAGCACGTCCGTATCGCGCGGATCGGCGCTCACGACATTCTGCGGCACGCGCGCCTTCTCGAGCAGGTCGATCTGGTCGCGGCGTTGCGCCGCCACTTCGTAGCGCCGGTCGGTGGCGGCCTGCGTCATCTCGCCTCTCAGGCGCGCCAGCAATTCGTCGTTGCGCCCGGCCAGCAGCAACAGCAGGCCGTCGACCATGCCGCGGTAGCCGGCGGAATCGACGCGCGCGCGTGAGTAGCACGGGCCGGCGCAGCGGCGGATATGGTAGTAGAGGCACGGCCGGTCCTGCTTCTGGTAGTCCGCGAAGTTCCGGCACGTGCGCAGCGGGAAGATGCGGCGCAGGTCGCGCAACGTGCGGCGCAGCGCCTTGACGTCGGTGAACGGGCCCACGTAGCGCGCGCCGTCGTCCTGCACGCGGCGCGTCACCGACAGCCGCGGCCACTCCTCCTGCACGCTGATCTTGACGAACGGGAAGCTCTTGTCGTCCTTCAGGAGGACGTTGTAGTGCGGCCGGTGCTGGCGGATGAGCGTCGATTCCAGCAGCAGGGCCTCGACCTCGGTCGCGGTCATGATGGTGTCGACGTCGGTCGCGCGCGCCATCATCTCGTCCATCTGGG
>JANMAX010000161.1:0-4762 GCA_031360075.1 bacterium | reverse complement strand
CAACTCCACGATTCCCGCCTGTTCGCGAGTGGAGCGCGTGGCACAGGAAGTGCAGGCCAGTAGGTGCAAGTTCTGGAATCAGCCGCTCCCGGCCCGAAAACAGCGCGCGGGGGTCCAGGCAGTCCGGTTGTTCCCGGGGAGGGACCATGTCGAACGGCGGGGTGAAGCCAGCGACTGCTCGCGCAGGACCCGGCACCAGTCTGCGCGAGGAGTCGGGCTCCGCCGTGATCGCCGCAAGCCACCTGCGCCGTGAGCGCGCCATCGCATTCCGGATATTCGTCTGGGGCGCATCCGCGGTGTTCGTCGCGCTCGCCATCGTCGCGCACTCGGTCGCCTACTTCCCC
This sequence comes from bacterium, assembly GCA_031360075.1. Classification (GTDB taxonomy): domain Bacteria; phylum Eisenbacteria; class RBG-16-71-46; order RBG-16-71-46; family RBG-16-71-46; genus JAIOPA01. The sequence continues at coordinate 4,418 of JANMAX010000161.1, read as the reverse complement.
ATCGATGTCACCGTCACGCACGCCGTCCAGGCCTACCCTGAACAGTGGGGGGCGTGGGGCCAGCGGTTCGGTGTCCTGATGCACGCGATCAGCTGGCTCGGATACTTCCCGCAGGTCGCCGTGCTGAGCGCCATCGTGGTGATCACCCTGTTCGCCACCGGCCTCCGCTGGGAGGCGGCCGCGGCGCTGTTCGCCACGCTGGGCGGTGGCCTGGGTGCGCTGGTCAAGCTCGCGGTCCTCCGTCCGCGTCCAGGTGCGGACGTGGTCCATGTGCTCCAACAACTGCCGTCCTCCGGCTTCCCGAGCGGGCACGTGCTCTCGACGACAGCCTTCTGCGGATTCATGGCGTTCCTCGGCTATGCGCTCCTCGAACCCTCGCGTGCGCGTACCGCCCTGCTCGTGGCGCTGGCGCTCGTCATCGCGCTCATGGGCCCCTCGCGCATCTACCTCGGACAGCACTGGTTCAGCGACGTCATGGGCGCCTACCTGCTCGGCAGCCTGTGGCTGGCGCTCACCATCCGGTTCTACGGTTGGGGCAAGGCCCGATGGTCCGGCCATCACCCGGTGGCGTCCGCCACCCTCACGACGTCCGATGTGGGAACAACCTTGGGTGCGCGCCGCCGATGACACCCCCGAACGTGCACCCGTCCGCTCTGCCTGCGCGCGCCAGTCGCGGCGGCGGCCGGCTGGCTCGGCCGCACGTGCCATTCGCGGGGCTCGAGCGCCTGCTGCGCTTCGGGCTCATGACCCGCGGGATCATCTATTTCCTCCCGGGGGTGTTCGCGCTGCAATGGGCGCTGGGCCGTGATCGCCGGCCGATGACCGAGGCGAGCGTGATCGACACGATCGGGCAACAGCGGCTCGGGCACACACTCTTGATCGTCGTCGCGATCGGCCTCGCCGCCTACGCGGCGTGGGGACTCGTGCGCGCCGTTTCCGATCCCGTGGGCCACGGCCGCTCCCCCCGGGGCATCGCCTTGCGTGTGGGCTATGTCACCAGTTCCATCGGCTACGTTGGACTGCTCGTGGTGACGATCCGGCTGCTCAGCGGCGGACCCGCGCTCACCGCTCAGCCTCAGGAGTGGAGCGTCGGCGTGCTCGCACGGCCGTTCGGAGGGGTGCTCGTGGCGGCGATCGGCCTGAGCGGGCTGTTCGGCTCCGGCATCGCCCAGATCGTTACGGGCGTGCGACACAGTTTCGTGCAGGACCTCGAACTCGAGCGTATGGGCCGCCGCGAGCGCCGCTGGGCCATCGGACTCGGCAGCGTGGCACTCGTCTCGCGCGGCATCGTCTATTCCATCGTGGGCATCATGGTCATTGCTGCGGGGCTCCATGGCCCCTCGCAGTACGGCACTGGCTTGGAGGGTGCGCTCAGCGAACTCGCGCAACAGCCCTTCGGACGAGTCCTCGTGGCGCTTGCGGGACTGGGGCTCATGACGTTCGGTGCCTACTCCATCCTGACCGCGCGCTGGATGCGCATGCGACGCATCGTGCGCGCCGTGGCCGCACTCGCGGCCGACCCCGTGCACCACCCGGCTCCGCGCCCATGAGCACTCCCAGCCACACCGCACTCGCCAAGTCACTTCATCGCATGCAGCGCCGGCATTCGGCGCTGCTGGCGAAGGTCGAGCGGACCCATGCCAGCCTGGAACGCCGGACACTCAAGCTCGGCGCACTGGAAACCGCGCTCGCCGAGCTCGAGCGCCGCATCGCGGAGCCGCCGCGGGAGGGCCGCGCGGGGCACGCGTCGAACCACGGCGTGCGCCACGCCCAGCTGATCTTCAATCCGTTCTCGGGGAAGGACACCGAGGACAACGCCGCCCGGCTGTCGAACATCGTGAGCAGCTTGCGTGCCCACGGCATCGAGGTGTCCATCGGACTCAAGACCTCGGGCAAGTCGGTTCGCAAGCTGGCTCGCGATGCGGTGCGTGACGGCCTGCCACTGGTGGTGGTCGCGGCGGGCGACGGCACCATCGGCGCGGTCGCATCGCAGTTGGTCGGCAGCTCCACGGTGCTCGGGCTGGTGCCCATCGGGACCATGAACAACCTGGCCCGCTCGCTCGGGGTCCCGCTCGAGATCGAGGATGCGTGCGCGCTCATCGGCATGGGCACCTCGAGGCACATCGATGCCGGACGCGTGCGGACGAACCATGACACGACCGGCACCTACTTCCTCGAATGCGCAGGGGTCGGTCTGGCCGCGATCGGGTCGCTCGCCGGACAGTCGTTCGAGAAACGGCGCTGGCGGGCGCTGCCGCGCGCGCTGTGGCGGTTCTTCGAGACACGGCCCGGGATCATGCACATCGACCTGGACGGTACGCGGATCGAGGCGTCCACGCAGGTCGTCACGGTCTCGAACTCCCCGCTCATGGGAAACAATCTGCTGATCGCACCCGACGCCAAGATGGACGACGGCTACCTGGATGTCTTGATTTACGAGGGCATGGGGGATGCCGCGCTGTTCGGCCACTTCCTCGCCGCCTCGGCACACCGTTCCAACGGGTTGAAGGTTCACCGCGCCCGCCGGGTGCGGATCACCACCGAAGCGGCATTGCACGCCAGCTCCGAGCTGAGCGTCCCGCCCGGGCACAACGTCATCGACATCGAAGTCGTGCCAGGAGCGTTCTCCATGATCGTTGGCAACGGCATCGGTCTCACCCTGCCGATCGCGGCCGCGCCCGCGTCCTCCACCTACGGCCCCGGCCCCGGCCCAGACCGTCACGACGACCGGCACCATGGCGAGGAGCACCGCAAGCCGCATCCCAGCGCCTGAGGTTCCGGCCGCTTCCCAAGCCTGTACCATCTGCTGCACGCCCCGGCGCCCCGCCATGGTACGCTGCCGACTCAGGTTCAACTCCGGCTGGGTACCCCGTCTCGAGCATCAACGGCGACTCCGCTCCGCAGTTCGGGTTCGGGGCTGCCAGGTCAGCACGTGCTCGTCCGAGGCGAGATCATGAGATCTCCATCGAGTTCACGGCATGAACTCCGGATCCAACCGACGCCGCTCCGGAAAGCAGGGCGACATGGCAAAGAAGACGCAGACGAAGCCGCGTTCCCGCCCGGCCGCCGGACCTTCAGCGCAGGCCGAAGCCGCGTCCGAGACGGCTGCGCCCGCCAGCGAACGCCTGAGCTTCCCGGTGGTCGGCGTCGGCGCATCCGCCGGCGGGCTCGAAGCGTTCACCCGGCTGCTGCGCGCCCTGCCGGTCGACTCCGGGATGGCGTTCGTGCTGGTGCAGCACCTGGCTCCGGCGCACGACAGCGCGCTGGCCGGGATCCTGTCGCGCGCCACCACGATGCCGGTCACCGAAGTCATGGAGGAGCGGCGCGTCGAACCGAATCATGTCTACGTGATCCCGCCCGACCGCAACATGGTGCTCGCGCACGGCCATCTGCAGTTGCAGCGTCGCGCGCGGCAAGGCATGCAGCACCCGATCGACCTGTTCTTCCGCTCGCTGGCGCACGAGCAGCGCGAGCTCGCGATCGGCGTCGTGCTCTCCGGCACCGCCACCGACGGCACGATCGGGCTCGAGGAGATCAAGTCCGAAGGCGGTATCACGTTCGCGCAAGACGACAGCGCGCAGTATGACGGCATGCCAAAAAGTGCCACGGCTTCGGGTTGTGTCGACTTCACGCTGACGCCCGAGGGCATCGCACAAGAGATCGTGCGCATCGTCGCGCACCCCTACGTGACGCGCGCCGCGGCGCGACCGGACACCGCCGAGGGCGCGGTCGCGAGCGCGTCGGACAAAGCGGCGCTGACTCCGATCCTGCAACTCCTGCACGACTCGACGGGGGTCAATTTCAGCTCGTACAAGACCAACACACTGGCTCGCCGCATCACGCGCCGGATGGTGCTGCACAAGCTGGACAGTCTTAAAGCCTACGCGCGCCTGCTGCGCGAGGACCCGGCCGAGCTCGAGGCGCTGTACCGCGACATCCTCATCAATGTCACGAGCTTCTTCCGGGACCCTGAGATGTTCGAGGTCCTCAAGGAGCGGGTGATCCCGGCGCTGTTGCACGAACGCTCGCGGCACGATCCGTTGCGGGTCTGGGTGCTGGGCTGCTCGACCGGCGAGGAAGCGTATTCGCTCGCGATGGTGCTCTCCGAAGTGATGGATTCGCATGGCGGTCAGGCTCCGGCCCAGATCTTCGCGACCGACCTGAACGCCGCGGACGTCGACTTCGCCCGCGTGGGGATGTATCCAAGGCAGCGCATACAGGATCTGTCACGCGGGCGTCTGCGCCGGTTCTTCGTCGAGAGTAGCGGTGGCTTCCGGGTCAGCAAGCCGGTCCGCGACATGTGCGTATTCGCGCGGCAGAACGTCCTGGCCGACCCGCCATTCTCGAGGATGGACCTCATCACCTGCCGGAACCTGCTCATCTACATGGAGCCGACGCTCCAGCAGAAGATCATCCCG
>JANMAX010000136.1:0-54916 GCA_031360075.1 bacterium | reverse complement strand
GCCGCGCTCGCCGATCAGGCGGCGCTGGTGTGCGAGCACGCCCGCCGGCTCGATGAGCTGGGCACGCTCGAACGCCGGCGCGCGGATCTTGCGGTCCGGCTGCGCGAACAGGACCGTCTTGCGGCACTGGGAGAACTCGCGGCCCGCGTCGCCGAGGATACGCGTCAGCCACTGGCGTCGGTGGCGGCGTTCGTGGCGCGCGCACTGCGTGAGATGGCGAGCGACGATCCGCGCCGCGAGTACCTGGAGGTGGTGCGGCACGAGGCCGAACGAGTCGAGGCGGTGCTGAGTGAGCAACTGGCCTACGCGCAGCTCGAGCCGCCGCGGCTGCAGATGGAGTCCATGAACTCGGTGGTGCAGGAGTCGCTGCGCGGTTCCTCCGAGGCGTTGTCGCGCCGGCGCGTGCGCTTGGTGAAGAAGTTCGCGCCCGACCTGCCCACGCTGCTACTGGACGTCGCGCGCATCCGGCGCGTGGTCTCGAACATCGTGGCCTGCGCACTCGAAGGACTGCCGCTCGGCGGCCGCATTCGCGTCGAGACTCGGCGTGCCGGCACGCATGTCGTGCTCGAGGTCGTGCATGACCGGTCCCAGCAGGCCGGCGATGCGCTCGAGCAGTTGTTCGCGCCGTTCGGGGGGGCGGGGGCCTCGGGCGCTGCTCTCGGGCTCGGGGTGGCGCAACAGATCGTGCGCGAGCACGGTGGCGAGATCCGGGTGCGCAGCGAGGACGAGTGGTCATCGGTCTTCGTGGTGACCTTGCCGGTACTCGACAACCAGGACCGCCGGCAGCCCGTGGACCGGCGGCAGTCGCGCCGCGACCGGCGGCGCCGGGACGGCGATTCATGAGCGTGTTCGCGGGCCGGCCGCCGCAGCGCTGGGTTGGGACGCAAGTCGGGGCGGGGCTGCGGGTTGACGCTCATTCCGCTGCCGTGGTACACCGTTCGGCCCGTCGGGTCCTGTGCGGACTCGCAGGCTTTCGCCACCCTAGCTCAGTTGGTAGAGCACACGACTGAAAATCGTGGTGTCCCCAGTTCGATTCTGGGGGGTGGCACCATCCGTCGCAGTGGCCCGCCGCGGTCGGGCTGGGTCTCGAAGGTTCGGAGCTGGTGTAGCTCAGCTGGTAGAGCACGTCACTCGTAATGACGGGGTCATCGGTTCGATTCCGATCACCAGCTCCATTGTCCACAATCGCGGACTTCACGGCGCACCGCACGCGGTGTCCGCGACCCGCGCAGCAGGCCCGACGGGCCGGTGCCGGGCGCTCGACGCCGGGCGCCGGCCCGTCCTGGTTCCGGGCCGGCGGGCTGTGCCAGGGACGATTCCCGGAGGGAACCCGATGTCGTCGACGTCATCACTCATGATCAGTGTGGCCGGGGTGCGCGGCATCATCGGCGACTCGCTGGACCCCGCGATCGTCGCGCGCTTCGCCGCGGCGTTCGCCCGGGTACTTCCCGGCGACGGGCCGGTGGTGATCGGCCGCGATGCCCGCCTCACCGGACCGATGGTCCGGCTCGCGGCGTGCGCGGGTGTCAATGCCGCCGGGCGTGATGTCATCGACATCGGACTGGCGACCACGCCAGCGACCCAGCTCGCAGTCGAGCACCTGCACGCGGCGGGCGGCATCATCCTCACCGCCAGCCACAACCCGGCTGCGTGGAACGCGCTCAAGTTCTTGAGTGGCGCTGGCGAATTCCTGGGACCGCGCGCCGGGCGCGAGGTGCGCGAGCGCTTCGAGACCGACCGCGACCTGTGGGCGCCCTGGGATCAGGTCGGTTCGGTGCGCGAGGAGAAGCAGGCGCTCGAGTGGCACCTGGAACGTGTGCTCGGGTTGCCGCACATCGACGTGGCCGCGATCCGCAGGCGCGCGCTGCATGTGGTGGTGGACGGTTGCGCGAGTGTCGGCGGCGTGGCGCTGCCGGCGCTGCTCATGGAACTGGGCGCGCGCGTCACGAAGCTCGACTGCGAGCCGAACGGCCGGTTCACGCGCGAGCTCGAGCCGTTGCCCGAGCATCTGGGTGCGCTGGGCGCGGCGGTGCGCCAGGCGGGGGCCGATCTCGGGATCGCCAGTGACCCCGATAGCGACCGGGCCGCGTTCGTGGACGCGGCCGGGGTGCCGTTGGGTGAGGAGTACACGGTGGCGCTCGGCACCCGCGTGGCGCTCGTGACGCAACGTGGCCCGGTGGTGACAAACCTCAGCACCAGTCGTATGCTCGAAACGGTGTGCGAGCAAGCGGGAGTGCCGCTGTTCCGCACGCCGGTGGGCGAGGCGCACGTGGTCGAGGCCATGCACGCGCACCATGCCGCCGCCGGTGGTGAGGGCAATGGCGGCATGATCCTGCCGGCGGCACATCATGGGCGCGATGCGCTCGTGGCGATGGCGTTGGTGGCGCATGCGATGCGCGACGGCGCCGGCCTCCGCGAGCTGGCTGACACGCTGCCCCGCTACGTGATGATCAAGGACAAGCTCGCCCGGCCGGAAGAGCCGTGGGAGCAGGCTGCGGAGCGGCTGAAGCAGGCGTTCGACGGCTGGCAACTCGATGCCGCGGACGGCTTGCGGTTCGCCCGTGGTGAGACGTGGGTTCACGTGCGGGCGTCGGGGACTGAACCGGTCGTGCGCGTCATCGCCGAGTCGCCCGAGGCGGCCGGCACGCGTGCGATCGTGGATCAGGCGCGGCGGGCGCTCGGCGCACCTCGCGGGGGGGCGTGACATGTGCGGCATCGTCGGCTACGTGGGCCACCGGGACTGCCTCAAGATCCTCATGGAAGGCTTGAAGCGGCAGGAATACCGCGGCTACGACTCGGCAGGTGTCGCCGTGCATGGCGATGGCCAGCTCCAGGTCGTGAAGGCCGCGGGCAAGCTGCGTGAGCTGGAAGCGCTGCTCAAGGGGCATCCCATCAAGGGCTGCTTCGGCATGGGTCACACGCGCTGGGCGACGCATGGTGAGCCGAACGACACCAATGCGCATCCGCATACCGACGAGGCCCGGCAGGTCGCGGTCGTGCACAACGGCATCATCGAGAATTACGCGACGCTGAAGAGCGCGCTGATCGGCGAAGGGCATGCGTTCGCGACCGACACCGACACCGAGGTGCTCGCTCACCTGATCGAGAAGTACCTGAAGCGCGGCCTCAAGCTGGAACGCGCCGTGGGTGCGGCGTTGCGCGATGTCGAGGGTACGTACGGCCTCGTGGTCATGTGCACGCAGGAACCGGGTGTCATGGTCGGTGCGCGCAACGGCAGTCCGATGGTCGTCGGCATCGCCGACGGCGAGTATTTTCTCGCTTCCGATGTCGCCGCCATCGTCGAGCACACGCGCCAGGTCATCTACCTGGACGACGGCGAGATGGCCGTGCTGTCGCCCGACGGGTTCCACACCGCAACGATCGCGCACGAGCGGGTCGAGAAGGAAGTGCATGACGTCGACTGGGATCTGTCCCAGATCGAGAAGGGCGGCTACGAGCACTTCATGCTCAAGGAGATCATGGAGCAGCCCGACGCGGTGCGGAATGCCACCCGTGGCCGGCTCCTGCTCGATGAGGGCCTGGCTCGACTGGGCGGCTTGAACCTCACCCCCGAGCAACTGCGCGACGTGCGCCGCATCATCATCCTCGGCTGCGGGACGTCGTGGCATGCCGGGCTGATCGGCGAGTACATGCTCGAGGAGTTCGCGCGCATCCCGGTCGAGGTCGAGTACGCCTCGGAGTTCCGTTACCGCAACCCCATCATCGACGAAGGCACGCTCATCCTGGTCATCTCGCAGTCGGGCGAGACCATCGACACGCTGGCCGCGATGCGCGAAGCGAAGCGCCGCGGCGCCAAGGCGCTCGGGATCGTCAACGTCGTCGGCTCCACGATCGCGCGCGAGTCGGACGGCGGCGTCTACATCCATGCGGGCCCCGAGATCGGCGTCGCCTCGACGAAGGCGTTCACGAGCCAGGTCACGGTACTGGCGCTCCTGACGCTGCTGCTCGGCCGGCACCGCGGGCTGTCGCGCGACTACGGCATCGAAATCGCGCGTGAACTCATGGCGCTGCCCGAGAAGATCGAGAAGGCGCTGCAGGGGCGCGCCGAGGTCCAGCGCATCGGCGAGCTCTACGGCAAGCACGACAACTTCATCTACCTGGGCCGCGGCTTCCACTTCCCGGTGGCGCTGGAGGGCGCGCTCAAGCTGAAGGAGATCTCCTACATTCACGCCGAGGGTTATCCCGCCGCCGAGATGAAGCACGGCCCCATCGCCTTGATCGACGAGCACATGCCGGTGGTGTTCATCTGCACGCGCGACTCGGCCTACGAGAAGATCATGAGCAACATGATGGAAGTGCGCGCGCGCAAGGGCCGCATCATCGCGATCGCGACCGAGGGCGATACCGACGTGCGGTCGAAGGCCGATCACGTCCTGTACGTGCCCGCGACCATCCCCATGCTGCAGCCCATCCTGTCCGTGGTGCCGCTGCAGCTGCTGGCCTACGACATCGCCGTCGCGCGTGGTTGCGACGTCGACCAGCCCCGTAACCTGGCCAAGAGCGTCACCGTCGAGTGACGCGGGAGGAAGCCGTGAAGAGCGCACTGCACGTGGAGGATGCCCCTCAGGCGATCGGACCGTATTCGCAGGCCCAGGTCGTGCGGCTGCACGGGGGCCAGAAGCTGGTGTACACCTCGGGACAGATTCCCATCGACCCGAGGACCGGGGAACTGGTGGCGGGCGGCATCAAGGAACAGACGGCGCGCGTCATGCAGAACCTGACCGCAGTGTTGCGCGGGGCGGGACTGGACCTCGGCGACGTGGTCAAGACCACGGTCTTCCTGGCCGACATGGCCGATTTCGCGGCGATGAACGAAGTCTATGGCGCGGCGTTCGGAGCGGAACCGCCGGCGCGCACCACGATCGCGGCTGCGGGGCTGCCGAAGTCGGCGCGGGTCGAGATCGAGTGTGTCGCCGTGGGGCGCGACCTCTGATCGACGCCGTGATGTCCCCCACAGGCCGACCGAACGGACGCCACCGGTGACCGAACGCCGACGCATCGAGATCCAGCTCACCGCGCTGGTCGCGGCTGCCGGTTGAGCGGCAAAATTGGGTCCGGCGGACCTGCGACATGCGCTTGGTCTCCTGCAGCAGCCCCCGCGCGACAAGCGCGTGCTCGTCGACTCCTCCACGCTCGACGACGCGGGCGTGTTCGCGTATGGCCGGGGTGAGGCCCTCGTGCAGACCGTGGACTTCTTCACTCCCATCGTCGACGACCCGTATGACTTCGGCGCCATCGCCGCGGCGAACGCGCTCTCGGATATCTATGCGATGGGCGGTCGTCCGCTGACCGCGCTGGCCCTGCTGTGCGCGCCCGAGCAGGCACTGGCGCCCGAGGTCATCGCCGCGGTGCTGCAGGGCGGGCTGGACGTCATGAAAAAGGCGGGTTGTTCGGTGGTCGGCGGACATTCCGTGCGCGACCCCGAACTCAAGTTCGGTTACGCCGTCACCGGCATCGCCAAGCGCAGGCAGTTGCTGCGCAACGCCGGTGCTCGCGCCGGGGATCGGGTTTACCTCACGAAGCCCATCGGCACCGGAATCCTGTCGACCGCGCTCAAGCAGGGCAAACTCGATGCGGCGCTGATCAAGAAGCTGACCACGCACATGACGACGCTCAACCGCGCGGCGTCGGAGGCCGCGGTCGCTTGTGGTGCCCGCGCCGCGACCGACGTCACCGGCTTCGGGCTGCTCGGGCACGCTGCCCAGCTGGCCGACGCCTCCGGGGTGACGCTGCGGCTGCGGCCGGACGCCGCCTGGTTCCTGCCGCATGCGCTCGAGCTGCTCGCCGCGGGCGTCGCACCCGGCGGACTGGCGCGCAATCGCGACTACTATGCCGAGAGGGTCCTGGTGGCAGGTGCGGAACCGCTGATGGTCGACGCGTTGTACGATCCGCAGACCTCGGGCGGCCTGCTCGTATGCATGCCCGCACGCCGTGCGAAGGCGTACGAGAGCGGACTCCGCCGGCGGCGGGTGTGGCATGTCGTGGCCGGCGAAGTCGTGCGGCGGGCCAAGGGCAAGCCCGCACGCGCGGTCGAACTGGTGACGGCGTGAGACACGATGTGCTGCGGGAGCGAATGGGATCTGGTGGTCCCCGGGGACTTCAAATCCTTGTGTCGGGCGCCTTCGGTGTCCGAGGTGGGTTCGATTCCCACGCGTTCCCGCCATGCTTCCCGCCGCGCGGGGCGTTCGCCCTCGCGGTGCTGCTACTCGCGGCGGCCTGCGTGCCCGTGGCGCACGCCCAGGCGGCGGGCGACAGTGCGCGCGCGGTGCCGCGAGTCGACGTGGTCGGCGGTCCGGCAGCGAGCCCAGTCCCGGCGCGCGCGGACACGGCGCGCAAGCAGCCATGGCACGAACAACCGCGCGTCGTCATGCTGCGCTCGCTGCTCATCCCGGGCTGGGGACAGCTCCACAACCGGGCTTGGTTCAAGGCCGTACTGGTGGCCGGTGGGGAAGGCTACCTCGGCACCAGGATCGTCCGCGACCAGCGTGAACTCGACCGTCTGCTGCGTGAACTGGACGCCGCCCGCGCCGGGTCCGAGCAGTCGCGTGAGGCCCAGCTCGTGAACGAGTACAATGCCCGGCTCGAGCAGCGGCTCGGACGGCAGTGGTGGTTCGGCGCTGCGCTGGCCTACGCGTTGATCGACGCCTATGTGGATGCGAATTTTCGCGGTTTCGATGTCGAATTCCAGAACGACCCGGCCCTGCCGGCCGGCGCTCCGCCCGTACCCGCGGGCAACAGCGACCGGTTCGGCGTGCGCCTCCTCCTGCGGCGGCACTTTTGAGCGATCCCAGGCTCCAGAACATCCGTAACTTCTGCATCGTCGCGCACATCGACCATGGCAAGAGCACGCTGGCGGACCGGCTGCTCGAGATCACGCACACGCTGACGCCGCAGCAGATGAAGGCGCAGGTGCTGGACGACATGGATCTGGAGCGCGAGAAGGGCATCACGATCAAGTCGCACGCCATCGCGATGGAGTACAAGTCCCTGCTCGATGGCAAGTTGTACGAGTTGAACCTCATCGACACGCCCGGGCACGTCGACTTCACGTACGAGGTGTCGCGCGCGCTGGCCGCCTGCGAGGGTGCGATCCTGGTGGTCGACGCGTCCCAGGGCATCGAGGCGCAGACGCTCAGCAACTACTTCCTCGCCAAGGACCAGAAGCTCACCATCGTCGGGGCGATCAACAAGATCGACCTGCCCGCCGCGCGTCCGGACGACATCGCGCTCGAGGTCGAGCACGTCGCCGGCATCCCGGCCGAGAACGTCTGCCGGATCAGCGCGAAAACCGGTATCGGTGTGGCGGAACTGCTCGAACGCGTCATCCTGGATGTCCCGCCGCCGACGGGTGACCCGGACGGACCGTTTCGTGCACTCATCTTCGACTCCAAGTTCGACCAGTATCGCGGCGTCGTCTGTCTGGTGCGGGTCGTCGACGGCACGCTCAAGGCAGGGGACAAGGTGCAGTTCGTGAGCACCGGCACCGTGCACGAGGTGACCGAGGTCGGCAAGCTGCGGCTCAAGCTGTCGCCCGAACCGGCGCTCAGAGCGGGACAGGTCGGCTACGTCGTCGCCGGCATCAAGACGGTGGCCGACGCGCGCGTCGGCGATACGCTCGCGCTCGCCGGTCAGGCGCACGCGGTCCAGCACTTGCCGGGCTTCCGCGAGACCAAGTCGATGGTGTTCTCGGGGCTTTACCCGATCGACTCCGAGCAGTACGAGGACCTCAAGGAAGCGCTCGCGAAGCTGCGCCTGAACGATGCCTCGCTCGACTACGAGCCGGAGACCTCGGTGGCGCTCGGCTTCGGTTTCCGTTCGGGCTTCCTCGGGCTCCTGCACCTGGAGATCATCCAGGAGCGCCTGCGCCGCGAGTTCAACATCGACCTCATCGCGACCACGCCGAGCGTGATGTATCACGTGCTGCAGACGGACGGTGAGTTGCTCAAGGTCGACAATCCGAGCGCGATGCCACCGGTGCAGAACATCGAGGCCATCGAGGAGCCCATGGTGCTGGCGCACGTCGTGACGCCGACCGATTACCTCGGCAGCATCATGAAGCTGTGCCAGGACCGCCGCGGTCTGTTCCAGGACATGGTGCATCTGGAGGAGAAGCGTGTGCGCGTTGCCTACCGGCTGCCGCTCGGCGAGATCGTGCTCGACTTCTACGATCGCCTGAAGAGCGTGTCGCGGGGGTACGCATCGCTCGACTACGAGTTCTCGGGTTATCAGGAAGCCGAAGTGGTGAAGCTCGACATCATGCTGAACGGCGAAGTCGTCGATGCGCTATCGGCCATCGTGCACCGCGACAAGGCTTACCAGTACGGCAGCTCGCTGTGCGAGAAGCTCAAAGAGCTGATCCCGCGCCAGATGTTCCAGGTCGCGATCCAGGCCTCGATCAACGGCAAGATCATCGCTCGTGAGACCATCGGCGCGCTGCGCAAGAACGTCATCGCCAAATGTTACGGTGGTGACATCTCGCGCAAGCGGAAGCTGCTCGAGAAACAGAAGGAAGGGAAGCGTCGTATGAAGCAGGTGGGTACCGTCGAGGTTCCGCAGGAAGCCTTCCTGGCGGTGCTGAAAGTGGACCGCGGGTAGCTCGCGGCAGGTGGACCGCGTTGCTCGCAGTGGGTAGGCCGCGGCGGACGCCGCGCCAAGGAGAATCATGTCGTCGATCGGTGCCCCGCGTTCCACCGCCCGTGACTACATCGAGGCGATCGTCTGGGCGGTGCTCATCACGCTCGTGCTACGCACATTCGTCATCCAGGCGTTCCGCATTCCGTCGGAATCCATGTGCAACACTTTGCTGGTGGGCGACTACCTGTTCGTGAACAAGCTCGAGTACGGGCCCCGGATCCCGTTCACGCGGATCCGCCTGCCCGGACTGCACGCTCCGCGGCGCGGCGAGGTCATCGTGTTCCAGTGGCCCACCGATCCGTCCAAGGACTTCATCAAACGCTGCGTCGCCACCGGCGGGCAGACGGTCGAGGTCAAGCACAAGGATCTCTACGTCGACGGCGTGAAGGCGGTGGAGCCCTACATCAAACACGACAATTGGAGCGAGGAGCCGGCCGGCTACACGCCGCGCGACAACTACGCGCCGCCCACGGTCGCGCCGGGCGAACTGTTCATGATGGGAGACAATCGCGACAACTCGAACGACTCGCGATTCTGGGGCACGGTGCCGATCGAATTGGTCAAGGGCCGTGCGTTGTTCATCTACTTCTCGACCGCAGGGCAGCAGTGGTGGGACGGCCTGTTTCACATCCGGTTCGACCGCCTGTTCAAGGTCATCCGTTGATGACTTCGCCGCCCGACGGTCCGGGGCTGCGCGCGCGCTCCGAGGCGCAGCTCGCGCTCTACGTGCATGTGCCGTTCTGCGCCGCACCCTGCCCTTACTGCCACTTCTCGAAGGAGCATTTGTCGAGCGCGGCGGTCGAGCGTTATCTGGCCGGCATGGCGCTCGAGGCGGCGCGGCGCGCACCGCTCGCCTCCGGCCAGCGTTTCACGTCGGTCTTCTTCGGCGGCGGCACGCCATCGGCGATCTCGCCGCGCCATTTCGCGCGGCTGTGGCAGACCTTGCGCGAGCACTTCGACCTCGCCAGCGGCGCCGAGATCACGCTGGAAGCCAATCCCGAGACCGTGAAACCAGGCCTGCTCGACGCCTGGGCCGCGGCAGGCGTCAATCGGCTGTCGATGGGCGCCCAGTCGTTCGTCCCGGAGGAACTCACCGCGCTGGGCCGCCTGCACGACGAGCACCGGCCGGGCGAGGCGTTCGCGTTGGCGCGCGCGCACGGCTTTCGCCGCCTGTCGCTCGACCTCATGTTCGGCTATCCCGCGCACAACGCCGCGAACTGGGCGCGCACACTGGATGCCGCGCTGGCGCTCGAGCCCGAGCACATCTCGGCCTACGGATTCATCCCCGAGGACGGCACGCCGCTTGGCGATGCCATCCTGGGCGGTATCGCCGCCATGGTGCCCCCAGAACTCGAAGCTGAACTGCACGCCCAAGCGGATGCACGCTTCAGGCGTGCCGGACTTGCGCCCTACGAGACCTCCAACTGGTCCAGGCCCGATGCCGAGAGCCGTCATAACCTGACGTACTGGTTGCGGCGCGACTACTTGTCGCTCGGGCCGTCGTCGCATGGGCTGTGGCAGGGCGAGCGCTACGCCAATGCACGCTCCCTCGGAGACTGGGCGGCACGGCTGGAGCGCGGGGAAGACCCCGCGGTCGAGCGTGAGACGGAGACGGCGGTGTCGCGTGCCGATGAGACCGTCATGCTGGCGTTACGGCTTGCCTCCGGCCTCGATCTGCGGGACCTGTCCGTCGCGGAGGGCGGTGCGCTCGAATCCCGTTACGGCGCGGCCTTGAGCGCCGCGGTGCACGCCGGGCGGCTCGAAGCCCTGGCCGGCCGCTATCGCATTCCCGCCACGCAGCGCTTTGTGGCCGACGACACCATCGCGTGGCTCGCCGTCCGGGCGCGCCCGCTCGAACCCGTGGAGGTTGCTGCGTGAGCCGTTCGTCCAGGAGTTCGTCCAAGCCCGCCACGCCATCGGGCTCCGCGTTCCGCGAGAACGTTGAGTCCCTGGCATGGGCGGTCGTGCTCATGCTGGTCGTGCGCGTGTTCCTGATCCAGGCGTTCCGGATCCCGTCCGAGTCCATGCGCGATACGCTGCTGGTCGGCGATTTCCTGTTCGTCACCAAGCTCGATTACGGCGCCAAGCTGCCGTTCACGCATGTCCGCTTCCCGGGCTTCCGCAAGCCGAGGACGGGGGACATCATCGTCTTCCAGTACCCGCTCGATCCGTCGACCGACTTCATCAAGCGTTGCATGGCGACGGGGGGGCAGACGGTCGAGATCCGGCACAAGAAGGTGCTGGTCGACGGCAAGGAACTCGTCGAGCCCTACGTGCGACATACCGATGCGAGTGAGGAGCCGGCCAGCCGTTCTCCGCGCGACAATCGCACGCTGCAGACGGTGCCGCCCGACATGTTGTTCATGATGGGTGACAATCGCGAGAACTCGCTCGATGGCCGGTTCTGGGGTTTCGTGCCCATGGACTATGTCAAGGGTCGTGCGCTGTTCCTGTACTTCTCGACCGCGTCCAAGCACTGGTGGGACATGCCGTTCTACATCCGTTGGGAGCGGTTGTTCCGCCTCATCCATTGAGCGATCGCGTGCTCGGAGGCTGCGGGCGCCGGCCGGTGAGTGCCGCGCCTGCTGCGCGCTCGGGCCCGGTAGGGAACCGCGCCGGTTTGACTTTCCCCCGCCTCGCGTGCGTGAATTCCTCGCCATGTCCTCTTCCGTGATCCCCGGGCGGCTGTCCGCCGCCGACCCCGATCTGACCGATCGCCAGCGGCGCGTGTTCGCGCGGCTCGTGGCGTTGCACCGGCGCGATGCCCGCCCGGTGAGCTCCGAGCGTCTGGCGCGCGCGGCGGACGTCCGCCAGTCGGGCGCCAGTCTGCGCGGCACGCTCGCCGAGCTCGAGGCCATGGGGCTGCTCGAACGCGCGCACGCCGCGGCGGGCCGGGTGCCGAGTGCGGCCGGCTGGGCGTACTTCGTCCGGGCGGTGATCCAGCCGGCGAACCTGCCGGCCGAGATCGAGGATGCCATCGCCGAGCGCCTGTCGCAGTCGCGTCACGATGTCGAGCGCCTGCTCCAGGAGGCCTCGCGCTTGTTGGCGTCGTTCTCGCACCAGCTCGGACTGGCGCTCGCCGCTTCGCTCGATGGCGAACCGCTCGCATCACTCGACTTGGAGCCGCTCGCCGAGCGCCGCGTCATGCTCGTGCTGGGGCTGGCCGGCCTGCGCTCGCGCACGCTGGTGCTCGAACTCGACACCCCGCTCGCTCCAAGTGACCTGAGGGAGGTCACCGAGGTGCTGCGTGAGCGCCTGCTCGGCGGCTCGCTCGGTTCGGCGCGCACGCGACTGGCCTCGGACCCGGCGCTCGCCCGGCACTCCGCGGTGCGCATCGTGGCGCGTGCGGCAACGGCCAGTTGGGGACGTTCGGTCGAGACCCCGCTGCTGACCGCCGGCGTCTCGCACATGGTGGGCCAGCCGGAGTTCGCGGACGCCGCCCAGTTGGGCCCGGTGCTGCGTGCGCTCGAATCCGGGAGCGCTTTCGAGCGTCTGATGGTGAGTGGCCCGCAGGGTCATGCCGGCGTCCAGGTCGGCGTCGGCCCGGTGCATCCGCTCGGTTCGCTCAGTCTGGTCAGCTACCCGCTGCCCGGCGCGGTGCCCGGCGCGGTGGGTGTGCTGGGGCCGATGCGCATGGACTACGCCACCACGATCGCGCTGGTGGACCTGGTCGGCACGCGCGTCTCCGACCTGCTCACGGCGTGACGCCGTCCTGGCGCAGCCGACTTCTCCGAAGGATGACGAACATGACTGAAGACATCCGCGACGCCGCCCGCGAGCCCGTGAGCCGCGCCGATCGCAACGACAAGCAAGTGCTGGACGACAGTCCGACCGCGTCCCCATCTGGAACCAGTGAGACCGTCGAGGCCTTCGCCGCCGAGACCGCCCGCGCCGATGAGCTTGGTGCCGCTCCGTCCGCACCCGGCGCCGCCGAAGGCGCCCGGGCGCCGGAGGGGCCCGAGGCGCCGGAGGCGCCCGACTACAAGGACAAGTGGCTGCGCACCGAGGCCGAGCTCCAGAATTTCCGCCGGCGCGCACAGCGCGACCGCGAGGACGGGGTGCGTGCCGCCGAGGACCGCATCCTGCTGGACTTGATCGAACTGCTCGACGACGTCGAGCGTGCGCTGGCTGCGGTGACGCCCGAACAGGCCGCAGACCCGTGGACGCAGGGCGTGACGCTCACCGCACAGCGCATGCGCGACGCGCTCGCGCGCCGCGGCGTCACGACCATCGTCACTCACGGGCAGCCGTTCGACCCGGCGTTCCATGACGCCCTGCTCGAGGTGCCGGCTCCCGAGGGTGTCGCCCCGGGGTGTGTGGCGCAGGAAGTCCTCAAGGGCTACCGCCGCGGCGATCGCGCACTTCGCGCCGCCCGCGTGGTCGTGGCGCGGGCGGACCACTAGCGGATGGCCAAGCGCGACTACTACGAGGTCCTGGGCGTCGGTAAGACCGCGACCGAGGACGAGATCAAGAAGGCCTACCGCAAGGTGGCCATGCAGTGGCATCCCGACCGCAATCCCGGCAATTCCGAGGCCGAGACCAAGTTCAAGGAGGCCACCGAGGCCTATGAAGTGCTGCGTGACGCGCAGCAGCGCGCGCGGTACGACCAGTTTGGCCACGCCGCGACGACGGGGGGCGGTGGCTCCGCCGCCGGCGGGTATGGCGGCGGCGGGTTCCAGGGCTTCGACCTGTCCGATGCACTGCGCGCGTTCATGCGCGACTTCGGCGGCGACGGTTCGATCGAGGACCTGTTCGGCGGCGGGGGTGGCCGTGGCCGCGGGCCGGCGCGCGGGGACGATCTCCAGGTCCGTCTGCCGCTGACGCTCGAGGAGATCGCGAGCGGCGTCGAGAAGAAGATCCGGGTCAAGCACTTGAAACGTTGTGAGACGTGCAGCGGCCGGGGTGGGACGGGTGAGAGCGTGTGCTCCCAGTGCCAGGGCCGCGGTCAAGTGCGGCGCGTGCAGCAGACCGTGTTCGGCCAGTTCGTCAACGTCTCGGCCTGCCCGCGCTGCGAGGGCGAGGGCAACATCGTCGCGAATCCGTGCAAGTCCTGCCGCGGCGATGGCCGTGTCAGCGAGAGCGACACGGTCAACGTCAAGGTGCCGGCGGGTGTGGCTGCGGGTAACTACATCCCGCTGCGCGGCCTCGGGGATGCGGGCTTGCGCGGTGGACCGGCCGGCGATCTCGTGGTGCTCATCGAGGAGGCCGAGCACGAGCTGTTCGAGCGCCATGGCGATCATCTGGCGCTCGACCTGCCCGTGAGCTTCGCGGTGCTGGCGTTGGGTGGCAAGGTCGAGACCCCGCTGCTCGCGGGCGGCGCCGCGAACGTCGACGTCCCGGCAGGGACGCCGAGCGGGCACACGTTGCGGCTCAAGGGCAAGGGCTTGCCGGGGCTGCGTGGCGGGCGCGGGGATCTCCACGTCCGGCTGCGCGTCTGGGTGCCGACCAAACTCGCGGGACCCGAGAAGAAGCTGCTCGAGGAACTGCGCAACGCCGAGGCATTGAAACCACCGAAGCCATCCCGCTCGGTGTTCGAGAAGGTGCGAGATGCGTTCGGCGGCTGAAGCCGCACCCTCGTTCCTGTACGTGCCGGACCTGGCCCTCCGCGGTGCGCGCCTCACGCTCGATGGCGATGCAGCGCGCTATGTCGCGAAGGTCGTCCGTGCGCGTGAGGGTGAACGGTTGACCGCCAGCGATGGCGCCGGCCTGTTGGCGACGCTCGTCGTCGAGTGCACCCGGCCCGATGTGCAATTGGCCGTGACCGACGTGCGCAGGCTGGCGCCGCCACCCGTGAGCTGCCTGTGGTGTGGAGCGCCGGAGGGGGAGCGCGGGGATTGGCTGGTCGAGAAGTTGGGCGAACTCGGGGTCACCGATTTCCAGCCCGTCGATACCGAGCGCGTGAGCTGGCCCTCGTCGGTGCGCTTGGACCGCTGGGAGCGGCTCGCGGTCGCCGCGCTGCGACAGAGCCGCTCCGCCTGGCTCATGCGACTCGCGCTACCCGTCCCGCTGGCGCAAATGGTAGCGGACCTTCCTGCGGGGCCGGCACGGGATCAACGCTGGCTCGCTGACCCCGACGGAGTTGCTGTGGCGAGCTGCGACCTGCCCGCTGACGGAGCCGTGACAGGTGCAGTCGGGCCTTCGTCCGGATTCTCTCAAAACGAGCGCAATCTGTTGTCGTCGCATGGCTTCGCCGCCGTTGGACTGGCTCCGCTCCGGCTCCGCACAGAGACCGCCTCGGTGGCACTCGCGGCGCACTGGGCCGCCCGCCGATGACCTGGCGGCGCTGTTTCCGCCGTCTGTGCCTTGACGCTGGGGGATCGCGGCCATAGACTGGAACGGATATCCGAGCTTCGTCCTCCGCGCACACTTTTCGTGCGCCCAATGACTTACCACCCTTATCTCTTTCTTCAGGGGAAGACCGTGTCGAGAGAGGGGGGAATGGATTGCCAGGCATCCGAGTGAAGGACGGTGAGTCCTTCGAGAGTGCCCTGCGACGGTTCAAGAAGAAGTGTGAGAAGGCCGGCATCATGGCGGACCTTCGTCGTCATCAGCACTTCGAGAAGCCAAGTGAACGGCGCAAGCGCAAGTTGAACGCCGCCAAACGCAAGAACATCGCGAAGCGGACCGCGGAGATCTGAGGCACTGACCCTGTTCCAGCAACTCACGTGGCCCGATTGGATCGTCGCGATCCTGCTGGTCGCGTTCGTGATTCGTGGACTCCTGCGCGGCACTGTCGCGCAGGTTTTCGCTTTCTTCGGCATCCTACTGGGCGTCCTGGCCGGATCCTTCGTCTCGGATTGGGTCGGGGCGCACTGGCGGACCGCACGCCCCGAGTGGGCCTTCGGGCTGCTCCGGTGGACGGTGGCCGTGCTCACCGGGTTCGGTGTCGCGGCCGTGTTCCAGTGGTGGGGTGACCTGCTCGCGAAAGCAGCGCATGACGGTCCGTTCGGCTGGATCGACCGTGCGGTGGGCGGGCTGGTCGGTTTCGCCATCGGGGGCCTGGCCAGCACCGCATTCGTCGTCGTCCTGCTCCAGGCGCCGGGCCTGGAGTTCGCGCGCAACGCCACTGCGCACGGTGTGACTCCCGCTCCGCTCCTCGCAGCGGCGGATCGCGTCAGCGAGTGGGGCATGAGACTTCCCGGCGGACTCTGGCTGCACGAACAGCTGCGCAGCGCTTCCCGCCGTCTGGCGGCGCGCCGCCAGGCCTGAGCGTCGCGGCATCATCCGCTTCTCCGCCGTCCGGCCTCGCGGGTCCTTGACGCCGGCGGGTGGGGTTGCGGTCGCGAGCGTCGCCGTGCACCCGCATTCCCTCGAACTCATCGAATTCCCTCGCGTCGTCCGCGCGCTCGCCGAGCGTGCCACCAGTCCGCGTGCCACAGCGGCGCTGTTGGCGGCCGGCCCGATCACCGCGAGCACGGCGCGCGCGCAGGCGGCTGCACGGCTTGCGGAAGCCATCCGGCGGCAGCGCGAGCCCGAAGCGTGGTGTTTTGCGGCACCGAGCGCCTTGTCCGAGGTGCTGACCGGCGACGCCCGCGATGCATTCGAACCCGAGTCGTTCGCGATCGTTGGCGATTGGCTCGCCGCCGCCGCGCGCACGCGCGCCGCGTGGACGGATGCGCACACCGCCGTGCGCTATCCCCTGCTGGCCGCCGCGGTCGGGCAGCTGCCGCCGCTCGAGCGCCTGCGCGACCGGCTCACGGCCACGCTCGATGCCGACGGCCGGGTGCGCGATGACGCTTCACCGGCACTGGCGCGCGCGCGTCGCGGACTCGCAGCTGGCGAGCGCGCGCTGCACCGCACGCTCGAGCGCTGGGCCGCGGGACACGGCCCGGACAGCTACGTGACGCGCTTCGGCGACCGCTTCGTGACGCTGGTGCCGGCCGCGGGTTTCTCGCGCAAGCAGGGCATCGTCCACGACACATCGAACAGCGGGCAGTCACTGTTCGTCGAACCACTCGAGGCGTGCGAGTCCAACAACCGGCTGCTCGAGCTGCGTGCCGAAGCGCTCCAGGAGGAACGCCGCATACTGCGCGAACTGGCCGCCGACGTCCGCGCCGCGGCCCCCGAGCTCGAGGTGCTCGAAGCCACGATCGCCGAACTCGACCAGCTGCGCGCATGCGGCTCGTGGGCCGCCGAGTTCGGGGGCATCGCGGTGACTCCGGGCGGTGACCGGCTGCGCCTGCTCCAGGCGCGTCACCCCCTGCTCGTCATGGGCGAGCGGCGAGCGAGCGTCGTGCCGCTGGATCTCGAGCTGGGCGAGCACGGCCGGCTGTTGCTCGTCTCGGGCCCCAACATGGGCGGCAAGACCGTGCTCATGAAGACCGTGGGGCTGGCGGTCGCGCTCGCGCATGCCGGTCTGCCGGTGCTGGCCGCCGAGGGCAGCTTGGTCCCGGTGCTCGACGAACTGCTGGCGGATCTGGGCGACGAGCAGTCGGTGGACCAGGGGCTCAGTACTTTCGCGGCCCACCTCATGGCGTTGAAGGCGATGGCGGAGGCGGCGGGGCCGCGCACACTGCTGCTGGCCGACGAACTGGGTGCTGGCACCGATCCCGAGGAGGGCGCCGCGCTCGGCCGCGCGTTGGTCGAGCATCTCGCGGCGCGCGGGGCGTGGGGTGTCATCACCACGCACCTGGGCAGCCTCAAGCGAGTCGCGAGCGAAGTTCCCGGCGTCCTGAACGGTTCACTGGAGTTCGACCTCGACACGCTGACGTCGCGCTATCGCTTCCGTCCCGGTGTGCCCGGCGCGAGCCACGCGCTCGACGTCGCGGGCCGGCTCGGGTTCCCGGAAGCGCTGCTGGCACGCGCGCGTGAACTCACACCGGAGGAGACGCGCGCGCTCGAACGGCTGCTGGCGGAGATCGGCGATGCGCTGGCGGCCGCGCATGCCGAGCGCGCCGAACTGGTGGCGGCGCGCGCCGAAGCCGAGCGTGCTGCCGCCCACCACCGCGACAGCGCCGAGGAGGCGAGGAAGTCGCTGGCCGAACTCCGCCGCCGGCTGACCGCCGAGAGCGAGGCGCTGCTGGTGCGCTCGCGCGAGTTGTGGCAAGACGTCCAGCGCGAGGCCAGGAAGCGCGACAAGTCACGCGCCGGCGCGGACGTGCTGCGCGACGGCATGGCGCAGGTCGAACGTTCGGCGGCCGCCCTCCAGCGGGCGGCTTCGCCGGAAGCGCTTGGCCTGCCCGGGAGCGAGACGCCGGTCGTGCCCGCCGTGCTGACGCCGGGTTCGCGGGTGCGCGTCACCGACCTCGGGTTCGAAGCGACGATCGTGAGCGGGCCCGATCCCGAGGGCCGTGTGCAGTTGCGCCGCGGCAGCTTCACCATCCAGTCGCATGTCAGCCGGCTCGCGGCGGCTGCAGTGGCGCCGGCCCCCAAGTCGCGCGGGCCAGTGGCGCGCTACGATGCCTCCGACGAACCGCCGCCGCTCGAAGCGGACCTGCGTGGCATGGACGTCAGCGAGGCGCTGGGCACGGTGGACCATGCGCTCGACCGCGCCGTGCTGGCGGGGCTTCACGAGGTCCGCATCATCCACGGCATCGGAACCGGCGCGCTCCGGATCGCCGTCCAGAAGCATCTGAAGGGTCATCCGCAAGTGGAGTCCCAGCGCTTCGGCGATGGGTACGAAGGCGGACGCGGTGTGACCGTGGCGAGGTTGCGATGATCTCCGACGAACGCAGGCTCCTCAGCAGCAGCGGCCCGGGCGGTGACCCGCCGGGCGGCCGTGGCCCAGCCCAGCGCAGCCCGGCCGGAGGCCGCGACGGCGGCAACGACGACTGGGTCGAGCGTGTCCGCGCGGCTTCGGACATCGTGGAACTCGTCAGCCAGACGGTGCCGCTGCGCCGTGTCGGCCGCAATCACATGGGCCGGTGCCCGTTCCACGAGGAGAAGTCGGCGTCGTTCTCGGTCAGCGCCGAACGCCAGTTCTATCACTGCTTCGGCTGCAAGGCCGGCGGCGACGTCTTCAAGTTCGTGCAGGAGACCGAGAAGGTCGGATTCCTGGAAGCGGTCGAGTTGCTGTCGCGCCGCGCCAGCATCCCGATCCCCGAGCGACGCATGGGCGACCGTGGCAAGCGTGCGCCGTTGCTCGAGGCGCTCGATGCTGCCGCTACCGCGTATGAACAGTGGCTCGGTGATCCGACCGCCGGCGAGGCGGCGCGCGCGTATCTCGAGCAGCGTGGCATCACGCGCGAGACGCAGCGCGAATTCCGGCTGGGGTTGTCGCTGCCGGGCTGGGATCACCTGGTGAACCGGCTGCGCAGCCGCTATGGCGACGACGTGCTGCTCGAGGCCCGGCTCGCCGGCCGCAAGGAAGGCGGGAGGTCGACGTTCGACTGGTTCCGCAACCGCCTCATGGTGCCGCTCATCGCACCGGGGGGCGGCGTGCTCGGGTTCGGCGCTCGAGCCATGGGCGACGACAACCCCAAGTACCTGAATTCCCCCGAGTCGTCGGTCTACCACAAGAGTCAGTACTTGTTCGGCCTTGAACAAGCCCGGAAGTTCGTCAAGGCGGAGGGCGAGATGGTGGTCGTGGAGGGTTATTTTGACGCCATCGCGCTGCATCAGGCTGGCATCCGCAACACCGTGGCGACCTCGGGCACTGCACTCACCGCCGACCACGCCCGCTCGCTCCGGCGGCTGGTCCGGGGGGTGGCGCTGACCTACGACGGCGACCAAGCCGGTCAGCAGGCCATGCTGCGCTCGCTGGGGGTGCTGCTGGCCGAGGGACTGGATGTCGTGGTGCTCGATCTGCCGGCCGGGGATGACCCCGACACCCTGGTGCGTCGCGCGGGGACCGAGGGATGGTGTAGAGTGCGCGATTCCGCTTATGACGCTGTGGAGTTCGTGCACCGGCACGTGCTGCGCACCGCCGCGGGGGGCGACCCTCGTGAGCGCGCGCTGCAGGTGGTGGTGCGCTTGCTCACGGGTGTCACGGACACGATCCGACACCGGCTACTCGTGGAACGCGCGAGCCAGGTGTTCGGGATGTCCGAGGGGGTGATCGCGCGCGCGGCGCGCCTCGCCACCGGCGGGGACCGCAGCGGTCAGTCGATGACCACCGCGGTGAAGTCGCAGCGCCGCATCGAGGGAGAACTCGAGCGCCGGCTGCTGCTCGGTCTGTGGCACGCGCCGGAGATGATCGAGGACGTGCGCCGGGAACTGGCGGTGGAGCATTTCGAGGATGCCGGCGCGCGAGCGCTGGCCGCAGTGTGGTGGCAGCACGGTGTCGTCCTGCCCGAGGACGATGGCGAAGCAGCGGCGCTCGCTCGTGAGTTGGCGTCCGCCGCGGATGAGGGACAGGACCACCGTGCCGAGGTGATCGGTGCGATCCGGCGGCTCACGGTGCGCCGGCTGCAGCAGGAGCGGCGTGCACGCGAGTCCCAGCTCGCGACTGCCCGCGGTGACGAATCGACGAGGCTGATGCGGGAGATCCAAGAGATCGCCAGCACGCTGAAGAAGTTGAGTACGTGAGGAGAACGCCCTACATGGCGACCGCGTCTTCGAAGAAGCTGTTGAAGGAAAAAGAAAAAGCGGAATCACGCAAGCGCATCGACGAAGTCCGGTCGTTGGCTCTGCGTCAGGGCTACGTCACCGAGGACCAGATCGTCTATCTCCTCGACGACGATCTCGACCCCGAGAAGCAGGTCGAGCAGATGGAGGAGATCCACTCCATGCTCAACACCCTGCACATCGAGGTGTTCGCGAGCGAGGAGGAGGCCCACGAGCGCGCGAAGAAGCTGCGCAAGCTCGAGGACAAGCGTCCGTCAGCCGCGGCCAAGGCCGCGCCGCCGACCCCGGTGCGGTACGACGACCCGGTGCGGATGTACCTGCGCGAGATGGGCCGCGTGCCGCTGCTGACGCGCGAGGGCGAAGTCGAGATCGCACGCCGCATCGAGGCCGGTGAGCGTCAGGTTGTTTCGGCGCTGTTCCGGGCCGAGCCGGCGCTGCGTGAGATCCGCATCCTCATGAAGAAGCTGAAGGACGGCCAGCTCAAGATCGAGGACTTCATCAAGGTCGATGATGCCGCCGCGACCGAGCAGGCCCTCAAGAAGGAGCGCCTGCGCGCCGTCAAGATCCTCGAGCGCGTGTTTGCGAAGCAGAAGCGCTACAACGAGCTCATGGAGAAGCAGGACGACCGCATGGTCGAAAAGGACCGCAATCACTTCCGCGGTTCATTCGCCAAGGTCGAAGCCGAACTGCAGCAGGAGATGCACAAGCTGTCGCTGAATCCGCGCATGGTCGAAGGGCTCGCCGCGCCGCTGAAGGCGCTGGCCGAACGCGCGCTGGAGTTCGACGAGCAGCTGACCGAACTGGAGCGCCAGTACGGGCACGGCGTCGAGGACATGAACTCGTTCGCGAAGCGGCTGAAGCGGGGCCCCGGCGAGCTGCGCGCGGTGCGCCGCGAATCGGCGCTGCAGCCGGCCCAGATCGCCGAGTTCCAGAACGAGCTGAAGAACCTGCGCAAGAACATCAAGGCCCTTGAGGACGAGGCCAAGATGACGCGCGAGCACCTGCTCGAGATCTACCGGCAGATCCGCGACGGCGAGCGGGCCACGGGGCAGGCCAAGCGCGAGATGATCGAGGCGAACGTGCGCCTGGTGATCTCGATCGCCAAGCGCTACACGAACCGCGGCCTCGAGTTCCTCGACCTCATCCAGGAAGGCAACTCGGGCCTCATGCGTGCGGTCGACAAGTTCGACTACACGAAGGGCTATAAGTTCAGCACCTACGCGACGTGGTGGATCCGCCAGGCCATCACGCGTGCGATCGCCGATCAGGCGCGCACCATCCGCGTGCCGGTGCACATGATCGAGCACATCAATCGCGTCGTGCGTGTCTCCCGCCGTCTCGTCCAGGAACTGGGCCGCGAGCCCACGCCCGAGGAGATCGCGGAGCGGCTCGAACTGCCGGTCGACAAGGTCAAGGCCATCATCAAGGCGGCGCAGGAGCCGATCTCGCTGGATCGCCCGATCGGCGAGGACGACGACTCGAACCTCGGCGACTTCATCGAGGACACCAGCGTCATCAGCCCGGCGCACTCGGCGTCGTCCGCGATGCTGCGCGACGAGGTCAACGAGGTCCTGAAGACGCTGACGCCCCGCGAAGCGAAGGTCATCCGCTTGCGCTTCGGGCTCACCGACGACGGTGCCCAGCGCACGCTCGAGGAAGTCGGCGCGTTCTTCAACGTCACGCGCGAGCGCATCCGCCAGATCGAGGCCAAGGCGCTGCGCAAGCTGCGACACCCGACGCGCAGCCGGCGGCTGAAGGCTTACACCGAGCTGTTGTAGTCGCGCCGTCCGTTCCACGGCCGCATCGGGTGATCGCTCGCCCGGTGCGGCTTCGTGCAGCCGGCTTCGTGGGCCGGATGGCACGCGGGTCGTGAATCCGCGGTCCGCCGGGATACTGTCGCATCCACACCGACCTTGGCGCCACGTCCCGGCGTGTGGAGCGTGTGCTAGACTTTTTCCCGCTGTGCTCCGTGCCTCCTCCTGCGTGCTCTCGGACCCTCCGGTCCACCTCCCCAGGGCCCTCGATGCCGCCAAGACCGATCCACCGGAGCCTGCTGTTGGCGGTGCTGCTCCTGTTCGGAATCGCGCTCTCCGGGGAGTGGGCAGTCCGGCGCTGGCTCATGCGGCCGCAGGCGGTCGTGCTGGACGGGACACTCGGATTTCTCCAGCGACCGGGCTCGCGAGTGGTGCAGAGCCGCGAGGGCTGGGGCGAATTCACCGCCAACTCGCGCGGCGTCCTCGACCACGAACTCCGCCCCGGGCCGGGTGGCACGGTCGGCGTCCTGATGGGCGATTCGTTCGGGCAGGGGCTCCAGGTTCGTGCCGACCAGCGCTTTTCGGAGGTCACCGAAACCCTGCTGCCGGGCGTGTCGATCGTGAATATGGCTTCGGCGGGGCGCTCGCCGATCCACTACGCGCTGTTCGCGCCGCGGCTCGAAGCCGAGTTCCACCCCGACTTCTTCGTGCTCCAGCTCAACGATGGCGATCTGAGCGAACTGGAGAGCGGCGATCTGTGGCGTGCGGCGCTCGACGAGTTCCACGGCGTCGGAGGACCGCGGCCGCCGGGCACGGGACTCGCCGGCCGCGCACGATCGATCCTCCGGTACTCCGGACTGCTCAACATGCTGTCCTTCCGTGTCGCGTTGCTGGCCGGGCAGGAGCGCACCCGGCTCAAGAGCAAGCTCACGGGCAGCCACCCGGACATGCGCGATGTCGTCGCACTGCCGGTGACCGCGCGAGCCGCGGCGCTCGCCGACAGCCTCATCGCTGTCGTGCAGGCGGTCGAGCCGCGGCTCGTGTTGGTGTACGTGCCGCACATCGCGTACTTCGGCTCGCCCGCCCGCGAGGCGTATCCTGAGCGTCGGCGGTTCTATCACGCGCTGGCGGCACGGCTCGGACTGCCGCTGGTGGATCCGACCGACGCGCTGCTCGAGTCCTACGCCCGTGACCACGAGCCGCTGCATGGGTTCCGCAACACCCGGCCGGGGGAGGGTCATCTGAACGCGCGCGGCCACGCCGTGGTCGGGCGGTTGCTCGCGGCCGAGCTCGAACGTGAACGGCGCCCGGGCCAGCGGCTGGCGGTCGCCCCGCCGGCGCGGCCCGCACGGGCCGGCCGATGATCTTCACCTCGAGCGAGTTCCTCGTCTTCCTGGCGCTGGTGCTGCTCATCACCCGCTTGTTGCGCGGTGAAGGCCACCGCCGGAACGTGCTGCTGGTGGCGAGCTACTTCTTCTATGGCTGGTGGGACTGGCGCTTCACGTTCCTGATGTTCGCGACCACGACTATCGACTACGTCGTCGGCCTTCACCTCGAGCGGATGGCCGACAGCGGACGGCGCCGCGCGCTCCTGGTGGCGAGCCTCGTCGCGAATCTCGGCATCCTCGTGTACTTCAAGTACATGAACTTCTTCATCGACTCCTTGCATCCGCTGCTCACCGCCGCGGGGTTGCATGCGACCCGGCTCGACATCGTGCTGCCCGCGGGGATCTCGTTCTTCACGTTCCAGAGCATGAGCTACACCATCGACGTTTACCGCCGGGATCTGCCCGCGACGCGGTCGTACCGCGACTTCGTGATGTTCGTGTCGTTCTTCCCGCAGTTGGTGGCCGGCCCGATCGTGCGGGCCTCGGTGTTCATGCCGCAGTTGCGCACGCACGAACACCGCCCCCAGTGGGACAACGTCCGCGCCGGACTCGAGTTGTTCGTGCGCGGGTTCGTGAAGAAGTCGCTGTTCGCCGATTCGCTCGCCGCGCTCGTGGATCCCGTGTTCGCCCATCCGGCCGCGTTCGCGCCGCTCAGCGTATGGCTGGCGGTGCTGGCCTACGCGGGGCAGATCTATTACGACTTCTCGGGCTACTCCGACATGGCGACCGGCTGCGGACGCATGTTCGGCTTCCAATTCCCGGCGAACTTCCGCCATCCGTACACGTCGCGCAGCATCACCGAGTTCTGGCGGCGCTGGCACATCACGCTCAGCACGTGGCTGCGTGACTATCTGTACATCCCGCTCGGCGGAAATCGCCGTGGCCGGGGACGGACCTACCTGAACCTCGCCATCACCATGCTGCTCGGCGGGCTATGGCATGGCGCCAGTCTCACGTTCCTGGTGTGGGGCGCGTGGCATGGTGCCGGGCTCGCGCTCGACAAGCTACGCCTCGACCTCATGGGCGACCGCGCCCATCCGCCGCCGTCCGCGCTCCGTTCGCTCGCCGGCTGGGCCGTGACGTTCCTGTTCGTGCTCGTGGGTTGGGTGTTCTTCCGCGCGCCCGACTTCCGCTCGGCGTTCACCGTGCTCGGCAAAATGGCGTTCATGGAGCCGGGCGGATCGCACTGGACCCACGTCCAGGCCGTCGTCGTGCTCGTCGCGGGCGTGGCGCTGCATGTGCGAAGCGTCTGGCAGCGCGAGCGCGAGCTAGTGCCGGACCTGCGCCAGCCCCTGGGCTGGGCGCTCGCGGTCATCGCCATCGTGCTCGTGCTGTTGTTCTCGCCGTTCAGCACGAATCCTTTCATCTACTTCCAGTTCTGAAGCCGGCGGCCGACCGCCGGCGCCCCCTGGCTGCGGGCCGGGAGCAGTGCTTGACGCTCATGCACGCGCTCTGCTACAAACGCTCGGCTTCTGTCGCAGGTGTGGGGTGAGGCGCTGGGCCCATAGCTCAGTGGTCCAGAGCCGCCGGCTCATAACCGGTAAGACCCTGGTTCGAATCCAGGTGGGCCCACACGCCTCGGCACCGATTGTCGGGATGGGCGAATAGCTCAGCTGGTAGAGCATCTGGATCACAACCAGAGGGTCGGGGGTTCGAGCCCCTCTTCGCCCACCATCCTCTTCCGCACGGCGGTCCGCGTGATCGGTTCCTGACCGGTTCATGACTGAAGAACTCCGCCTCCACTGGGTCCTGCACGAAGTCGACGAGCAGGCCGTGACGTGCGAGCAGGCGCTGGCGAAGCACCCCGAGCAGCGCAGAGCGCTCGAGACACGCCTTGCCGCCGCCCGGCACGCGCTCGCCATCCTGGACCAGCGCGTGGCCGATTCGGTCAAGCGCCGTCGTGTGCTCGATGGCGAGATCGCGGCGTTCGACGTGCAGGTGAAGCGCTTCGAGGTCCAACTGCAGTCGGTTACCGACCAGAAGCAGTTCGAAGCCGTCCAGCATGAAATCGCCGCGGTGCGTGCCAAGCGCGACGTGCCGGAGACGGAAGTGCTCGAACTCCTGGATGCCGAGGAGCGAGCCGCCGCGGCCCGCCCGGAAAAAGCATACGCGCTTGAACGGCTCGAGCACGAGGGCCGGACGTTGTTCGCGAAGCTCGATTCCGAGTCGGCCGTGCTGCTGGCCGAACGCGCGGCGCTCGACGCCCGCCGTGCGGAGACCGCCGCCCGGCTGGATGCCGGGACGCGCAGCCGCTACGAACGCCTGCGTGCCGGCCGTGCCGGCCGCGCGGTCGCGGCGGTCGCGAATGGTGCCTGCGGGGCATGCTTCCGCGCGCTGCCGCCCGCACTGCTGCAGGAGGCCCGCCGTCGTGAGCGGCTGTTGAATTGCGACGGCTGCGGGCGGTTCATGATGCTGCCGCCCGAGGACAGCGGCCCCGCATGAGCGACGACCCGGTGATGACGCCCGGCCTGCCCTACCAGCGCATCGCGCTCGTGCTGTCGGGTGGCGGGGCGCTCGGCGCCTACGAGATCGGCGTGCTCAAGGTCATCGAGCGCGTCCGGCTCGTGCCGTACCTGGTGGCGGGCGTCTCGATCGGGGCGATCAACGCAGTCGCCTGGCTTGCCGCCGGCCGCGACGTGCGGCCGATCGAGCAGGTGTGGCGCACGGCGAGTGCCGAATCACTCGGGGTGCATTGGTTGTCGCTGGCGCTGCGCGTCGTCGGCACGCTCACCGCGGTGCTGGCCGTGCTTGAATTGGTCCTGGGCCTCATGGGCTCTCGCGAGATGTCCGGTGCCTACTGGCTGTGGCAGAAGGGGAGCGCACGCGTCGACCTGATCTCGATCCAACTCGACTCGACGCTGTGGATCGTGCTGGCGCTCGCGGGCGGTCTCGTCGTGCTTTACGCGCACCGGGTCGCGAGTGGCCTGGACCGCCGCTCGCACGGCGCCGATCCGGTGAAGGTACGGTTGCGGCTGGCGCGCGTCGCGGTGGCTGCGGCCCTCTTGCACTTGGTCGTGTGGATCATGGGCTGGGCGTGGCCGCAACGCTTCAGCGCTTCGGTGGTGCTGCTGCTGGCGCTGGCGTGGCTGGCGACCACACCGGGTCATGCCGGACGCTGGCTGCGCCGGCTGGCACTCGAGCTCATGCCGGAGACCCGTGGCCGCGGGCTGTGGGGCGGCCGTGCGCGCCGGCAGATCCTCGAACGCATCGTCGCCGCAGGGGACGCACGGCTGCTCGCCGGTCCGGGGACCGGACTCGTGGTGAGCGCGCTCGGCATCGACAGCGGCCTCATCGGACACTTCGTGAGCTGGCCGGACCCCGATCCTCTGTTCTGTGCGGGCCTCGGGCAGGAACTCGGCGAGGTCATCCCGGTCGCCGACGCCGCCGAGATGGTGTCCGCCGCGGTGGCCTCCTCGGCGATCCCCGGGCTGTTCCAACCGGAGCACGTCGCTGGGCGCGACTTCGTCGATGCGGGCGGATTCTCGAACCAACCCCTGCACGTCGCCATCGCGCACGGTGCGGACGCGCTGCTCGTGGTGCTGTTGTCGCCGAGCGGATCTCCCGCGCAGGCCGAGTCACCCGCGGATGTCGTGGCGCTCGGTGGGCGTTTGCTGGAACTTGCGAACTGGCGTGACCTGCAGACCGAGCTGCGTCACCTGCCGCCGGGTTGGGACCGCGTCGGCTCGCCGGCGCGGGTGTGCGTGGTCGAGCCGCGCGAGCCCTTGCCGGCCTCCCTGCTGTCGTTCGATCCCGCGCGCGCGGGCGAACTCATCAGCCGCGGCGAAGCCGACGCGTGGGCGGCACTGCTCAAAGCCGGCTGGATCACGTTCGACCCTCGCGACTGAGCCCGAAGCCACGCGGCCGCACGGTCGGCCCCGGCTTGAGTCGGGGCGGCCGCGCGGTTAGTTTGCGCGGATGACTCCCACTACCGATATGGTCTGGACGTTGCGTTGCGATGGCGGTTCCCGCGGGAATCCGGGACCGGGGGCGCTCGGCTACGTCCTGTGCGATGATAGCGGCCACGAAGTCGAGGCACGCGGCGAGTTCCTCGGCGTGTGCACCAACAACGTCGCCGAGTACCGGTCGCTGATCGCCGGCCTCGGTGCCGCCGCCCGCCACGCCGTCCGTACGCTGGTCGTGCGCATGGATTCCGAACTGGTGGTGCGGCAGATGCTGGGCCAGTACAAGGTGAAGCATGAAGGTCTCAAGCCCCTGCACGCCGAGGCCCGAGTGGCCGTGACGAAAGTGGGGGTCGTACGTTTCGAATCCGTTCCGCGCGACGACAATGGCCGTGCGGACGGGCTCGTGAACGAGGCGCTCGACCAGGCGCTTCGCAGGTAGTTCCTGAGTTCACCAGGTGATCGCGCGAGGTGTGCCGACGCTTCCACTTCGGTGGCGGCCGAGGCCGCATCGTGAGGAAAGTCCGAACTCCACAGGGCAGGACGCCGGGTAACCCCCGGGGGGCGTGAGTCCACGGAAAGTGGAACAGAGAGAAGACCGCCAACGGGCGGCGCGGAAACGCGCCGCTGCGGGCAAGGGTGAAACGGTGAGGTAAGAGCTCACCAGCAGCACCGGTGACGGTGCTGGCTCGCCAAACCCCGTCCGGAGCAAGACCGCATAGAGGGGGAGGGGTGTGTCCCGCCCCGCCATCACCCCAGGGTCGGTCGCAATGAGGCGATGAGAGATCATCGTCCCAGTCAAATGATCACCACGGAGCGATCCGTACAGAATTCGGCTTACGGGGGACTCGGGATGAACACGAGCAAGCGCCCGCTGGCAGTCGTACGCCGGCGGGCGTTCTCGTTGCCCGGCCGAGCCGCCGCGACGCGGTGTGTCACGCGCGCTGGCCGCGAGGAAGTCGCGCTGTGGTTGCCCGCGCTCGCCGTACTGCTGCTGTACGCGCGCACGCTCGGCTTTGCGTTCGTGTGGGACGACCTCGATCTCATCGTTCGCAATGCCGCGCTGCAGGGCGGTGACTGGCCGCACCTGCTGACGCAGGATTTCTGGCAGTCGACGGGCGGCGGCACCGGCATGTGGCGGCCGCTCGTGACGCTGAGCTTTCGCGTCGATGGCGTGCTGTCGCACTGGCAGCCGTGGACCTTCCACCTCGGCAATCTGCTCCTGCACGCCGCCTCCGCGGTACTCCTGGCGCGGCTGGCTCGTGCCCGCCAGCTGCCGCTGTGGGCCGCGGTCGGCGCCGGACTCGTGTACGCGACCGCGCCCGCGCTCACCGAGTGCGTGGCGTGGAACGCCGGGCGCGCCGATGCGTTCGTGGTGCTGGCCACGCTCGGCGCGCTGCTGTCGGCCCGGCGCTGGCGTGCGGCGGCCTCGCGCCTGGCGGCGGCTGGCACACTGCTGTGCGTGGCACTGGCGCTCCTCGCCAAGGAGACCGCGCTGGTGCTGCCACTGCTGCTCGCAGCGGATGCCGCGGATGCGCGGATATCCGGACTGGGGAGTGGCTCCGCCACCGCCGGTGCGCACTCGCGGCGCTGGCTGCCGGCCTGGAGCGCGCTCGCGGTGGTCCTGCTGTGGGCGGCCGCACACCGTGCGCTCGTGCCCGCCCCGGCGCATCCGGGCTCGCCGGGCGCGGCACTGGGCATGGCGGCGTTGGTGTGGGCGCACCTCGCGTGGTTGCTGCCATGGGCGGCGCATTCGCCGTTGCTCGACGTCTGGCAGCCACCCGTGCGCGCGGTCGCCGCGCTGGCGTGGGTGGCCCTGGTCTGCGTGCTCATCGCCTGCGCGTGGGCCGTTCGGGCGCGCCGCCCGCTGCTGCTGCCCGTGGCGCTGTTGGTCGCGCCGTTACTGCCGGTGGCGGCGGCAGCCCTGCTCGAGTCCGGAGTGCGGTTCGCGGAGCGCTCGCTCGCCCTGCCCGCCGCCGGCATGGCGCTCGCGCTCGCCACACTCGCAGCGGCGGTTGCAGGCGTGCCCGCCACCTCGCGGCTCGCGCGCGCGCGTCAAGCCGGCCCAGTCGCGCTCGGTTGCTGGCTGTTGTCCCAAACAGTCGTGTGTGTGCCGCTCGTGGGCGTCTGGCGCGATGACCTGTCGCGCATCCGGCGCATCGTACAGGTGCGGCCGCACGACCCCGACGCCCTGCTCGGCATGGCCGACCTGCTCGGGAGTCTCGGGCGGCCCGAGGAAGCCGAGCCGTGGATCGCTCGCGCCGAGGCGGCGGATCCGGGCGGGGGTGGCGGAGCGCTCGTCGCCCGGGCTTCCAATGCGTTTCGCGCCGGTCAGTTCGACGCCGCGCTCGCGGCGGCGGAACGAGCCCGGGAACGCGATCCGCACTCGCTCGCGGCCGGCATGATCCGCGTGCGCTCGCTCGCTCGGCTCGGACGCTCCGGTGAGGCGGTGCGTGCAGGCGATCTGTTGTGGACCGAACACCCGGGGGCGCCCGCGGCGGCCGGCGCGCTGGGCGTGGCGCGTCTTGCCGCGGGTGATGTGGCGGGCGCGTGCGAACTCCTGCGTGGCGCCTCGGAGCACCTGCTCGATGATGCCGGCCTGGCGTGGCAGCTCGGGCGCGCGGCCATCGCCA
Organism: bacterium; assembly: GCA_031360075.1. Taxonomy (GTDB): domain Bacteria; phylum Eisenbacteria; class RBG-16-71-46; order RBG-16-71-46; family RBG-16-71-46; genus JAIOPA01. Next base: position 25,082 of record JANMAX010000136.1, on the reverse strand, counting down.
CGGGCGACATCGCACTCGCGCGCACGGCGTTCGAGCGTGCGGTGCGCGCGGCCCCGGAGTTCTATGAAGCCTGGCTCGGGGTCGCCGACACCCGCGCGCGGCTGGGGGATGAAGCGGGTGCCGAAGCGGCGCTGGTGCGAGCGGCCGCACTGCCGGCTGCGAGCGACGGCCGCGTCGAGGCGCTGCGCGCTCGAGCCGCCGCGCGTCGCTGAACGTTCACAGCGCGGTGCGCGGCTCGCGTGCGGCGATGGCCGGGAGCAGCCGTGGAAGTGCTTGCCCGATGAGCGCGCGCGCCGTTAGAGTCCGTGACTCCAGTGGCCGCTGTCCTCTCCTCACGCTCGGGATCCCGCTCATGCCGCCGACCGTCACGGCTTCACCGCAGTGGGTGCTGCATCCGAGCCACTCGCCGGAAGCGGCGGTCGCGCTCGCGCATGCGCTGGGGGCCCCGCTGGCGATGACGCATGCACTGGTCAACCGTGGCATGACCCGCGAAGACCTCGCCCGGCGTTTCATGGACCCGGTGCTCGAGGACCTGCACGACCCGACCGAGATGCGCGACCTCGAAACCGCCGCGCAGCGCATCCTCTCCGGCGTGGAGCGCGATGAGAAGATCCTGGTCCAGGGTGATTACGACGTCGACGGCATCACGTCCACGTTCCTGCTCTACAGTGCGTTGCTCGAACTCGGTTGCCGAGTCGAGTACCGGATCCCGCACCGCATCCGTGACGGCTACGGCCTGACCGTCGACGCCATCGAGGAAGCCAGGCGCCGGGGCTGCACGCTCGTGGTCACGGTGGACTGCGGCATCACCGCGGTCGAGGCCATCGCGCATGCCAGCAGCATCGGCATCGATACCGTCATCACGGACCACCACGAACCGCCCGCGGTGCTGCCGGCGGCCTTCGCGATCGTCAATCCGCTGCGACCCGGCTGCCCTTACCCGTTCAAGTCGTTGGCCGGAGTCGGCGTGACGTTCAAGCTGGTCGAGCGTCTGCTGCGCGGGCGTGGCGGACTCGACCGCGCCCGGCGCTACCTCGACGCCGTCGCGCTCGGCACCATCGCCGACGTCGTGCCGCTGGTCGGAGAGAACCGCGTCCTCGCCCGGCTCGGGCTCGACCGGCTGAACGCCGAGCCGCGCCTCGGCTTGCGCGCACTCATGGAGGTCTCCGGGCTGGCGGGCAAGCGCATCACGAGCGGCCATGTGGCGTTCGTGCTGGCGCCGCGCATCAACGCCGCCGGCCGCATGGGCAATGCCGAGCAGGGCTTGCGGCTCTTGCTGGCGCGTGAGCCCCAGGAAGCCGAGGACATTGCCAGGAGCCTCGAGGATGACAACATCAAGCGCCGCGCGCACGACGAGCGCGTGCTGGTGGACGCCGTCCGCATGGTCGAGAACGAACTCACGTATCCGGACTGCAGCAGCATCCTGCTGTGGTCCGACACCTGGCATCCCGGCGTGATCGGGATCGTGGCATCGCGTCTGGTCGAACGCTTCCAGCGGCCCGCGCTCTTGGTTGCGATCGATGGTGAGCGCGGGCGCGGCTCCGGCCGCAGCCTGCCGGGACTCGACCTGACCCGCCTGCTGGACGGTTGCACCGACCTGCTGCTGGCACACGGCGGGCACGCGTTCGCCGCGGGCTTGAGCGTGCGACGAGAACGACTGCCGGAGCTGCGCGAACGCTTCGAGCGCCTGGTGCGCGACCAGTACCGTCCCGACCAGTTCGTGCAGCGGCTCGAGCTCGATGCCGATCTGCGTGCCGGGGACTGCCACATGGAGCTCGTGGAGTGGCTCGAGCGCATGGCGCCGCACGGACTCGAGAATCCCGAACCGCTGTTCCGCATGAGCGACGTCCGCGTCGCCGACGTGCGCGAAGTGGGCGGCGGCAAGCATGTCCGCCTCATCGCCAGGGACGACAGCGGTGAGGTCGAGGCCATCGGTTTCGGCATGGGGGCGCAGGCCCCGGCCCTGCGGCGCGCCGGACGTGCCGACCTTGCCTTCGTCCCGACCCGCAACGAATGGTCGGGGGAGACCCGCGTCCAGCTGAAGCTGAAGGGGATCCGCGTCCCCTGAGAGAGCCGAACTTATGACCGGCGGTAGCCCGCATCCGGAACTCCGGGCCGCACTCATGAGCGCGGTCGCCGAGAAGGCCCCGAAGGTGGACCGTGACCGGCTCGGCGCTTGTTTCGATTACGCCGGCAACGCCCATGGCGACCAGCGCCGGGATTCGGGACAGCCCTACCTGACGCACGTCGTCGAGGTGTGCCGCATCCTGCTCGACCTGTTCGAGGCCCGGCTCGACACGACGCTGGCCTGTGCGGCGTTGCTGCATGACGTCGTCGAGGACACCGAGGTCACGCCCGCCGATGTCGAGAAGCACTTCGGCCGCGAGGTCGCCCTGCTGGTCGAGGGCGTCACGAAGCTGTCCGGGCTGCACTTCGACAGCCGTGAAGCCGCACAGGCCGAGAACTTCCGGAAGATGCTGCTGTCGATGTCGCGCGACCTGCGCGTCATCTTCATCAAGCTCGCCGACCGCCTGCACAACATGCGCACCATCGAGTACCTGAAGGGCGAGCGCGCGCGCCGCATCGCGGAGGAGACGCGGGACATCTACGCTCCGCTCGCGCACCGGCTCGGGATGGCCGGTATCAAGCGCGAGCTCGAGGACCGCAGTCTCAAGGTGCTCGACCCGGAGGCTTACCAGGGTCTGGCCGAGCGCATCCAGGCCCGGCGCACCGAACGCGAGGCGTTCCTGACGACGGTCAGTGAGCAGCTGCGCGAGGCCCTGAAGGCCGTCGGCCTCAAGGCCGAAGTGTTCGGGCGGCCCAAGCATTTCCACTCCATTTATAACAAGATGAAATCCGGGCGCCCGCTCGAGGAGATCTACGACCTGTTCGGGCTGCGCATCGTGACGCACTCGCGCAACGATTGCTACCGCGCGCTGGGCGTGGTGCACGACCAGTTCAGTCCGGTGCCGGAGCGCTTCAAGGACTATATCGCCACGCCAAAGAGCAACCTCTACCAGTCCCTGCACACCACGGTGCTGACCGAGGGTGGCGAGATGGTCGAAGTGCAGATCCGCACGCGTGAGATGCACCGCACCGCCGAGACCGGTGTCGCGGCCCACTATGTCTACAAGCAGGGTGGCCGGGTCGACGAGGAGCTCGACCGCCAGTTGGGTGGCTTCGTGACGCAGATCGCCGGCGGGCAGGAGGAGGCCAGCGACGACGAGTACATGGACTACCTGCGCACGGCGCTGCACCAGGAAGAGGTCTTCGTGTACACGCCGCGGCGCGAGCTCAAGCGCCTGGCCAAAGGTGCGACACCGCTCGACTTCGCGTTCCTGATTCACACCCGCGTCGGTGAGCGCACGGTGGGCGCGCGCGTCAACGGCGAGCTCGTGTCGATCCGGCATGTCCTGCGCAATGGCGATACGGTCGAGATCATCACTTCGCCGCAGGCACAGCCGCGCGAGGACTGGCTCAAGATCGCGCGTACCGCGCAGGCCAGGGCGAAGATCCGCCACTGGCTGCGCTCGAAGCGCCTGACCGACTCCGTGCATCTCGGCAAGGAGATGCTGCTGCGCGAGCTGAAACGGCTGCGCGTCAAGGCCGGCGACCCAGAACTGGAGCCGATCGCGCGCACACTCGAGTGCCCGGACCTGGACACGCTCTACGCCCGCATCGCCGAGGGACAGATCTCGGTGCCGTCGGTGACGCGCCACTTCACGCCCCACAAGGAAGGGCTCGCCGAGCGCCTCGTGATGGGCCCGCTCGAGGCGCTCGGCGTCGGCCGCAAGGCCACCGGCGGCGTGCGCATCCAGGGCATCGACAACGTCATGGTGCAGTACGCGCGCTGCTGCCAGCCGGTGCCGGGCGATGCCGTCGTCGGCATCGTCACCATCGGCCGCGGTGTCTCGGTGCACCGGCAGGACTGCCCCAACACGTTCGGGGACAAGGCGCCCGCCGAACGCCGCGTGGCGGTGGAGTGGGACTCACGCCCGAGCGATACGTTCCCGGTGCGACTGGTCATCTCGGGGCAGGACCGGCCGTCGCTGCTCGCCGACATCGCCAAGGTGCTGGCCTCGGGAGGTGTCAACGTCCGCACGGCCGGCATGCAGTCCGAGGACCAGGTGGCGCGCGGCGTGTTCGTGATCGAGGTGCCGAACTCCGTCCGGCTCGCCGAGATCATGAACGCGCTTCGCAAGCTGACGGGCGTGACCCGGGTCGAGCGCCGGTTGCGGCTGCTGAAGCCATCGCGCCGCGCCTCTGGGGATGGCGAGTGAGGGCGCTGGTCCAGCGTGTCGCGCGGGCTTCGGTCACCGTCGATGGCCGCGTCACCGGTGCGATCGCCGGCGGACTGCTGGTGCTGGTCGGTGCCACTCACGGCGACGGCGAACCCGAGGCGCGCTGGCTCGCCGGCAAGGTCGCGGGGCTGCGGGTGTTCGCCGATGGCGAGGGCAAGATGAACCTTGATGTGCGGGACGCGGATGGCGGATGCCTGGTGGTGCCGCAGTTCACGCTGTATGGCGATGCACGTCACGGCCGGCGCCCGGAATTCACGGCCGCCGCCCGGCCGGAGCACGCCGAACCGCTGGTCGACTGCTTCTGTAGCGAGTTGCTGGCCGCGGGGGTGCACGTCGAGCGCGGTGTTTTCCGTGCACACATGCAGGTCGAACTCCTGAACGACGGCCCGGTGACCCTCATGCTCGAGACGCCGGCGGGACCGCCGTCATGAGTTCGGCACGCTCCCGACTGTTCTGGCGTGGCCGGGCGCCACTCGTGCTGGCCTCGGCCTCGCCGCGCCGCGTCGCGCTGCTGCGACAAGTGGGAGCGGAGTTCACGGTCGTCGATCCGGGGCCGGACCGCGCCTGGCCCGGTAACGCTGATGCGCGCCACGGGGTGCGCGCCCTGGCGCTCGACAAGGCGCTGCGCGTGTCCGTGGCACACCGGGACGCCGTGGTGATCGGCGCCGACACGGTCGTGGTGTGGCGCGGAGTGCGCCTCGGCAAGCCAGCCGACCGCGCCGAGGCGCGCTCGATGCTCCAGCGCCTGCACGGCCGGCACCACGAGGTGTGGACCGGTATCGCGATCGTGCACCAGGGCGAGCAGCGGACCGCCAGCGAGTGCACCCGGGTGCGCATGGCCAAGCTGGAGCCGCGGGACATCGAGGCCTATGCCGCGAGCGGCGAGCCGCTCGACAAGGCTGGTGGCTATGGGATCCAGGGGATGGCGGGCCAGTTCGTGAAGGGGATCGAGGGCGATTACACCAATGTGGTCGGTCTGCCGCTCGCCCGATTGCGTGCCCTTCTGGAGGAATTCGCGTAGCGGCATGGGGTTGCGACTGCTGTACCGGTCTTGACAGTGGGGCAGCCCCGGGTTAACTTCCGGCGCTTCCTTCACTGTGCACTGGGCCGCTCGTCTCGGTGCATCACGGCTGCCGGACCCTGCAAGGCGTTCGCGCGCGGCCGTTTCGGCTATCATCGGAGGACGGATGACGACGTATTCCGCCCGCGTGAGTGACATCCAGCGGCGTTGGCTGGTCGTGGACGCCGAGGGCAAGACCCTCGGTCGTCTGGCGACTCAGGTCGCGATGGTACTCAGGGGCAAACACAAGCCGATCTACACCCCGCACATGGACACCGGTGACTTCGTCATCGTGGTCAATGCGGAAAAGGTCCGGCTGACCGGCGGCAAGCCGGAGAAGAAGAAGTACTTCCACCATACGATGTATCCGGGTGGCGCCACGTGGACGCAGCTGGCCACGATGCTGGCGAAGCACCCCGAGCGCGTGATCGAGAAGGCCGTGAAGGGCATGGTGCCCCGCAACCGCCTCGGCCGCGCCATGGTGAAGAAGCTCAAGGTCTATGCGGGCCCTCAGCACCCGCACGCCGCTCAGATGCCTGAGTCCTGGACCATCGAGGCCTGAAAGGGGATCTCATGACGACAACGACGAAGCCCCTGACCGGCCGGCGCAAGGAAGCGGTGGCGCGTGTGCGCCTGCTTCCGGGCACGGGTCAGGTGGTCATCAACGGTAAGGGCGCGCTCGAGTACCTCAAGCGAGAGGTGCTGGTGCTGCATGCGTTCCAGGCGCTGGTCGTGACGAACACGCGCGATCAGTACGACGTCCACGCCCGTGTCGCGGGTGGCGGACTCACCGGGCAGGCGGGTGCGATCCGTATGGGGATCGCGCGCTGTCTGGTGAGCAAGGACGAATCGCTCAAGGGCCTGCTGGGCCGCGAGGGTTTCCTGACGCGTGATTCACGCATGAAGGAACGCAAGAAGTACGGACAGCCGGGCGCCCGCAAGCGCTTCCAGTTCAGCAAGCGCTAAGACGCACCGCCGTCTCGATTCAACGAAATCTCACACGCCCCACCGCCGCGCCGGGGTCCCCGTTCACACGGGGAGGCGCGACTGCTCGGCGGGGCGGAGGAAGAACCCCACAGGAGGTCATCCGTGGCCGATATCACCATGAAGGACCTGCTCGAAGCGGGTGTTCACTTCGGGCATCAAACCCGGCGCTGGAATCCTCAGATGAAGCGATTCATCTTCATGGAGCGCAACGGGATCTACATCATCGACCTGCAGAAGACGCTCAAGTGCATCCAGGACGCCAAGGCCGCCATCCTCAAGGTGACACGCGGTGGCGGTCATGTGCTGTTCGTGGGCACGAAGAAGCAGGCGAAGCTCATCGTCACCGAGGACGCGGCGCGTTGCGGCCAGTACCACGTGACGGAGCGCTGGCTGGGCGGCATGCTCACCAACTTCAAGACCATCCGCACCAGCATCAAGCGTCTCAAGGACCTCGACGGCATGGTCGCCGATGGCACCATGGAGAAGCTCGCGAAGAAGGAGCAGTCGCGGCTCGGGCGGGAACGCGTCCGTCTGCAGTTCGCATTCGCGGGCATCAAGGACATGCCGGGTCTTCCGTCGCTGGTGTTCATCGTCGACACGAAGAAGGAGAAGATCGCGGTGGCCGAGGCGAACCGCCTGGGTATCCCGATCGTCGGTGTCGTCGACACGAACTGCGATCCGACGCTGATCAATTTCCCGATCCCAGGCAACGACGACGCGCTGCGCGCGATCAAGTTGTTCTCGGGACTGGTGGCGGAGTCGATCCTCGAAGCCAAGCACATCACCCGAGAAGGCGCTGATCAGGAGACGGTCTCCTTCGGCGGAGAATCCGCCGAAGCCGAGGCCGGAACGGCACCCGCGCGGGCCTGAACCACCTTGATGAAGCACAGAACCGCGCCCGTCCGCATGTGAATCGTGCGGGCGGGCGTTCCAACGAGCAGGGGAGTGTCATGACGATCACCGCGGAACAGGTCAAGCAGCTCCGGGACATGACCGGGGCAGGCATGATGGAGTGCAAGAAGGCGCTGTCCGAGACGAACGGCGACCTCAACAAGGCAATCGATGCGCTGCGTACGGCCGGTATCGCCAAGGCCGAGAAGCGCGCGGACCGTGCCGCCTCGCAGGGCCGTATCGAGTCGTACATCCACGACAACCGCATCGGCGTCCTCATCGAGGTCAACTGCGAGACTGACTTCGTGGCCCGCACGGACGACTTCATCCGTCTGTGCAAGGACCTCGGCATGCAGGCCGCGGCGGCGAACGCCGATTACGTGCGGCGCGAGGAAGTCCCGGCGGAGCGTCTCGATCGCGAGCGTGCCATCTATGCGGACCAGGTGAAGAACGACGGCAAGCCGGCGCACATGGTCGACAAGATCGTCGATGGCAAGCTCAACAAGTTCTATTCCGAGGTCTGTCTCATGGAGCAGGCGTTCATCAAGGATGACAAGAAGACGGTCGATGCGCTCGTCCGGGAGACATCCATGAAGACGGGCGAGAACATCGTCGTCCGCCGCTTCGTTCGCTTCCGGCTCGGCGCGGAGTAACCTTTGAAGACCAAGCCGCAGCGCATCCTGCTCAAGCTGTCCGGCGAGCAACTCGCCGGACAGGCCGGTCACGGGATCGACGAGCACGTACTCACGGCCCTCGCCGAGGAAGTGCGGGACGTGCACGCGCTCGGCGTCCAGGTCGGCATCGTGCTCGGCGGCGGCAACATCTTTCGCGGCCTCGCGGGCAGTGCGCGTGGCATGGACCGCGTGGCCGCGGATCATATGGGCATGCTCGCGACGGTCATCAACAGCCTGTCGCTGCAGCATGCCCTGGAGAAGCGCGGGTTGTTCACCCGCGTCATGTCCGCGATCCAGATGGACCAGGTGTGCGAGCCGTGGATCCGGCGGCGCGCCGTGCGCCATCTCGAGAAGGGGCGTATCGTCGTGATGGCGGCGGGGACGGGCAATCCGTACTTCACGACCGACACCGCCGCGGTGCTGCGTGCCATCGAGATCGGGGCCGACGTGGTCCTGAAGGGCACGATGGTGGACGGCGTGTACTCGGGCGACCCCAAGAAGGACCCGACCGCGACGTTCTTCCCACGCATCCCGTACATGGATATCCTGAACAAGGATCTCAAGGTCATGGACTCGACCGCGATCTCCCTGTGCCGCGACAATCGGCTGCCGTTGATCGTGTTCAACGTCGGCGTGCGCGGCAACCTGGTCAAGATCGTCAACGGCGAGTCGGTGGGCACGGTCGTCGGGGAGTGACCCGTTATAGGGAGTGACGCGATGGCATCCAAGACGCTGAGCGACGCAGAAGAACGCATGAAGAAGGCCCTCGAGTTCGTCCGTCATGAGCTCACGGGTATCCGCTCCGGCAAGGCGAGCCCGCAATTGCTCGACACCGTGAAGGTCGACGCCTACGGCACCCATGTTCCGATCCAGCAGGTCGGCACGGTGAGCGCGCCGGAAGCCCGGCTGCTGGTGATCCAGCCGTGGGACAAGAGCCTCATCAAGGCCATCTGCAAGGGCATCAACGAGGCCAAGCTGGGTTTGAACCCGACCGATGACGGGAGCGTCGTGCGGATCCCGTTGCCGGCGCTGACCGAGGACCGCCGCAAGGAACTCGTCAAGCTGATTTCCAAGTTCGCCGAGGAAGGCCGGGTCGCGATGCGCCAGATCCGCCACGACGCGAACAAGGAGCTGAAGGCGCTTGAGGACGACGGCACGCTGCCCGCTGACGACGCCAAGCGCCAGACCGCTGAAGTCCAGAAGATGACGGACAAGTTCACCGGGCTGATCGACGAGATCCTCAAGAAGAAGACGGCGGAGGTCATGGAGGTCTAGCCGGGCCGCCGTGCCGCCGCCGCTGTTCCTCCGAGCGGGTGCGGTCCGGTCCCGCGACTTCCGGAAGACGCCTTGTCCACGCGAATGCCCAGTCCCGAGGAACTGATCGCGCGCGGGAACATCCCGCGCCACGTCGCGATCATCATGGATGGCAACGGCCGCTGGGCGAAGGGCCGAGGCGTGCCGCGCCTGATGGGGCACCGTGCCGGGCGGGATTCGGTGCGGGAGGCGGTACGTGGCTGTGCGGCGCTCGGTGTCCAGGTGCTGACGCTGTACACGTTCTCGATCGAGAACTGGCAGCGGCCGGCGCGTGAAGTGGCCGCGTTGATGACCATCCTGCGCCAGACGCTGCGCGCCGAACGCAAGGAGCTGAAGTCGAACAACGTCCGGCTGCAGGTGATCGGCCGGACCGCCGACCTGTCCGCCGCGGTGCGCGATGAGATCGCCACGACGCAGGCCTATCTGGCGGATGGCACCGGCATGCTGCTGAACCTGGCACTGTCCTACAGCGGCCGGGCCGAGTTGGTCGATGCCGCGCGCCGGCTGCTCACCGATGCCCGTGAGATGCGGCTGGATCCCGCCCGTGTCGACGAGGAGTTCTTCGGCAGCTACCTGTACACTGCGGGCCTGCCCGATCCGGATCTGCTCATCCGGACGAGCGGCGAGATGCGCCTGTCGAACTTCATGCTCTGGCAACTGGCTTACACCGAGTTGTGGATCACCGAGACGCTATGGCCCGATTTCCGCCGCAAGCACCTGTTCGAGGCGGTGGCTGCATTCCAGGGCCGCGAGCGGCGATTCGGCCGGTCCGACTGAAGCGGAGGGCGAGCTGAAGCTCCCGCATGAGACCCCGGGCACACCGGTAGCCCGGGTGCCCGTCCCGAAACGCGGCCAGTGGTCGCTCGGTCTGCGCATCGCGAGCAGCGTGCTGTTCGTGCCGCTGCTGCTGCTGCTGGCGCGCGCGGGCGGAGTGGCATGGCTGGGGTTCGTGGCCGTGCAGACGATGCTCGGGCTCGAGGAGTTCTACCGCATGGCGCGCGCCAAGGGGCTCGAGCCGGTGCGCTGGCTGGGCTTCCTGGCCGCTCTGGCGCTGCTCGGGCTCGCCTACCGTCCACAGACTCCCAATGTCTCGCTGCTCGCGACCTCGGCGCTGCTCCTGCTACTGGCGCTCGCCCTGCGGCGCGGCGGGCAGCCACGGGTGCTCGAGAGCGCGGCGGTCACGGCGTTCGGCGTGCTCTACGTCGGCTGGCTGTCGGCGCACTTCGTGCTGCTGCGTGAACTGCCGTGGCGCGCCGGGCTGGCGTACGCCGACGGTTCCTCGCTCGTCCTGTACGCATTCCTCGTCACCTGGAGCTGCGATACGGGCGCCTACGTGGCCGGCCGGTTCTTCGGCCGCACACGTCCATGGGCCGCCATCTCGCCGCGCAAGACGCTCGAGGGATCGTTCGGCGGCTTCGTGTCCGCCATCCTCGCGGCTCAGATCGGTGCGGCGACGTTCCTGCACGCCGAGGGCGGCGGACCCCTGCTGACCTGGCCGCACGCGCTCGCGGTCGGGGCACTCGTCGGCGTGTGCGGGCAGGTCGGCGACCTGGTCGAGTCGCTGTTCAAGCGGGACTCCGCCAGTGGCGACTCATCGGATCTGATCCCCGGTCACGGTGGTGTGCTCGACCGTTTCGACAGCCTCTATTTCGGAGCCCCGATCGTGTATCACTATCTGCGCGCCGTGATCTTCCAGGTGCCATGAGCAGGCTCGCGCTGGGCAGGCTCGCGCTGGGCCGAAGGCCATGAGCGGGCGGCGCACGCTCGCGGTGCTCGGCTCCACCGGTTCGATCGGCGAGCAGACCCTCGACGTCGCGGCACGCGATCACGAGCGGCTCGAGGTCGTGGCCCTCGCCGCCGGGCGTGCTCTGGAGCGTCTGTGCGAGCAGGCCGCGCGCTGGCAGCCGCGCCATGTGGCGCTCGAGCACGCCGCCGATCCGGCGCGCGCGCGCGACCAGTTGCGCTTGGCAGCACCCTCCGCCGACATCGAGGTGGGAGCAGGCGCGGGGGCACGGCTCGCGGCCCGCTGCGGTGCCCGCTTCGTCGTGAACGGCATCGTCGGCGCGGCGGGCCTCGCGGCTTCGCTCGCCACACTCGACCGCGGTGCCACGCTTGCACTCGCGAACAAGGAGACGCTGGTCATCGGCGCAGCGCTGGTGCACGCCGCGCTGCAGCGGGCCGGGGGCACGCTGCTTCCCATCGACAGCGAGCACTCGGCGGCGCTCCAGTGCCTGCTCGGGCGTCCGGCCAGCGAGATCGCCCGGCTGACACTGACGGCGTCCGGCGGACCCCTGCGGACGCACCCCGACTGGCGGCGGGCGACGCCAGCGGAAGTGCTGGCGCACCCGGTGTGGGCCATGGGGCCGCGCATCACCACGGATTCAGCGACGCTGTTCAACAAGGGTCTGGAACTCATCGAGGCGCAGGCGTTGTTCGGGCTTGGATGGGACCAACTCGACGCGGTCATCCAGCCGCGTGCCGTGCTGCACGCGATCGTCACGTTCCGCGATGGCTCGCTCATTGCGCAAGCGGCACACGCCGACATGCGGCTGCCGATCCAGTTGGCGCTGTCATGGCCCGAACGCTGGGGCGAAGCCGTGCCGGCGCTGCCGGTGACGGCACTCGCGGGCCTCGAGATCATCCCGATCGAGACCGGGCAGTTCCCAGCGTTCGACCTCGCGGTCGCCGCCGGACGCGACGGTGGCACCGCGCCGTGCGCGCTGAATGCCGCCGACGAGGTGGCGGTGCAGGCGTTCCTGGACGGTGCCATGGTGCTCGGACGGGTCCCCGAGGTGCTCGAGCGCGTGCTCGCCGAACACACGCCCGCGCCAGTGGAGTCGTTCGAACAGTTGCGCGCTGTCGATGCCTGGGCACGTGACGCCGCGCGACGCGCGGTGGGCGCGTGACCGCCCCGGTGGTGGCGGTGCGTCTGCGTGCGCTCGGGGATGTGACGCTGTGCACGGCGGCGTTCGCGTCGCTGGCGGCTGGATTCCCGGGAGCGCCCCTGCACGTCGTCACCGAGGCGCGGTTCGCACCGCTGCTCGAAGGGCAGCCGGGGATCACGCAGGTGTGGCCGCTCGAACGCAGCACCGCTGGGACGCTCCGCACGCTGAGCGCGCTGCGATCGCTGCGCCCGGCGCTCGCGGTGGACTTCTTCGGCAATCCACGCAGCGCGGTGATTGCTCGTGGCAGCGGAGCGCGCACGGTGTGGGGCTACGACATGCGCGGGCGCGAACGGCTCTACCACCACACCGTGCCTCGCGTCGTACATCCCGGCGGCGACCGGCGTGAGTATGCCGCCGGCTCATTGGTGCGGCTGGCGCGCGCGGCCGGCGGCGGCGACGTGCCGGCGTTCCCTCACCTGGTGCTGACGCCGCGGGCGCGCGCCGCGGGCGAGGGCGTGCTGGCGAGCGCCGGTGTCACCGATCCGGCGCGTACGGTGGCGCTCGTGGCGGCGGGTTCATGGGCGAGCAAGACTTGGCCGCTGTCGCATACCGCTTCGCTGGCGCTCCGGCTGCGCGCGGCCGGCCATCCGGTCGTGGCCCTCGGCGGCCCCGGGGAAGAGGGCGTGTTGCGCCGGCTCGCCGCCCTGGCACCCGGGACGCCGACGCTCTCAGCGCCCGATGTCGCCGCACTGGCCGGCGCGATCGCGCCGCTGCGGGCGCTGGTCGGGACCGACAGCGGACCACGGCACCTCGCCATCGCGTTCGGCGTGCCGACCTACACGTGGTTCGGCCCCGCGCATCCGGACGCCTGGACGCCGGCCGATCCCGCGCATGGCTACTGGCGGACGTCGCTGCCCTGCCGCGCGTGCGAACGGACGCGCTGTGCGCATTGGAACTGCCTGCCGTCGTTGTCGCCCGCCACGGCGGCCGCCCTCGTGCTGGCGCACCTGGAGCAGCACCCGCGTGGCTGCGCTGCACGCTTGCCCGAGGCGACACATGCCTGAGCGCCTGCCGCTGTCGGTGCTGCTGCTGGCGCGTGACGAAACGCGCGATCTCGAGCAACTGCTGCCACGGCTGGCGTTCGCAGCCGAGGTCGTGGTGGTGTGGGACCCGCGCGGCGATCGGGCGACGCGCGCGGCCGCGGAGCGTCTTGGGGCGCGCGTCCTGGAACACGCGTTCGCGGGCTTCGGCGCCCAGCGCGCATTCGCGCTCGCGCATTGCACGCAGGACTGGGTGCTCTGGATCGACGCCGACGAGCGGCTGACCCCCGAGTCCGTGCCGACGCTGGTGCGCGTCACCGGATCGCTCCCGGCCGGGCGCACGCTGGTGTTCGCCCGGCGTGCGACATGGTTCCTCGGCCGCCGGATCCGCTGGTGCGGCTGGCGCGACGAGTGGCTGCCGCGGCTGTTCTCGCGGAACGCGGCGCGCTTCGACGACGCGCTCGTCCACGAACGCGTGCACGTCGAAGGCGGCACGGTCGTGGCCGGGCTCGGACCGTTCGAGCTCGAGCATCGCAGCTACGAGACGTGGGACGCCTGCGTGCAGAAAATGCTGCGTTACTCGGCGGCGAACGCCGATCAGGCCTGGCGTGCCGGCCGGCGTGCGGGCCCGCTCGACGTGCTGGTGCGGCCGCCGCTGCGCTTCGTGCGCCAGTACGTGCTGCAGTTCGGGATCCTGGATGGCGCGCACGGTGTGGTGTTGTGCGGCTTCGCCGCAGCACAGGTGTTCCTGAAGTACGCCCGGTTGTGGTGGCTCACGCACCGCGGCGGACCGGAATGAGCACGGTCTGCTGTTTCGGCGCCTGGGACCCGGACTACCCGCGCAATCGCATCCTGCGTGCCGGTCTGGCGCACGCCGGCTTTGGAGTGAGCGAGGCGCGCGTGCGCGGCAAGCGGGCGTGGCGGCGCTATCCTTCACTGCTCGCGCAGTGGTCGCGCGTCGCGGGCACCGCTGACGCCGTGCTGGTGCCCGAGTTCCGTCACAAGGACATGCCTCTCGCGCGGCTGCTCGCCGGACGGCGGCCCGTGGTGTTCGATCCCCTGGTGTCGCGCTGGGACACGCTGGTGGAGGACTGGCGGCTGCACGAGCCGGGCTCGCGCCAGGCGGGCTGGAACCGTCGCATCGACCGCTGGGCGTTCCGGGCCGCCGACCTGCTGCTGTGCGACACGTGGGCGCACGGTGAGCTGTTCGTCGAACTGGGGGCGGAACGAGCCAAGCTGCGTCGCGTGCTGGTGGGAGCGGAGCAGGAGTTTTTTGAAGTTCCTCCGCCTCCGGCGGAGGGACTGGTGCGCATCACCTATGTGGGTGGCTTCCTGCCGCTGCACGGCGTGCGCACGCTGCTGGAAGCGGTGGTCCTGCTCGAGCAGAGGGTCGCGGAGTTGCCACCGTTCGTGGTCCAGTTGGTCGGCGACGGGATCGACTACGACAGCGCACGGGAGTTCGCGGCCGGGGCCAAGCTCCAGCGCGTCGAGTTCACGGGGCGGCTGGCTTACGCCGATGCGCCGCGCATCCTCGAGCAGACGCACATCGCGCTCGGGGCGTTCGGCACTGGCGAGAAGACCGGGCGGGTCATTCCACACAAGCTCTGGCAGGGGCTCGCGGCGGGTCGCGCGGTGGTGACCGGGAACGGCGAGGGCCCGCGCGAGGTGTTCGAGGATGGCGTGCATCTGCGTCTCGTCCCGCGCGGCGATGCCGAGGCGCTCGCCGAAGCGCTGGCGCGCCTGATCGGTTCGAGTGCTGAACGCCAGCGGCTTGGTGCGGCGGGCCGCGAACGCGCCATCGAGCTGGGCACGGCGGCGGCGATCGGACAGCAACTGGCCGAAGCGTTTCTTGGGCTCGGGCTCGTGCCGGCGGGAGCGGCGCGATCGTGAGGATCGCCCATCTCGACACCGGCCGGACCTGGCGTGGCGGTCAGGCACAGGCGCTGCTGCTCATGCGCGAACTGCGCGCGCGCGGCCACGACCAGTTGCTGCTCGCGCCAGACGGACCCTTACTCCAGAGAGCAGCCGCCGCGGGATTCACCGCCAAGCGCTGGCAGGCCCGCGGCGAGATCTCGCCGTTCGCCACGCTGGCGGCCCGCGCGGCCCTCGCGCGCTACGGCGCCCAGGTCGCGCATTGCCACAGCGCGCATGCGCACGCCCTCGGCGTGCCAGCGGCGCACTGGGCGGGCGTGCCCGCCGTGTTCGTCTCGAGGCGTGTCGACTTCAAGGTGCGTGGCAATCCGTTCAGCGCGCTCAAGTACGCACTGCCGGTGGACCGCTACCTGTGCATCAGCGAAGGCGTGCGCGCGGCCATGCTCGCTTCGGGTGTGCTTGCGGACCGCATGCGGCTGGTGCCCAGCGGTATCGATGTGACGCAAGTGCTCGCCGCCGGTGCGCACGTCGCGCCGGACCTGCGAGCGCTGGTCGGGATCCCGGCGGACGCCGAGGTGATCGGTACGGTGGCGTCGCTGGCGCCACACAAGAACCACGTGCTGTTGCTCGAGGCGGCCGCCGCGGTGATCTCGGCACGGCCGCGCGCGCATTTCGTGTGGCTCGGCGATGGCGAATGCCGTACTGCGCTCGAGCGCCGCCGGGCGGAACTCGGACTCGAGGGCCGCGTCCACATGCCCGGGTTCCACGCGGAAGCCCTGGCGCTCATGCGGCAGTTCGACGTCTTCGCGCTGTCCAGCTATCTCGAGGGGCTGTGCACCTCGCTGCTGGATGCGCAGGTGCTCGAGGTGCCGATCGTGGCCACGGCCGTCGGTGGCGTGCCCGAGGTGGTGTCGGATGGCGTCACGGGACGGCTCGTGGGTGGGTTGGAGCCGGGGCTGCTCGCGGGCGCGCTCATCGAGGCACTGGCGCGCCCCGATCTGCGGGCGTCCTGGGTGGCGAACGGCCGCGTCGCCGTCGAGGCATTCAGCATCGGGAACACGGCGGAACGCACGCTCGCCGCCTATCGCGAGGTCCTTCGCGAGCGCGGCCGTCCGACTTGACCTCGTCTGGGCGATTGCGGTCCGTCGGGCGGGCCGATGAAACGGGGCAAGTGCTTGACGCTCCAGAAGTCACGAGAGTAGCTTCGGATGTATTCCCGTCGCCCAAGGAGGAGCCGTGGGTTCCAGCTTCCTCAATAATTTCCTGAGCTTCTGGCCGGTATTGCCGTTGCTCGGGATCGTCATCTTCTTCCATGAGCTGGGGCACTTCCTTGCCGCCAAATGGCGCGGTGTGACCGTGCTCAAGTTCTCGCTTGGCATGGGGCCCGAGATGGTCGGGTTCAGCCACGGAGGCACGCGCTACTGCCTGTCGTGGATCCCGCTCGGCGGCTTCGTCCAGATGGCGGGCGACTCCCTGAGCGAAGACGGTTCGATGCCCGCGGGCGGCCCGGAGCAGTTCCTCACGCACCCTTGGTACGGGCGGGTGATCATCGCCATCGCCGGCCCGGCTGCGAACCTCGTGGTCGCCTGGTTCGTCGTGCTCGTGATGTTCGTGACCGGCATGAAGCAAGTCGACTACGTCAACATGTTCGGATCACTCCGGCCGACATCGGCACCCTACGTCGCCGGCGTGCGTGAGGGCGACCTGTTCAAGAGCCTCGATGGCAAGCCGCTGTCGCGCTGGCACGAATTGTTGCAGGCGGCGGATGCGCTCGGCGACAAGCAGCCCGCGGTGCTCGAGCTCGAGCGGGACGGACAGCCGCTGTCGGTGACGATTCCCGCGGGGCAGGTGCGCAGTTGGTTCAGTGCCCTGAACCCGCCGCCGATCCCGGCCACGGTCGGCAGTGTCGCCCCCGGCATGCCCGCGTATCGCGCCGGCGTGCTCGAGGGAGATCGCGTCGTGGCCGTCGACGGCAAGCCGGTGCGTTGGTTCGAGGACATCGTCGAGAACCTGAAGGGCAAGGCCGATCAGCCGGTCCGTTTCCGGCTCGAGCGCAAGGGCAAGCCCTACGAACTCGACCTGACACCGATGCGCGCGGACCCCGAGCATCCCGACAGCAAGAACGGCTACGTCGGCATCGGCGCCGAGCGCGGGTTGACCTGGATCGACAAGCGCACGTTCGGCGAAGCGGTGCCTGCGGCGTTCACGGGCACGGGCGCGCTCGTGAGCATGGTGTACAAGAACCTGTGGATGACGCTGTCCCGTCCGGTCTACTACCGGCAAGCGGTCGGCGGACCCATCCTGATCGGCCAGATGGCGCGGGATTCCGCGAAGCAGGGCCTCGACAGCTTCCTGTACCTGCTCGCCATGATCAATCTCGCCATCATGTCGTTCAATCTGCTGCCGGTGCCGCTGTTGGACGGCGGTCACATCACGCTGGCGCTGATCGAGGCCGTCCGCCGCCGGGCCATGTCGGGCCGCAGTTACATCAATTTCCAGAAGGTCGGCCTCGTGCTCGTGGGCTCTTTGTTCATCTTCATCTTCTCGCAGGACATCCTGCGGCCGATCGAGCGTCTGCGTGCTGTCGACAAGGCTCCCCGGGAGACGACCACGGTTGATCCCACGCACCGCTAGGCGGGGTCCGGGACGTGCATGCGCCGGCTCGGCCGGGGGGGCCGCGCATGTCCTGCCGGACTCGCCTCGCGCCGCCCTGTCCCGCGTCCTGGCTATCGCCCTGGCGCTATCGGCGCCGCTGCTGTGGCTGGCGCCGCCGGTCACGCACGCGCAGGGCGCGGGCGAACTGCCGGACCAGTTGCGGGTCATCGCCGGGGTGAAGTTCCGCGGCAACAAACATGTCGGCGCTGGCAAGATGAAGGCGGCCAACCTCAAGACCCGGCGCCCTTCGCACTTGCCGTGGCGCGACCGGCCGTCGCTGCGGCTCGACTTCCTGCGCGCCGACACGGCGTCGATCACGGCGCTCTACCGGCACTATGGCTACCTCGATGCGCGTGCCGACTGGGTGCTGGAGTCGACCAGCGATCCCGCTGCGGCGCGTGTCGTGTTCGTGGTCGAGGAGGGTCCGCGTTCGCGCGTGGGTGCGGTGGCGCTCGAGGGCGTGCAGGCGTTCCACGATCGTGAACTGCGTCGAACGCTCCTGTCGCAGCCGCGCCGGCCGTTCGATCCGGCGTTCCTGCCGCTCGACACGCTGCACCTGTCGGCGCTCTACCAGGAACGCGGCTACCGGCCGCACACGCTGGCGAGTGCCAAACGTGGGACGCCCGACTCGCTCACGGTCGACGTGCGCTATAAAGTTGTCGAAGGGCTGCGCTACACCATCGGCCGGATCGACTACCGCAGTCCCGGCTCGCTCGATGAATCGCTCGCCCGGCGGGAGCTCCTGCTCAAGCCCGGCGACTTCTACCGTCGCAGCCGGCTCGACGGAAGTGTGCAGCGACTCTATGACACCGGGCTCTACAGCCAGGTGCAGGTGTCGACGATCGTCGATACCACGGCCGGCGTGCTCGACCTGATGCTGCGGGTGGCGGAGCGCCGGTCGCGCTGGGTCGACGTCGGCATCGGCAGCAGTTCGGCCGACCTGTTCCGGTTCTCGGGCTCATGGGGGCACCGCAACCTCGACCACAGGGCGCTGCTCGGGTCGCTCAATGGTGATGTCGCCGTCGACCGGCAGCGCCGCGACTCGCACAGCGAGGATCGTGTGCTGCGGCTGCGCAACGGCCGCGGGAGCGCCAATCTGGTGGAGCCGTGGCTGCTCGGGCTGCGACTGCAGGGGCAGGCCTCGCTGTTCTATGAGCGGCTCGTCGACGACCGCGACATCCGATTCCTGCAGCGCCGTGACGCCAGAGGTGTCGAAGTCGGCATGCTGCGCGAGTTCTCGCGACTGTTCCGGGGCAGCTTGAGCGGGCACACGGCGCTGGTGCATCAGAGCTACGACGTCTTCCTGTCCGTCCCCGGCGTGCCGGACTCCGTCCAGGACTCGACCCGCCGCGAGCTCGGCAGGGTGTTGCCCCGGTACTGGGAGAATGGCGTTGCGCTGTCGTTGTTCCGCGACAGTCGCGATGACCGTATCGCTCCAACGCGAGGCTCGTTGCAGACGATCGTGGCGGAAGTCGCGGGTGGTCCGCTGCGCGGCGCGAGCAGCTACCAGAAGCTCCAGTTCGTGTCGTCGTGGTACTCGCCGCGCACCAATGGCTGGCAACTCGCGGTGCGGACCTCAGCCGGCATCATGGGCCCGATCGGCGACGACACCGGCGACTTCGGGACCAGCGGAGTGGACCCGTTGGTGGCGCGCGTTCCGAGAGAGCGCCGGTTCTTCATCGGCGGCATCAACTCATTGCGCGGCTACGCGGAGAATGCCATCCCGCAGGACGGCGGGCTCGCCATGCTGCTGGCGAATGCCGAGGTGCGCATCCCATTGCTCGGACCATTCGGCGCGGAGGTCTTCGTGGACGCGGGCAACGTCTGGGCGCGGCCGGAGTACCTGCAACTCGCGAACTTCGTGGCACCGTGGGATGCCCGGCGCGGCCAGCCCGGGGACCTGCGCTACACTTACGGCGTGGGGGCTCGCCTCCTGCTGCCGTTCGGACCGTTGCGCTTCGACCTCGCGTGGAGTCAGAACCCTGATTTCAAGGGGTCCAAGGTCGCCGGCCGGCACCAGCCCTTCGCTTACCAATTCGCCATCGGCCCGAGTTTCTGATCATGAGCGACGACGAAAAGCGCCCGACTCCTGGTTCGCCCCCCGAAGCCGGCCACGAGCCGCACGGCGTGGTCGAGACCATCCGCGAGGAGATCGAGGAAGCCGTCGAGCACGTCCCGCAGCCGGTGCGTTGGACGGTCGGCAAGCTCGTGCGCCTGGGGGCGCTGGTCCTGATCGGCATCGTGGTGCTCGGCGTGGTGAGCGTGGTGCTGTACCTGACCAATCGCACCGAACTCGTGGCGCGCGAACTGTCGCTGCTGCTGAACCGCACGCTGCGTGAGCACAGTGACTTGGTGCTCGACATGCGGGACATCCGTGGCAATCCGTTCACCGGCTTCCGGGCTGTCGAACCGCGTGTCCGCTTCCGAGACGGCGCCACGCTGCTCGCCGCTCACGAGATGCGGGTCAATTATTCCTTGTGGAGCCTGCTCACCGGGGGCGAGGGCAGCGTCGATGTCGTGCTCGAGCGGCCCGACGTGCGCCTCATGGGTGCCAACGGTGGCTGGCGCTTGCCGGTGTGGCGCAGTGACCCGAGCAAGAAGCGGTCGAGCCCGCGTACGCTGCAGGTGCGGCTGAGCATCCGCGATGCCCATGTCACGACCCCGAAGCCGTACGGTGACGTGACGGGCGTGCAGTTGGATGCCGTCGCGAACACCGGCGCTTCCACCCGTGTTCATCTGCAAAGGCTGACTTGGGCCAACGGTCCGTGGGACAGCAAGCTCGAGAAGCTGACCGCCGATCTCAGCGCGGACGCGAGCGGGCTCAGTACGCGGATCTCCGAACTGCGCACGGGCGACCTGGATCTGCGGGCCGAGGGTGGTTACCAGCGCGGGGACCCCCTGCGGCGCGTGCACATCACGGTCGGGCGCGTGCGCTGGCGCTGGCTCGCCAAGGTGTTCGACAACCAGTCGTTCGATGTGCCGGGCGAAGGGGCGTTCGTGCTCGACGCGTCCGGCAGCCACGATTGGCTCGGCCGCTTCCGGACCACGCTCGATTGGGACGGACTCGCCGCTGAGGGCACAGGAGTGGCGCGCTGGAACGGCACCCAGTTGGCCATGGACTCCCTGCGCGCGCAATCGGCCGCCGGCAATGTCACGGGCATGCTGCGCTGGTCCAGGGCCGGCTGGGAGATCGTCGGGGACGCCCAGCATGCCGATCCGTCGAACTGGCATCTGTTGCACCTCGATGGCTGGCCGCGCGGCGACCTGATTGGCTGGTTCCGCTACCGGATCGACACGCGTGGCGAGCCGCTGGCCCAGCTGGAGGCGAAGCTCCTGGCTTCGGAATGGCAGGGCTGGCGCGCCGATCACGCGCTGGTGCGGGTCGATTTCCCGCCTTCCGCGCCCGATTCGTTCCGCGTTGTAGGGGCGCGGCGCGGGGGCACGTTCACGCTGAGTGGCCGCACCGGCCGTGACGGCTGGAAGGGACCGTACTCGATCCGCAGCCTGCCGCTCGAGGAATGGCCGGACGGCCGCGCGACCGGGCTCTCCGGCATGCTCGAGTCTGCCGATGGCATGGTCGATGCGCGCGCGGGGGAACTGCACGTGACCGGCGATCTGTCCGGTCGCGGCACGACCTGGTCGTCGGCCAAGTTCGCACGCTGGAAGCTCGAAGATGTCCGCGGCCGGCTTCTGCCGAAGCCCGATCTGACGGCACGGGCCAGCGCCACGAACGGCTTCTTCACCGGCATCCACCTCGACAGCGCGGCTGCCCCGATCGTGCTCGGTGACCAGGTCGTGCGCTTCTCACCGCTCATCGCGCAAGCCGGGGACACCACGCTCACCATGACCGGGCAGGCGGCGTGGGATGGCAAGACGTGGTGGATGACGCTGCCGAGCGCCGAGCTGGCGAGCCGGCAGTTCCACTTCGTCGCCGAGCCCCCGGTCCGGCTGAGCGGCGATGCGCAGGGCACCGTGCTCGAGCGCGTCATCGCGAACGACCGTGGTGCGCATGTCGAAGCGCGCGGCCGCTGGGCGGCGCCGGGCGGACCCTACGCGTTCGAGTTCACCGGGCAGCACTTGGACCTGACCCGCGTGGGATTCCCCGAGGACTGGGGGCTCGCGGGTCGCGCCAACCTGAAGCTCACGGTGCAGGGACGCTCCGGCGATCCGCGCTGGCGCTTCGAGGGACGCGCTGCGGATCCGACGTTCGATGGGCACGCCGCCGACTCGCTGTGGTTCGTGGTGGCCGGTGGGCCGCACCGGCTTGAACTGGAGGATGGTGTGTTCCAGCTGGGTGGCGGCTCGTTGCGCGCCTCCGCCGTGATCGAGCGTGCGCCTGCGGCATTCCCCGATTCGTTGTCACCCACGGCGTTGCTGCGCTGGCTCAAGGACGCGGAGAGCTGGCACGGAGAGGCGACCGCCAGCGCGCTGCCGATCGCCCCACTCTCGAGCTTGGTGCCGTCGCTGGCGGGTTGGGATGGCGGGGTCAGCGGCAGGCTAGCGCTTTCGGGCCGCCCGGCGGCTCCGGTGATCGATGTCGATGCCCAAGCCGACAAGTTCGGCTGGCACGACATCCGCACCGAGCGCGTGACGCTGAAGGCGCGCTATGCCGACGGCCGGGTCGAGGCGCGCGACCTGCGCGCACGCATGCAGAATGTCGAATCCACCGCCCAGCTGAGTGTGCCGCTCCGCTTGGCGCTCGGCGAGCTGCCGAGCGTCCCCGATGAGGCCATCCGCGGCAAGGTCGAGATCCCTGCGGGCGACCTGCAAGTCCTGCCGTTGCTGGTGCCGCAGCTGCAGTCGGCGCGGGGCAGTTTTCAGATGAACGCGCAGATCTCGGGGACCACGAAAGTCCCGCTGCTCTCCGGCCGCGGGCGCATCCGGGATGGTGTGGTGCGTCCGATCAACCGCAGTGAGATCATCGACGGCCTCGGAGCCGACCTGCACTTCGACCAGTCCCAGCTCACACTCGACACGCTGTGGGCGCGGCAGGGTCGCACCGGACGGCTGTCGAGCCACGGTGTCGTGAACCTGGACGGCACGCACCTTCGCAACTACCGGTTCGGCCTCACCATGCGCGACTTCGCGGCCGCCGATGAGGGTTTGTACGCGGTGCTGTTCGACGGGGACTTCGTCGTCAGCGATGGCCCGCGCGTGGCGGGCGAGCGCTTGCCGCAGGTCACCGGGCGGGCGCGGCTCAAGAAGGGCGTGATCGAGTTCGACTTCGCGAACCAGTCCGAGGTCCAGAAGCGTGCCTCCACCACACAGCCGCTGTACTGGACGTATCGCATCAAGGCCGACGCCACCAGCAACCTGCGCTGGCGCACGGGTGACGCCGACCTCGAGTTCGACGCCGACCTGGACCTGCAGCAGACGCCGGATTCCCTGCTCATCTATGGCGAGATGCACGCGCTGCGCGGGACGTACTGGTTCCTGAGCCGGCGCTTCAAGATCCTGAACGCCGATGTGACGTTCGACAACCAGCGAGGGGTCGATCCGTTGCTGGACATCGCCGCGGAGACCCGGCTCACGGCTGCGGCGGGCGGGACGAACGAGACCATCACCGCGCAGATCACCGGGCGATCGAGTCAGCCCGTGGTGACGCTGTCGAGTACGAATCCGGGCACGAACCAGCAGGATATCCTTGCCGCGCTCACCGTGGGGAACGTCATCGAACCGGGCGCGAACGGCCTCACCCGCCAATCGGTCGCGAACCCGCTCGACAACTACTTCACGCGGCAGCTGAACGCGCAGTTGTCCTCGGGCCTCTCGGACTTCTTCCGTGGGGCGATCAGCGAGTGGGAGCTGCAGCGGGACCGGGGCGGCGTACTGTCCGGCGAAGGCAGCCTCGTCGCCGGGGTCGGGGCCCAGGTCACAGACAAATTCGCGGTACGTTACCGGCAACGCCTCCCCGGGCAGGACCGTGCGGTCACCAACACACGGCTCGACCCCACGGACCTGTTCGAGCAGAACGTCGAGGCCGAGTACCGGGTCAACCGCTTCATTTATGTGACGAGCGGTGTGTCCCGGCGGCGGGGGCTGCCATCCGGGCCGGGTCAACAGAGCATGGACTACAACCTCAACCTGAAGGCGCGCTGGGAGTACTGAGCGGCGCGGCGGGCAGTGGCGGGAACGTTCCCGGCGCCGCCGGTGTAGCATGGCACGGTTGCAACTGGCGCGGCGAACCCGGGAAGAAAGGTGTGACTTCATGATGGCTCGCTGGACTCGCCCCATGCGTGTGGGACTCCTGCTCGCGGGGCTGTTGGGCCTGGCAGGCGTGGCTCGGGCGCAGTACTTCGGACAGAACAAGGTCCAGTACCGCGACCACTCGTGGCACACGATCAAGTCTGACCACTTCGAGGTGTTCTTCGACGCGGGTTCCGACAGTCTCGCCATGCGGACGCTCGACCTGGCCGAGAAGACACAGTCTTCGTTCTCGGTGAAGTTCGGACACACGCTCAGCAAGCGCATCCCCATCATCCTGTACGCCTCGCATCAGGAATTCGCCCAGACCAACGTCACGAGCGACCTGATCGACGGTTCCACCGGTGGGTTCACCGAGGCGTTGCGCGATCGCGTCGTCGTGCCGTTCTCGGGTTCCTACGAGGACTTCCGGCACGTGCTCGTGCATGAACTGGTGCACGCGTTCCAGTTCGACATCTTCTACAACTCACCTGGCGTCTCGCTGCTGTCTGGGCAGGGGCTGTTCGGCATCCCGCTGTGGTTCGCCGAGGGCATGGCCGAGTACTTCTCGCTCGGCATGGAACCGAACGCCGAGATGTACGTGCGCGACGGCACGCTCACCGGCTACCTGCCGCCGCTCGAGTATTCGGGCGGGTACCTGGTCTACAAGATGGGTCAGTGCGTGATCGAGTTCCTGGTCGAGCGCTATGGTCAAGACCGCTTCCGCGACATGCTGCGCCGCACCCGCCAGATGCACAGTTTCGAGCGCGCGTTCCAGCGCACGTACGGGATGTCGTCGCGGCGGTTCGACGAGCAATGGCGCGAACAATTGCGCAAGAAGTACTGGCCGACGGTGGCGAAGCTCGACCACCCCGAGAAGTTCGCGCGCCGGCTCACGGACCATCGCCGCGATGAGAGCGTGCTCAACTTCTGGCCGTCGGTGTCGCCGCAGGGTGACCGCATCGCGTACTTCAGCGACCGCCGCCAGTACAACGACGTCTACATCATGTCGGCGTTCGATGGCCGCGTCCTGAGCCGCACCGTGCGGGCCGAGCGGAACCTGATGTTCGAGGCCATCCCGCTGTTGCGCACGTCGATCACCTGGTCGCCCGATGGCACTCGGCTGGCGCTCGTGGCCGGCAGCGGGGGCAGGGACCGGCTCTACGTGGTCAGCGCCGAGAACGGCAAGCTGCTCCAGTCGCTCGAGATTCCCGCCGATG